>NZ_JBITDI010000001.1:385505-811166 GCF_044454005.1 Nocardia sp. NPDC051570 | reverse complement strand
GCGACCACGTCCGGAGGCGGATTGTAGAAGGCCGGGTCGAGCTCCGGGGGCATCGGCGGGATGGGAAACGGCAGTGGTGGTTGCACCGGCACCGGAGCCGGATCGGCGACCGCGATCCCGGTCGCCGCCGACATCGCGCCGAGGGCGAATACGACAGACACGATCGCCACCCGGGCGATATATGAAAATAGCGAACGCATAGCTACTCCATCATCAGGTGGCCTTGACCACCTCACCTGGTCATCGTCGACCCGGTTCACCACAAAGTAGCGAGTGTTCAGTAATATTTCTAGTTGGTAACAAGAAGTTCTATCGTAAATTTTCGGCGCATCGCGTCAAAGGGCCCGTCAAGCCAGTACAACCGCTCAGCTGAGTGGTCTTGGGCGAACCTTCTGGGCCCCTCGTTCCCGTCCGGCGAGGTTGTTTCACCTCCCCTTGGACCGGGCCTGCCCTAGCCGGGCGGGCATCTCGAAAGTTCGAGGTCTACAAGGACAAGGCCGGAAAGCGCCGATTGCCGAAGTCGTCGATCAGACGATGGCAGGCGTCTGAGGACATCCATCGGTCGGTCACATCGCCCTACGGCACGATGAGCAACGGCCAGCGTCCGAACCTCCCAGCTGCTGCACCTCAATCGAGTGAGGGGAGTGCGTGCAGCTTGGCTACTTCGCAGTGATGGTTCCGCGCTGGAAGTTCTGGGCTACGCCGCCGGGGGAGGGGTACTGGTCGCCGATCGGGTAACCGTAAGAGCCGCTTTCGTATCCGGTTCTGCTCCAGATGTCGTAGACCGGTCCGGATACGGCGTGTGCACCCGATGGCTCGGACCAATAGATCACGCCGTGCTCGAACTTGCTCCAGCGACCGGGGGTGTCGCCGAAGTAGCCGATCAGCGGTATGGCGAAGCCTCCCGTGGACAGCTGGTAGACGTTGCTGGCCGGGTATCCGAGATAGCCACGCTCCCAGCCGAGTTCGCCCCATTTCGCCAGAATCGCCCCGTACACCACATGGGCGATGCCGTGGTCGACCGCAGGATCGGTGTAGAAGACGCCGCGTTCGAACGGCTGGAACTGTCCTCCATCGTCGGTCGGGCGCGCGTCGCTCAGCGGCAGGCCCCACGCCGCAGATCCGCCGGTTTCGCGGAATGCCTTCTCGATCGGGCCGGTCACGGTGGGCGTACCGGCGGGGTTCGCCAGTGCCGTGGTTCCCGGGACCGAAATGGTGAACAGCGCCGAGATCGCCACTGCCGCACCGAACTTCATCATCGCTCCCATGCGGCTCAGAGTTGCCATCGGTCCGCCTTCGTGTTGCGCTCGACATTCGAATAGTTGGGTTCCGTCGGCAGCTTCCAATCCGGTCCGATGAAGAACCGACCCGCGGTCGGATCGCGCATGCCGAGTGTCAGCAGCCAGGCGATCGCGAGGCTGTGCTCGGTATTCAGTGCGAGTAGCGGATTCTGAGTATCGGTGTGCGTCGCGGCTTTCCGGGTGGCCAGGTATGCGGGCGCTGCGGAAAGGCCTGGATACTGGTACCAATTCGGCCATGATCCCGCCGGAACCACCGTATCCCTGGCATTCTCGATGATCAGCGCGGGAATCGTGACGAAATTGGTGATCGCCAATGGCCCCGGTTCCAGCGCCAGCGCGCCGACCACCCGGAAGGCCGGGTCGAGCGCCTGGAATCGCGGTATGACGTTCGAGGCCAGCAGGGCGCTGCCGCCACCGGCCGAATGGCCGGCCAGCAGAATTCGACCGAAGTCGATCCGGCCGGCGAGCGGTGAGGCCGGATCCAGGTCACGCTGCCTCAATATGGCGAGCCCGATGAACTGCATTTCCGAGAACGTGTTGACGAAGTCGTACGACACCGCGACGACGAAACCGTAACTGGCCCACTGCGCCAGCATCGCATCGTAGTAGCCAGGGTCGGCATCGATTCCGGGTGTGAAGACGATCGCCGGCGCTTTGGCCAGCCGATCGATATCGGCGGGATAGTAGAGCTGTACACCGATCGGTGACGCGGACCCGAACGGAAAGGTCCCCTGGCAACGGGGCGGGGTGATCAGGTTCTCGGCAGTGAACGCGCTGGGGCACGCTACGGTCTCCGCGGTCTGCCGGATCTGATGCGGCCCCATCTCGCCATACAGGGTATCCAGATCCTGCGTATCGGGGTCGGCGGCCGCAATCGCCGCGATCGAATTCACGTACAGTACCGCGCAAATGGCAAGTAATACGCCGAGCCGGAATCGAACCTTTCGCGGTGAGGCCTCCGCCGAATAATGCCGATACTTCAAGTCAATCATGATCTTCTCGAGTGCTCTTACAGACCCGCCCCGGCCGAACGTGCAGTATTTCCTGATGGAAGTGTTGCACGGTCCAGACCTGCCCGCTGTCCAGCAAGTCGTGAGCCGCAGCACACCTCTGCCCTCGAGGGGAACACACTCACCTGCCGGTCCTGGGCCGATTCCGCCGGACTGACGACTACGAGGACATCAACGGCGACTCGATCAACTCCGGAGGCCCACGCGGCCGGGAATGGCTGCGGGCGCCGGCGCGCTGTCATGGACGACATCGTTTACTCGTACCGATACCGAAAGGCGGCGTTGGCATGTCCCTCGCGCTCTCTGTTCTCGACCTGGCGACCGTTGCCCCCGGCCAGACCGCACGGGACAGCTTCGCCAACAGCGTGGAGCTGGCGCGGGCTGCCGAGCGCACCGGTTATCGCCGAGTCTGGTATGCCGAGCACCACAACATGGAGTCGATCGCGTCCAGTGCTACCAGCGTGCTGATCGGGCATGTGGCAGAGCACACCGCGAGCATCCGGCTGGGCGCCGGTGGCATCATGCTGCCCAACCATTCGCCGTTGGTGATCGCCGAGCAGTTCGGAACGTTGGAAACGCTGTTTCCGGGCCGGATCGACCTCGGTGTGGGCCGCGCACCCGGCAGTGACCAGAAAACCATGTACGCGCTGCGGCGTGACAACGCTTCCGCCGATCGATTCCCGCAGGATGTGGTGGAGCTGCAGGGGTATCTGACCGGGAATTCGAAGGTGGCCGGGGTGAGTGCGGTGCCGCGTGCGGAAGGCGTTGTGCCGCTGTATGTTCTCGGTTCGTCACTGTTCGGCGCGCAGTTGGCCGCCCAGCTCGGCCTGCCGTACGCGTTCGCCTCCCACTTCGCGCCCGACGCGTTGCACGAGGCGGTCGCGGTCTACCGCGAGAGGTTCCGGCCGTCGGAACAACTGGCCGAGCCGTATGTCATGGCCGCCGTCAACGTCTTCGCCGCGGCCGATCGCGACGCGGCACATGCGCAGCGTGCCACCGCCTACCGCGAGCGCACCCGCCGCATGATCCAGCGCGGGCCCACCCGGGCCGAGTTCACCGACGCCGAGATCGACGCCTTCCTCGCCTCCCCGCAGGGCCATCAGCTGGCCTCGATGACCAAGTACACCGCGGTCGGCACCCCCGCCGAAATCCGGACCTACCTAACCGATTTCGCTGATTCGATCGGCGCCGACGAACTGATCACCGCCCACCACGCCACCGCCATCGCCGACCGCCTCGCCTCGCTGGAACTGACCGCCACCGCCCTCGACCTCGCCTCGGAACCGATTGCCGGACAACCGATCCCCATGTGCTGAACGGCCGAATGCGGGGCTGTGCAACGGATCTCCAGTCCGCGTCGTCACCAACCGGGTGCCCAAGCTCGACCTCGAGCACACTCGAGTAGCGAGAGCCGCTGCATGGACCGGGATCTCGTACCCGACTCCAGGAAACATGCTGCCCCGCCGTGCATCTTGACATACCTCTACTAAATGTCTTGGTGGAGAACAGTCTTCGACGCGGAAGGTGACTGTAGTTCGCGATGATTTCATGTGGAATCGTTTATCCGACAAGTCTGAAACGCTAGTCTTCAACTTGCCAATCGGCGACGGCGTGGTCTCGCCGGACGGCCCATCAGCGTCATCACCGGGCCGGCCGGGCTGCGTCATTTTCAGTCAAGCGATGGAGAAGGTCATGAAATCGGCTGTTTCCCTGCTCGCCCGAATCGCTGTCATAGCGCCGCTCGCGCTGGCGGGTACCTGCTCGCTGGTATCGCCTGCCACCGCTGATCCGGAAGACATGACCTCCCGGTCGCTCGCAGCCCCCGCCGGTGCCGTTCCGGCGGGGGCCACCACCGTCACCTTTCAATGCCAGGGAACCCCGCCGATCGGCGGCCCCAAGCATCTGACGATGACGGTGGCTCTCGTCGGACGCGCCCCCGCTTCCGCGAATCCCCGTGATGCCGTGGCGATTACGCTGACACCGTCATCGCAGACGGTCCCCAGCCGCGCCGGCGGCTATCGCGTCAACAACCTCCACGATCTGACGCTGCTGACGCCGTTCCCGACCAACTCCACCTACGTGTCCTCGTCGCTGTCGGGAGGCACCGTGAACGCCACTCTCGACGACTCCGACGGGCGGCTCGCGATCAACGTGTCCGACACGATCCCCGGCGGTTCCACCTTCACCCTGCCCGCGATCACAACCAATGTGACAGCAGGCACTTCGGGCACGATCACCTCGACGCTGGCCGGGACCAGCTACGACGACCCGGGTCTGACACTGACCGCCAACGTCGAATCCCCGATCGGGCCGCTCGACATTCCGATCTCCTGCTACCCGGCCCCAGTGCCGACCTTCACGACCACGACCATCAAGGGCGCCAGGTCCGAGGTGGCGACTCGCGTTCGATGATGAGCCTTCGCGCCGATTGATCTCAGGCCGATCCACGAGGCCGCCTTCATCGCTCGATGATGAAGGCGGCCTTCGCTTGTCGCCGACACGCGTGGTCGAATGCGGTGTGATGCCTACCGGACGTTGCGGACTCGCGCTGATCCATCCGCAGGTTGTGGCCGAGGGGGTGAGTTCGGTTACGGCCCTGCGGGATTCGACGCAGGCGGTGTGTATTCGGGTCTGCCGAGCAACGCGAGGCTGGCTCGATACAGTGTCGGGGTCAGCTCGGGTAACGCTGCGGCACTGCGGGTTTGCAGACAGTGGCGGATGCGGTCGTCGATGCCGCCGATGAGGACGTCGATGAGTTCACTCGGCGGCGGTTCGGCGATATCGCCGCACTCGACAGCCAGGTGGCAGACGGCCCGCATGCGATGGGCGAAGACGGTGTGCATTCGGGCGCGTTGAGCCAGCAGCGCCGGTCCGGCGGCGAGGGTCTGTACTTGCAGCGCGTAGGCGATCAACGGCTCGGAGGCGAGCGCCTCGAGATAGGCGGCCAGGGTGGTGCGCACCAGATCCCACCAGTCGAGGCGACCGGCGGCCGCGATCGCGGTGTTCATCCGCTCTTCCACCGCCGCGACCGCCATATCGAACCCGGCGGCGAAACATTCGTCCTTGCTGCGGAACGCGGCATAGAAGGCGCGACGAGATACCTTGGCGCGCTTGACGATATCGGCGACCGTCGTCTGCTGGTAGCCGAGTTCGGCGACCACCACGATCGAGGCATAGATCAGCCGACCACGTTGGGAGGAGAGGACCTCCTCGCGGGTGAGCCGGTGCGGCCCGCGGGGCAATCGCTCGACGAGGGCTGCATTGCGCACCGAGTGAGCGTAGCCGCAGGTGGGTGTATCTCCGGTCATGCTTGCCCCAGCAAAGTGAGGAACGCTACAGTCACCCCACTGAAGTGGGGTACGTTACGGGTTCCCTTCTTGTGGTTCAACGAAGAGCTAGGGCGGTACCTGATGAGTGGTGTAGCGCGCGCAGGGCTACGGACCGTAGCCGCTGTGGTGGCGATGACGGTCGCAGGTGCGATAGCCGCGCCGGTGGCGACGGCGGAGCAGGATGTCGCTCGGTACACCGCGACCTACAACGAGGCGCCGCGCTATCCAGGAGTCCACATCGATTGGGATGTGCCGATCACCATGAGCGACGGCGCGGTCCTGAAGTCGAATGTGTATCGGCCGATGGACGCGGCGGGCACTATCGTCGATACTCCGCTGCCCACCATCGTGACGCTGACCCCGTATACGAAATTGGCTTCCATGCTTGCGGATTCGGCCCAGTCGATTCCGGTGCTCTCCGATGCGATGGTCGATTTGGCGCGCCGATTCGACATTCTCAACGGCACCCTGGTCTCCGGGATAGGTGACCTGGTGCAGACCCTGTCCGGGGGGATGCTGCGCAGCTTCACCGCCGATCGCAAACTGGTGCAGAGTGGATACACCCAGGTGGTCGTCGATGTGCGCGGTACCGGGTTCTCCGAGGGTGTCTGGCAGATCTTCGGTGACCGGGAAACGCGGGACACCGGCGAGGTCATCGACTGGGCGAGCACCCAGCCGTGGTCCGATGGCAATATCGGCATGACCGGCGTCTCGTACTCGGGTATCAACCAGCTACGGATCGCCGAGAATCATCCGGCCGCGTTGAAAGCTATCTTCCCGGTCGAGCCGGGCAGCGACCTGGCCAGGGATACCCTCGCCCCCGGCGGCGGCATCGCCATCGGCTTCATTCCGATCTGGCTGCTGGCGGTCAACGTGACCAAGTGGGTGCCCGACCTATCATCAATCGCGCGCGGCAACTTCGACTGGAAATGGCTCGCCGACCGGGTAGCCAGCCCGATCACCTTTATCGACCTCGCGCTGGAAGCGCTCTTCACACCGTCGGTCAACGCGATCCCGCCGAATCTGGCCGCCATGCTCGAGCCCAACAGCACCGTCCGGCAGTCCTGGATCGGACATCCCGACCGGATCGATATCCCGACCTTCGTGGTCGGCGGCTGGCACGACATCTTCACCAACTCCGAACCCAAGATCTACAACGCCATTCCGGTATCGCCCGGCAAGAAGCAGCTGATGATGGGCGATTGGTACCACATCACCCCCGGCTCGGGCCTCGGCGATCCGGATTCACCGCCCGACCTCGGCGCGCTGCAGCGGGCCTGGTTCGACAAGTGGCTCAGGGGAGTCGATAACGGCATCGACGGATTCGGACCGGTGCACCTGTACCAACAGGGCGGAAGTTGGTCCAGCACAGGCCAATTCCCCCGAGCGGGCGTCGACTACCGCCGGATGTATCTCTCGGCCGAGCGTAGTGGCAGCGCTGATTCCGTCTACGACGGCACGTTGACCGCCGCCGAGCCGACCGGCACGGACACGTTGACCGTCGCTCCGGGCTTGGCGACCGTGTGCTCCAGGGATTCCGCGCAAGGAACCGCGGGCCTCACCTCGATCATCGACGGCTGTGCCAAGGACTCCAGGGTCGCCGAACGCAACGCATTGACCTTCAGTACCACCCCGGTCGACGCCGCGACCACGATCTCGGGCCCGGTCGACGTGCACCTCGACACCGTGCTGGATGCGACCGACGGCTACTGGTCGGCCACCCTCAATGACGTTGCCCCCGACGGCAATTCGACCGTATTGACCTCGGGACAGCTCACCGCGTCGCTGCGCGCCGTAGACGAGTCGAAGAGCACACGATCGGCCAACGGCGACTACACCGACCCGTACAACATCCTCACCCTGGAGACCCGCCAGCCGATCGTGCCCGGCGCGCCGACCACCCTCGACGTCGGACTCACCGCGACCGACGCCGTACTGCAGCCGGGGCACCGACTCCGGGTCGACATCTTCGCCGCGAATTTCCCCAAGGCAATGATGGTTCCGGCGCTGCTCATCGAATCCCAGCTCAAACCACAGCATCTCGTCCTCGACCCGAACTCGCCCAGCTTCGTGAACGTGCCGTTGAGTAGGGCGATCGCCTGATGTTGCTGGGCGGTACTCGAATCGTGATCTCGTGTGTGCGAGTCGGTGATGGGTCTCGGTAAGATGACAATCTTGGTGGATAGCCGACGGATTGCTATTCGGTAGTTGATTTGGTGACCGGGGTCGCTCATCATCGGCGAATGTCAATCTCCTCGAGAGCCTGTGCCGGGGTGGTAGCCACCCTGATTGTTGTCACCGTGTCGGGCTGCGGCGGTGACACCGACACCGAGCCTTCGAAGTCGAATTCGGCCCTCGGGAATTCCGCGCTAGGCGATGCGGCGGGCGGGGCATCGCCCGACTACACCCCGACCGGCCCGTTACTGGCCGATTCGGGCTACCGGCCGAGCGCCAACGGATTCAGTTTCGAGAATTACACGAACGACAAGAACCCGACGAACCTCACGCCACAGTCGATGCGCGCGATGTTCGGTGACAGCGTGTGTGAGAACACCGCGAACGGCGGCTGCACTCTGATTCCGCAGTCCGAGGCGTGGATGCAGAAGACGAACGAGGAGATGGGCAACGGGCACTGCTATGGCATGTCGTCGGCGAGTCTGCTGATGTACATGCGCAAGCTGGACTCGGCGGGCTTCGGCGGCGATGCCGGCCACGCCCTGAGCTTCGATGGCAACTCGCCACTGCAGGAGATGCTCGCGCAGCAGTGGGCCGCGCAAACCTTTTCGGAGGTGCACGATCGCGTTGTCGCGGGGGCTCCCAGTCAGGTCCTCGACACACTGATCGCGTCGCTCAAACCCGATGCGCCGGAGACGTACACGATCAGCTTCTGGAAGCCCGATATGACCGGCGGGCATGCCATCTCGCCCTACGCCGTAGAGGACAAGGGAGAGGGGAAGGTGTCGATCCTGGTGTACGACAACAACTTCCCGGGCGTCACCCGCCACATGGATGTCGACCGCACCGCGAATACC
This sequence comes from Nocardia sp. NPDC051570, assembly GCF_044454005.1. NCBI lineage: Bacteria > Bacillati > Actinomycetota > Actinomycetes > Mycobacteriales > Nocardiaceae > Nocardia > Nocardia sp. NPDC051570. Next base: position 802,494 of record NZ_JBITDI010000001.1, on the reverse strand, counting down.
TGGCAGTACGAGGCGGCAACCAATCCGAGCGAGTCGAGCGAGCTGTACCAGGGCGATGCCCAAACCGAGACGTTCAAGCTCTTTCCATCCACACCGGCGCTCGGGCTGCACAAATTCCCCTACGAAGGTCATGCCTCGGCGAACGCGTCGGCGACTGCCGCGGCGGGACCCCCGCCGCTCACTGTCTATCTCGAGGGAGATGCGATCCATCACGGGCATCTGCTGATCACCGACGATCAGGGCCGACGCCTCGGCTTCGCGAATGGCAAGCGCATCAATGAAATTCCGGGCACACGGACCGTGGATCTGGTGGCCGGCCGAAACAGCAGCCCCGAACCGGACTACCAGCTGCCCTCGGACGCTCACTACACCATCACCGTCGACGGAACCGGACTGCCCAAATCCGACAGGACACACGTGGGGATCATCGGTGACGCATTCGCGGTGGATGTCAGCGATATTGATCTCGCCCCCGGGGCGCGCTCGACCATCGATATGAGCCCGGTCGGCGATCGCGTGACCTACACCTCGACCGATGCGCAGTCGCCCGCGGTCGAGATCGGTGAAAACTACGAACATGCCGACTACATCTTCACGGCCCGCAACGTGGCGGTGGGTCCGGGCGGCACGGCGACGATCACGCGGCCATCGAACCGCGACTTGTTCACTGTCGATTCCGCGAAGTCCGGCAAGGCCGGATCGGTGGGCGTGGAAATGCGGCGCATCGACGACGTCGGCACCCGCACGTTCAAGCACGACGGAGTATCGGTGGCAGCGGGTGGCAGTGCGGAGTTCGATTTCGACGATTGGGACGGCGGCGGCAAGTCTATGGGGCTGACCGTGTCCGAGAACGGAAAGAGGACGACCACCAAGCTGCCGACCGACTGAGCGTCGGACCCGCCGGGCCCGTCAGCTACGGTTGAGTAGGTGCGGATTTCCCGTCCGCCGCACGATACTTCGCTGCTCTCTCCACTCGCTGACGGTAGGCGTGCAACGCCCGCGGGCAAAGCCTGCGGTGCCGTTGTCGAATCACGCTGTGGGACTACGCCACTACAGTGGGTAGGCCTCCGTGGTCGAGGCCAGGCGCATTGCTCCATCGCGGAGCAGGACGGCGCCCAGGCTCTCCACGACCGGAGCGCGGTGTAGCGGACTGAAGTCCGAAAGGCCGGTGAGTTTCACAGAGCCTGTGCCCGCCCACCGTTCTCCGGCCGTCGTCTCGACGCTCGCGGGCACGACTGCGAAACTCACCGGGGGCTGTCCCGGCAGCTTGGATATGGTGGGCTTCACATTCAGCCTGACCGTCGGCTCCGGTAAGCCCTCGATGCGGTCACTCGCCTGGAACTGCCCGGTTGCCAGGAGTAAACCGGTGGGGCGTTCCATACTCGCCGTGATCAGTCCGTCGTAACCGACTCGCTTCGGGTCGAAGTTGATGTCGGCGAATAGCTTGGGGTAGCCCATGATTTCTCGCCCGCGGACCAGGGCGAGGTCGCTCGTGACGAAGACATGTAGGGCGTAGCTGAGCTCGCGACCCTGGAAGCGGCATCCTACCGCGTGGACGACCTCCCGATAGGCCCCGGCGGTGCTGAAGCCGTAGGAGAGGAAAGAAAGGGTGGCCACCGGGTTCTCATCCAACTCCAGCACTGAGGGAACGATCTCTGCCACAGTCTGCGCGTCGGTCCGATAGCTGAAGGTCAGGCTGTCCACGTCACGGTATTCGATAGGCGACGATTTCGATCGGGTGACGGGCGTGTGCACGGGCATGGTCGGAGCGAATCGGTCCTTGGTGAGCTTTCCGTAGATAGTCGCCATGACATCGCTCCTTTTCGTCGTTCGACTCGAGGGAACCGGGCGAGAGGTTGCAGGCGATGCCTGCATCGGCAGTGGCGACGGCCGGACACAGGCACTGCAATCGGGGACGATACCATCGCCGACACCGGAGCACGGTCACGTCAGGCTCCGGTGTCACGTCCGGGTGGAAAAGGCCCCAGCGGATGATTCCACACACTGAGGACATTCGAAGTCGGACTTCCAGAAACTCCTGGACACCAACCGAAACGCGAAGTACAGCACTATCCATATGCGAAACTGGGCCTGATCTGCGTCAGCACGCCGACAACCCTGTCGATTGCGTAAGCAGGATCCGGTGCCGACTTCTTGGTATCGCTCGGCGGAAGGACGCCAGCGCAAGAACCTCACAGGGCGGACTTCGCCCGTGAAGAAAAGGGAGAGCAATGGCAATCGATATCCGCAAGGTGACGGTCATGGGGGCCGGGATACTCGGTTCGCAGATCGCGTTCCAGGTCGCGTACAGCGGGTTCGAGGTCACCGCGTACGACATCAGCGATGCCGCCCTCGCGGGCGCCCACCATCGCTTCGCCGAACTGGTGGCGACCTACCGCGACGATGTCCCCGGGGCGGCCGGCGGCAAGGCGGAACAGACCGCCGCTGGAATCGTGCTGAGTGCCGATCTCGCCGTGGCGGTGAAGGACGCCGACCTGGTCATCGAGGCGGTGCCGGAGGTCCTCAGTATCAAGCAGGACACCTATCGGCGACTGAACGAGGTTGCACCCGAGAGGACGATATTCGCCACGAACTCGTCTACCTTGCTGCCCAGCGATATGAAGGACTTCACCGGACGCCAGGACAAGTTCCTCGCGTTGCACTTCTCGAACGAGATCTGGAAGCGGAACATCGCGGAAGTCATGGGAACGTCCGACACCGATCCCGACGTGTTCCGGGCGGTGGTCGATTTCGCCGGTGCGATCGGAATGGTGCCGATCGAGCTGCACAAGGAAAAGGCGGGCTACGTGCTCAACTCGATGCTCGTGCCCTTCCTCCACTCCGCGATAGCGCTCAGTGCAGGCGGATACGCCGACCCGGAGACGGTCGACAAGACCTGGCGGATCGGCATGGGCGTCCCGCTCGGCCCATTCGAAACACTCGACATCATCGGCCTCAATACCCCCTACAACGGCCTCGCCAACGGCGGCGAGCGCGAGCAGAAGCTGGCGGCCTGGCTGAAGGACAACTACATCGACAAGGGCAAGCTCGGCGCCGAGAGCGGTGAGGGTTTCTACCGGTATTCCGGCGATTCGGTCTAGTGTCATGCCGCGATGGACGGCGGCGTCACCGTTCGCCGGGTGTCGCGGCACATGTTCCGGTCGCAGGCGCACCCCGCAATCGTTGATCCAGCCAATCCATGGTCGCGCCATAGGAACTGACATAGGCCGCCAGATGGTCACCACCGACGATATTCTTCGTCGCCGTCACCCCCAGAGCGCATTGCTCGCGCCACAGTTGCTCGGCCTCCGGTGCGGGAATCCAGGGATCGCTGATGCCGTGGTAGATGAACAGCGGCACTCCCGATTTCCGGCCGTTCATGCTCAGATGCTGGAAGATTGCCTCGGCCGATTCGCTGTCGAGCGGCTTGTCGATCGTGGCCATCGTGTCGGACGGGATGGACATTACCCCGAGCACACCGAAACTGCCGCTGCAGTTTTCCTTGAGGGGGGACGTCGCCGCCCATTGCCCCGCATGGTTCGTGAGACCGAGGATTTCGGGGTGCTCTCGGCCGAGCGCGAGCACGGTGGTGAGCAGGAACGCGGAGATGTAGGAACCATCGAAGGCGTGGGCGAATCGGCGGTAGTCGGTGACCAATCCACCGAAGCTCGCGCCGGCGAAATACGGGAGCAGTTCCGGGGCGTATTCCTCAACCAGCATGGCCGCGGCGTGGGAAGCGATAGCGCCGCCGGAGTATCCGGTCGAGGCGAAACGGCTCTCGCCGAACTGATCCGGGGCGAAATTGCGGACCGCGCGGATGGAATCGAGCAGGTTATGTCCAGCGACTGTCGGCTCCGAGTAGGCCATCAGAGGTCCCTCGTGGTCGGGGATGACCAACGCGTAGCCGTGCTCGATCGCCCAGGCGGTCGGCGACGGTGTGAAATCGTTGCCGGTAGGGACTTCCATGCCGTGGGAGAGCACGTAACCGGGGGTGCAGCGCTTGTTGAGCGCGTTGGTGGCCGGTGCGTTCACCAGGACGGGCTGGCTGCCGGGGCCGGTCCACGCCGTGGGGGGAAGGACCAGCGTCGCGGTGCCGATGGAGGGTTCGCCGGCGGAGTTGGTGGTGCGGAATTTCAGGAGAGTGGCGCGTGCGATGGGGGTGAGGTTCAGGAGGAGCATCGTCGGCGTGGCCGCCGCCGTCACATCCCGCCATTCCAGAATGTCGCCGGGCGCATAGCGGGCGAGATCCGCCGGCCAGGTGTCGAACAATGGGTCACCGGTCGGCGCGGACTGCACGGAATTCCACAGCGCTATCAAGTCCTGTGGCAGATCACTCGGGGCCGCGAGGGGCCGCGACGCTTGCGGTAGCATTTTCGTCGGCGCGGGAATATGGGTATCGATCCACTGCTGCAGTGGATTCGGACTCTCCTGTACACCAACGGCCGGGGCAACCGCCGCCGAAGAATCCGGCGGATCCACCTCCGCCCGGGCAGGTACCTCCTCCATTGTGATCGAAAGACCCAGAACCATCATGGCCGCAGTCAGCAGATGCTTCACGATGCATCAAGCTACGACATGAAGCCACGCAAACGCGGGATTTACGAGCCCGCCCGGGTGAGTGGCGTCGCGGCGCGAATGCGGACCTCCTCATGTGGCACGGCGCAGGTGTTTCTGTGGTGCTGCTGGCACCCGAGGCTCGGCGTCTGGTTGATATCCTTGTGCTCGATCGGCCCGTCGGATCGTCCATCACCCCGTACCCGTTCCGCACCGTCGTGTCCCGTCGTGTCGCCGCGGCCGCGCAACTCGCACTGTGTCTCTGGTTGTTGATTTCGCCGCCACTGTACGGCATCTGGTCGGTATCGGAATTCACCAAGGATCAGCGGTCGGTGCCGCCGTTGCTCACCGACGAAACCCGCTGGCAGCGCATCGTTTTCGACCAGCCCGGTGTGATGCAGTACCAGCGGATGGACGGCACACTCGTACCTGCGCAACTGCACATCGATACCCAGGCTCACCGTCTGGAGTTGCAAACCGAACTCGGGCAGGAGCAATCGAAGCCGTTGGGCGCCTTCACCTTCCAACAATCTGCTCCCGATCTACTGAGTCTGGACGGTGAGCTCGAGGGCCATCCGGTCACCGTCACGCTCGAACGCTTCGACGAGAACCGTTTCCCGCAGCGCAGCCGCGGATTCCGCTGGATCCAGGACCATGCCGACTTCTGATTCTCCTCACCCGAAGCCGGCGCTACATGGACGCGGTGACCCGCAACGAATATCGGGGCTTCATCCGAAAGGCTCCTTCGTGGGCTTGTCACGGGATGGCTTGTACGCCCCGATGAACATCTGCACCCGATCGAGCGCGCGCAAATAGGGGAGGTTCGGCCGATGGTTTGCCGATTTCGGAATATCGGCTGAAATGGACGGTAAAGGTTCAGTGTAACCCGAGATTCGGGCGTGCAAGAATAGCTGTTGAGTAACGAGTTTGCGTACTATTCGCAGCGGACAACCCCGGACAATCTCCCATCCTGTGCTTCCGCACGCATCCAGGTGGATGGAGGATGACAGTCGGAAGTACCGGGTCGGCGTGGATCCGGCGTGAGTATGCCTTTTGATTCAGACAATCCAATCGGAAACTGTTGGCACGACTCGTTGTTCGTATCCGCGGCCCGATCCGGAGTGGGTTTTTCGATACGGCGGTGAGTCGTGCCCCTTCGATCGAAAGGTGTCACGATGGGAATGAAGAAGTGCGCTGTCGGTGCTCTACTGGTGGCCGCTGCGATTGAAATCGCGGCGGCCACCGCGCATGGATCGCCCGCCGCGGTCGGGTCGAGTATCAGCGGATCCGACCACGGCATCGCCTATACCGCGGCTTGGTCGCCGGACTACCTCACTGCGGCAAAGACTTTGGACTCCGGTCGGTTCGTTGTCACACCCGACGCCGGTGCCGTCGACGCGGCCGACGGCACCGTCCTCGGCGAGGTGCCGATGAGCGCCGAGGTGGATCCGATCGGTTCCACACTGGCCGTGGAACGACCTGTCGGACTCTCGGCCGGACAATCCGCTCCCGTCGCGCTCGAGGATGTCGCCGCCGGAGGTCTCGTCATCGGTGTGATGTTCGGTTGCGTGATCGGCGGGTCGATCGGCCTGCTGTTCCTCCTGGTCGGCGCGGTCCCCGGATGTATCGCCGGTGGGATCATCGGCGGTGTCGTCGGTACCGTCGTTCCCTTCCCATAGTCATTCCTCGCGAGGTGCCCGGCATGGCGCAATCCGCCGGGCACCGGTCGGCCTCGAATCCTGGAGGGCGTCTGCCATGTCCGCGATATCGGGGCCGTAGGGGTGGGCGATGCGGCACTGCTGGTGAGCATCTTGCTCCGCGAAATCCCTTAGATCCCACCGCATTTCGGGTCGCCGACGCCCTGGTGATCGGACAGGATCAGGCTATGGCAACACGAAGACTCGATCCGAGCCGGATCGCAGCGGTCGACACCGCCCGCGGGCTCGCCATGGTGGGCATGATCGCCGCGCATTCCCTCGACCCCCACGAACTGTCCTGGACCGATCCCGCGAGCTGGGAGGAGATCGCGTCCGGGCGTTCGGCGATTCTGTTCGCCGTGCTCGGCGGGATTTCGCTGGCATTGACGACCGGCCGCACTCGGCCGCCGACCGGTTCGGATCTGCTGGCGGCCCGGCTGCGGGTCGTGGTGCGCGCCTGTCTGCTCTTCGTGATCGGCGGGATCCTCACCGTCATCGTCGGCAGGCGCTCGCTGGCGGTGATCCTGGAGTTCTACGCGGTGATGTTCGTATTCGCGGTGCCGTTCCTGACCTGGCGGCCCCGGCGACTGCTGACCGCCATCGCCGTGTGGGCAGTCATCGCGCCGATTCTGCTCTGGTGGTTACCCGCGGTACTGCCCGGGCACAAGCCGCCACTCAGTGGAATCATCGACCTGGCAGCCACCGGTTCCTATCCGGCGCTGCTCTGGATCGTGTTCATCCTCATCGGCCTGGCTATCGGGCGTAGCGACGTCACCGCACCGCAGACGCGAAAACGATTGCTGGGCTGGGGGATTGCCTCCGCTGTCATCGGCTACGCGGCGGCCTGGTCGGCCACCCGGTTGTTCATCGCGCCGACCGACGACACCACACACGGCGTAGTCTCCCTGCTCACCGCGGAGCCGCATTCGGGTACTCTCTTCGAAATCGCCGGTTCCGCTGGCGTGGTCGCCGCGATCCTCGGTCTGCTACTGAGTCTTCCGTCGGGAGTGCTCCGAATTCTGGCCCCGCTCACCGCGATCGGCTATCTACCGTTGACGGTGTACACCGGACACGTCCTGTCGATGGTGATCTTCATGAAGCCCGAGACCAATGGCACCCACTTCTTCCTGATCTCGGTCGCCGTCATCGCCGTCGCCGCACTACTGTGGACCCGCTTCCTCGGCCGCGGCCCGCTCGAACGCATGATCACCTGGGTAGCCCGGGCCGCGGTCCGCACCCGGGAACTCCCTCTCGCGGCTACCCCCGGCCCGGCACCGCGGAACGCTGGGCTCAGGGAAGAATCAGGGAAAGGCCCGATGGTCGCGGTCCCGATCGATCAATAGGTTCGGTGTGGTGAATCGTCGTGTCCTGCTGCTCATTACGGCCGGTGGTGCGGCCCTGCTGGTGCCCTGGATCGTATTCCTCGCGGTCCACCTGCCGGAGGGTTACACCACGAACGAGTGGCGTCTGGCGTGGGTCGGCTTCGATGTATTGCTGTTCGCCGGACTGGGCTCCAGCGCCTGGCTGGGTTTCCGGCGTCGGCGCGCCGCGGTGCCGGTGTTGATCGCCACCGCGGCACTGCTCTGCTGCGACGCCTGGTTCGATGTCGTGCTCGACTGGTCGGGCGATAATCGGTGGGGCAGTGTGCTGATGGCTGCCGGTGTCGAGATTCCGCTCGGGCTGTTGCTCGCGCTGCGCGCCCGCCAGTTGCTCGCCCCGAATCAGCCACCACGGTTCGTCACCCCGCAGGAGATCCACGACATCTTCACCGATCCCATTCGGCAGCAGATCATGCATACGCTCACCTCGGTGCCGGTCACCATCGAGGCTCTCGCGGCCATGCTGCCTGCGGATCCGGTCGATGTCGCCGCCGGACTGCATACCTTGGAGGTCGCGGGATTCGTCCACCGCGACGGTGACCGGTGGCGCAAGCGTCCGCTCGACCTGCGCTGGCCGGAGCCGGACCGGATGAGCGCGCAGGACTGGGCGAACTTCGGGGCGTGGCAGGAACGGAGGCTGGCGGGTGACCTGGAACTGCTCGCCACCGCCGCTCGGCATCCCGAGCGCTACGGCCCGTGGGTGAGGGGGTCTCGCGGCGGACTGCGGCTCACACAGGAGGAACTCGGGCAGTTCTTCGACGAGTACCTCGAACTGTCCAACCGTTACGGCGCGCTGCGCGACCTGGCGGCCGCGGACGGGCCCGGCCGCTTCCGCGGACGGGCCCGGTCGCAAGGGGAACTACGGACGATCACGGTGCGGCTCTACACATTCCCGCAGTCCTTCGGTGAATCGTGAGACTACGACATCGGCGTAAGTCGTTTCCAGTCGAGCAGTGCCCCGCCGATATCCATCCGCTCAGCGCTCGTCATGGTTCCTGGCGAGTGCTTGGAGGCGGTCGTAGGGGCCGTTGAAGAGGTCTTGGTCTCCGGGGAATTCCCCGGAGGAGGCATGTTGCCAGAAGGTCTGGACCCTCCAGTTGTAGGGGAGGGGGCCTACGGTGGAGGCGTAGCGGGCTACCCACAGGGGGTCGGTGGAGCTGAAATCGTGTTGGCCTACGCAGAGGTTCCACCAGCTGGTCGAGCTGTAGATGACGGGATACTTCGTGGTCCGGGCGTGGTAGGTGTTGCTGAAGTCGCGGATCCAGTTGGCCATCGCCGGTTTGCCCACGCCGTAGCATTTGTCGCCCGAGGGGGCGTATTCCATATCCAGTGCGCCGGGGAGCGTTTTGCCGTCCGCGGACCAGCCGCCGCCGTGGGCCACGAAGTAGTCGGCTTGGGCGGTACCGCCGCTCTTGTCCGGACGGGCGAAATGATAGGCGCCCCGGATCATCCCGACCCGGTAGGAGCCGTTGTACTGCTGAGCGAAATCGGGGTTGGTGTAGGTGGTGGACTCGGTGGCCTTGACGTAGGCGAAGCGTGCGCCCTCGTTCCAGGCCTTCTGCCAGTCCACGTTTCCCTGATAGGAGCTGACGTCCATGCCGGGTACCGAGGCGGCCGCACTGATATCGGGTTCTGCCAAATCGGAGGTTCCGCCGCCTTCATGGATGGCGATCTGTGACCCCATCGCATGATTGTCGTCGTCCTGGGGAGGTGTGGCCTGCGCGAACGTGGTTCCTAGCAATATGGATGCGGCGCCGAGTGCGAATGCGAGTGATCTTCTCGGTGGCATGAGACCGCCTTCTGTTGAGGTCAACCAAATGCGTTCTGCTGCTTGCCGATTCAGTATCCAGGAAGCTTCGCGAGCGTAGCGGCCTAAGGGGTGCCGACCCCTATCGTGCGTCACTGCCGCGCAGCGCGCGTACCGCCAGCACTCCCGCGGCTACGAGAACGGCGGATATGGCGGTGAATTCGATCGAGCGGCCCAGGGAATCGTTGCCCGCCAGCAGGTAGCACGCGATGTTGATCAGCCAGTGCCCGATCGCGGCGGTCAGGGCGCGCTGCCGGAAACTGCCGTTGCCCAGGTAGCCGAGTATGACGGCGATTGCCATGGCCGAGATGAAGAAGCAGACCGCGGGTACCGGGCCCGCGGCGAGGGACTGGACATGCCATAGCGCCCAGGTGGCTCCGGTGACCGAGATCGCCGCGAACCGGGTCATGCGGGACTCCAGTATCGGTTGCATCAGTCCGCGCCAGCCGATTTCCTCGCCGAGCGCGCCGATGAACTGTATCGGCAGGAACAGTGCGAACGGCAGCGCCCCGACCGCCGCGGGGCCGACCATGGCGGTGCCCGAGAGGGTGGCGGCCAGCACGAGCAGCAGCCAGAACGCCACGCATGCCGCGGTAACGGTCGCGATGTTCGCGACCGCCCGCCGGATCGGAATCGCGGGGGGCCGTAGTCCGGTGAGGGTCTTGCGGAACATCAGCCAGGTTGCCAGCGCGCCGAGCGCCGGGCCGAACTGGACCAGCGACAGCGCCGCCGGATCGATGCCCGAAAGGGGTTGTACCGCAAGCAGAATCACCGAGCCGACCAGGGTGGACAGGATGTAGACCGGGACCGCGGCCCGAACCCGCGCGGTGGCCGGTCGCGGTGCGGGCTGGGGCTCGAGCCGATGCGCAGTTGCGATTGTGCTCATGCGAACCACTGTGTGGGCCGGTCGTCGGATCGGGAATCACACTGAGGTAGTGGTCCTCTCGTGCCGGAGTATGACCCGATCAGCGGTTCAGGTAGGCGAGCACCGCGAGTACCCTGCGGTTATCGTCCTTCGACGGCGCCAGATCGAGTTTGGCCAGGATGCTGTTGATGTGGTTGGCGACCGCCTTCTCCGTGATCACCAGCGCCTCGGCGATGGCCGCATTGGACCGGCCCTCCGCCATGTTCTGGAGCACGTCGTGCTCGCGGTTGGTGAGCCGCGAGATCTGGGTGTCCTGCGAGCTGTGGCTCAGCATTCCCGAGACCACGTGGGGGTCCATGACCGTGCCGCCCGCGGCGACCTGTCGCAGGGCCGACACGAACTGCGCGCCGTCGAAGACACGATCCTTCAACAGGTAGCCGACCCCGCCCCGGCCGTCGGCCAACAGCTCTCGGGCATACAGCTGATCGACGTATTGCGACAGCAGCAGTGCCGGCTGACCGGGCCGTGTCTCCCGGGCGGTGAGGACGGCCCGCAGTCCCTCGTCGGTATGGGTCGGCGGCATGCGAATGTCGACCAGGGCCACGTCCGGCCGATGCTGTTCCAACGCCCGGACCAGATCCGGGCCGGAATCGACCGCGGTGATGATCTCGAAGTCGTGGTGCTCCAGCAACCGGATCAGCCCTTCGCGGAGCAGGAACTGGTCTTCCGCGAGTACCAAGCGCATCGTCGAATCTCCCCCGACTTCCCGGCCCGGCCGGTCGGCCGGGATCTCCGCACGCCGATCGACGCCGGAACGAGGGGTACTAGCACCCGTGTGGTTCGCGGCGACGATTGCGCATCATCGACGTATACGTTATCGAGCCGATGACGAAGGGGCGGAACGATGTTCACTTACGTCAGAGGGCGGCGGCTTGTCCTCTTCGTATTCGCGGCGGTCCTGTGCGCACTGCTGGCCTGGCGAACGCATCTGGAACCGGCGCTGTCCGAATCGAACAGGTCGAGTAGCGCCACCTGTGCCGAGTCGGTATTCAAGTTCGGCGGGTGGTCGATGCATGCGATCTACAACCGCTGTGGCAGTGAGTGATCCGAGGCCCGGGCGGCTAATACAGCCCGAGCCGATCGCCGATGCCGAGTTCGATCGCCTTGCGGTGCAGCGCATCCACCATGCCGACATCCAGGATGGACATGCCGAACGGATTGCTGATCACGTATCCGTCGGTCGGCCGCACCGCCGGAATCTCGCCGAGCAGCACCTGACCCAGCGTGCCGTTCACCGGGCGCCCGAGTCCGATGGCCGGGGCTCCCGGCGCGGCCGGCCAGCTCACCTTGCCCTCCTGCAGCAGACGTCCGAGAATACGGCGGGGATTGTCCTCGATCAGCGTCCGATCGTCGCCATAGATCGCCTGCGCCCCCAGGAAGGCCTCTTCGGTCAGATCGGCGAGCGACACATGGGCGATGATCTGCCCCCGCTCGAGCCACTCTGCGGGGATATAGGGTTCGTCGCTGGTCGTCAGGGTCACGATGACCGAGGTGGCGGCGATGGCCTCCCGCACGCCGGCGGCGACCGTGATCGTGAGCTGGGGATGGGCCTCGCGCATCCATTCGGCCAGCCGCGTCGAGTGCGTGGGGTTCAGATCGAAGACGACAACGCGGCGGACCTCGGGGAACGCGCGCACCAGCAGGTCCAGATGTGCCCGGGCGAGAGCGCCGGTTCCGATCAGGGTGATCGCGTCCCAGTGCTGCGGGCCCACCGCCGCCAGGCTCACCATCGTGTACGCGGCGGTGCGGATCGCACTGAGGTAACCGGCCTCGGCGATCAGCACCGGGCGAGCGGTCTCCGGGTCGAACAGAAAGCTCAGGCCACCGGCCCGTTCCATGCCGCGGGCCGGATTGTTCACCGCGGCGTTGATGAGCTTCATGCCGTACACCGGACCATCGTCTCGGCGCAGTGCGCCCAGCATCGCGATGGCCCTGCTGTAGGCGCCGTCGCTGTTGTGCCAGGGGAGGTAGCCCTCGGCGGGAATCTCGGTTCTCCCGGCGGCCTGTAGCCGCAGCACCTCGGCGGCGACCGCCACCGGGTCGAGTTCGGTCAGACAGGTTCGCACGGCGGGTCGATCGAGGAAGAGCACGCTTTCTCGGGACATGGATCTATCGCTCCTCGGAGTGGTTGCTGCGGAGCCGGCTGGCATCACCGGGTGCGTTCAATTGTGATTCCACGGGCCCGCAACGCAATTGGTCACGACTCCTGTTCCCTCGGTTCGGTAAGGCCGCCGTCAGCGGTCGGTCAGTCGATGTTCCTAACGTCGCATTTCGAGCAATGCGTCCGAAGGAGCTGGGGGATGACCTCTCTGGTCGAGGTATCGACTTATCGCCCGACACCGGTATCCATCGCCGACCGCCAGGAGGCATTCGGCCTGACCGATACCGAGTTGCGCCGGTATACCCGGGGATTCGGGCTGTCCGAGATCTACTGGGACGAGAGCCTTTCCGAAACCGAGATCCTGCTGGCTGCCGCGCAGAAACTGTCCCTGCTGCGCGGCCGGGAGGATCGGGTCCGCCTGGTGCTGCGTCCCCGGTCGGTTCCCAGCACCGCGCCGTATCCGGCGAGTCCGCTGCACGAGGTGCGGCGCGAGCTGGCACTGCCCGCGGCGAAGACCTTCGCGCTGACCGAACTCGGCTGTGCTGTCGGACTGCTCGCGATCGATGTGGCGGGCATGCTGCTGGCCGAGGAGCCCGACCCCGACGCGCTCGCGCTGGTGCTCGTGGGTGAGAAGGCGTTCACGCGGACGAATCAGGTCATCGACGGCATGGGCATCATGGGCGAGGGCACCGCGGCGGTTCTGGTCTCGGCCGGTGGTTCGCGCGACCGGGTGCTCGGCTTCGCGGCCAGGACCGAATCGGTGGGCGACTCCCGGCTGGTCGTGTCCGATGCCGTCCGCGACCGATTCCGAGATATGTATTCCGACGTCCTGATCGATGTGATCGATCGCGCCCTGACCGAGGCCGGCATGCGGACCGATGATGTCGATCTGGTCCTGCCGCACAACATCAATCGAATCTCCTGGGAGAAGTTGAGCCCCCGGCTCGGAATTCCAGTGGAGCGGATATTCCTCGACAACGTCCCGTACACCGGCCATTGCTTCGGCGCGGATCCTTTCATCAACTACGCCACGGCACGCGAACTCGGCAGGCTCCGAACCGGTGATCGATATCTGATGGTCTCGGTCGGTCTCGGCGCGAGTTTCTCCGCAATGGTTGTGGAGCACTGACCCTTTGAGTTCCCGGATAAGGTTAGAGAATTGAATCAACCGAGATTCTGTGAGCGGCTGAAGGCCGCGGTCGCCGGCGACTCGTCCGCGAGCCTGGTGTTCCTGGCGAACTTCGAGGTCGAACAGCAGTGGGCCCGTGGTGAAATCGGGCTGCCGAAGCTGTCGTCGGCGGCCAATACCGCGGTGGTCAATCGCATGGACGAATTCGCGATACTGCTCGGCGGTCCCGGCGATCATGTGCTGCTGAAGAGTGCGCCCGACGAGGGCTATCTGCGCTACCTGAGCGATCTGGGCTTCGGCCTGCCCGTTCTCCATATCGTCGGCGACCAGTCCCCGGAGCGCATGGTCACCGAGGACGTGCTGGCGGATCCCGAGATGCTGACCGTGTTGAGCGAGCTGGGCGCGCGGGGGGCGTTGCTGTCTCCCCACGGTGTATCGGAGTTGGAGCAGGGACTCGCCGAGAAGACCGGCCTCGCGTTGGCGGCACCGCCCGCATCGCTGTGCCGGACCGTCAACAGCAAGATCTACAGCCGGCGCCTCGCCGATGAACTCGGTCTGCGGCAGCCGCGCGGATGGGTCTGCGGGACCCTCGCGGAACTCGATACGGCCGTGGCCGCGGCCACCGAGCTGCTGGACGCGGGCGGTGTCGTGCTCGTCAAGGAGGCCCTCGGCGTCTCGGGTAAGGGCATTGCCGTGGTCGACAATCCGGGTCGGCTCGACCGGCTGCGGCAGATGATCACCAGGGCCGCCCGGGCCGCCGGGCGCGACGATATCGCCTTCGTGATCGAGGAGCGGGTGGCGAAGACGACCGATCTCAACTATCAGTTCACGATCTCTCGCGACGGCACGGTGCGGCCGGACTTCATCAAGGAGGCCATCACCGAGGGCAATGTCCATCGGGGACACCGCTTTCCGCCCAGTCTGTCCCCGGCTCAGCTGGACCGGATTCACCATGCCACCGAGCTGCTGAGCGGGCGTCTGGCGGCCGATGGTTTCTTCGGTGTCGTCGGCGTGGACGCGATGCTCGATCCCGAGGGGGGTGTCTACCCGGTCGTCGAGATCAATGCCCGCAACAACATGTCGACCTATCAGATTCCGTTGCAGGAGAGGCTGATCGGCGACGGCCGGCTCGCGCTGGCCCGGCACTACCCGCTGACCCTGGACCGGCCGCTGTCGTTCGATACGGTGCGGCGGCTGCTGGACGGTCTGCTGATGCGCCGCCCCGGCGACACCGGATTCGTCGTCAACAACTTCGCCACGGTCAATGCCGCCGCCAGGGCGGATCGGCAACCGTTCAACGGCAGGCTGTACGGCCTGATCGTCGGCGATACGCAGGATCGGCTCGTCGCGGTGGACACGGCGATCACCGAGCGGCTCGGTTCCTCGGCGCACAACTGAACCGGCGTCGCTGGTCGGAGGAAAGGATTCATCATGACCGGAGGGTTTCGTGTCCAGGGACTCGACGTCTCGGATCTCGCCGCCGAGTTCGGCACACCGCTCTACCTCTACGACGGCCGGATGCTCGCGGGCCGGATCACCGAGTTGCGGGAGGCGCTGCACCCGCGACTGGAGGTGTTCTACTCGCTCAAGGCCAATCCGAATGTCTCCGTGTGCGCGCTACTGCACGCGCACGGCGCACGGGCGGAGGTGTCTTCGATGGCGGAGCTGCTGACCGCCCGGGAGGCCGGAGTGAGCCCGGGGGACATCATCTTTCTGGGCCCCGGCAAGAGCCGCGCCGAACTGGCGGAATGCCTGCGGCAGGGTATCTACGCGATCATCTGCGAGTCGCTGCACGAGCTGGAGCTGATCGATGAGCTGGCGGGCGAGCTCGGCGTGGTCGCCCCCGTCGCGCTGCGGGTCAATCCGAGCTTCGCGGTCAAGGGTTCCGGTCTGACCATGGGCGGTAAGCCGCGTCAGTTCGGCATCGATGACGATCAGCTCCTGGCCGGCGATCCGCTCGGCGCCCGGTATCCCCGGGTCCGGCTGATGGGGGTGCATGTGTACATGGGCACCCGAATCCTCGCGGCGGAGGCCGTTATCGAGAACACCTCCCGCATTCTCGAACTCGCCGAGCGGATTTCGGCGCGGCACGGGTTCGATCTCGAGATGGTCGATATCGGCGGCGGCCTCGGCGTGGCCTACTTCGAGGGCGAACAGGATCTGGACCTGCGCCGACTGGCCGACGGGATGAATCCGGTGCTCGACGCGTTCGCGCGCACACACCCGCACACCCGGATGATCATGGAGCTGGGCCGATATCTGGTCGCGGACAGCGGCACCTACGTGACCCGGGTGCGCTATACGAAGACCTCGCACGGGGAGAACTTCGCGGTGACCGACGGCGGCACCAACCATCATATGGCGGCCGTCGGCATCGGGTCGTTCGTCAAGCGGAACTTCCCGATCCGGCTGTTGAACCGATATGCGGAACCGGCCACCGAACGATGGAACGTCACCGGTCCGCTGTGCACGCCGAACGATACGGTGGGCAAGAACGTCGATCTGCCGCCGGTGCGGGTCGGCGATCTGCTCGGCGTCTTGCGTTCGGGCGCATACGGACCCAGCGCCTCGCCCGTGCTGTTTCTGAGCCACGGCCACCCCGCGGAGGTGCTCGTCCACGAGGGGCGCGCACATCTGGTGCGCGAGGCCGACAGCGCCCGGGACCTGCTGCACAAGCAGCGCCTCTTCGAGCCCGCGGCACCGTGATCCCCGATTGCCGCACCGCACACCACTTTTCGACCGTTGAAAGGCCGCACCTGTCATGACAGATTCGATCGTCACCGCCGAACAGACCCGGGTCGTCGAGGCCATCACCGAGGCGCTCGGGGTCGTCCTCAATCGCGACCTGGGCGAATTGGATATGGACACCAGGCTTTTCGACACCCTGGGGCTGGACTCCACGGGTGTTCTCGATCTGCTCCTGCGGCTCGAGGAGACCATCGGTCTCGAATTCGACTCCGAGCGGCTGGAAATGCGTCACTTCCTCACGGTCGAATCGCTGGCGGATTTCGTGGTCTCCGAGCTGCGGGCATGACGATGCCAGCCTCGATCCCCGCGGGGCTCACCGTGACCACGGTGGCGCATCGGACCTTCGGCGCCGGGCCGACACGGTTCGATCCGTCGATCGACCGGGTGTTCTTCTCCGACCAAACCCGTTCCGGGGGTATCGCTCTGCGCCACGATGTGCTCGATACCGCGCGGGGCAACCGGTTCGAGGATATGGGCGCCGAACTGCTCGCCGAACTCGGTGAACTGCCCGAGATCGACCTGCTGCTGCTGGCCTATTCGACACCGGACCTGCTGGGGATGACGGCGGCAGGTCCGATGCTGGGCGCCCGCCTGTCCGGACACACGCGGATCCTGGCCGTGACCGACCAGGGCCGGTCGGCGCCGTTCAGTGTGCTGGCGCTCGCGCAGAGTTATCAACGGCGCCACGGCTTTCGGCATGTGCTGGTGATGGCCTTCGATCAGTCCGTGCTGCCGTATGAGAGCCCGCGGTCGGGTTCGTGGTCGGCGGCCGGTGACGCGGCGACAGCGCTACTGCTGGAACAGGATTCGTCGGGTGACGGCTACCGGGTCCGGCAGCGCTGCGGACTCGAACCGGGCGAGGTCGCGGACCGGCTCGCGGAGCTGATCGCCGAACTGGATCCCGCCGGGACCGCACTGCTCGCGATCGGATCCGAGGTCGATCCGGCGTGGGTACCGGCCGCCAGCCGGCGCGCGCCCGCCGGCTATCCCTGCACGGCACTGCTCGGCTGCCTCGCCGAGGGCACACCGATGCGCGATCGGCCCGTCCTGCTCGTCGAATACGAACCCGCCCAGGGTGATGTGTCGGCCTGCCGTATCGAGCCGGTGGCCGCATGACCGCGCCGACCACACCCTCGATCGACCGCATCGCCCGGACGGAGGGCCTGGCACCCGCCCTGCGGCTGCTGCTGGCCCCCGAGGGCGGCCGCGTGCGGACGCCGAGCGGCTATGCGGTGCTGCCCGAGGACGGCGTCGGGGACGGGGCAACGGTCCGGCGGCGCTACGAATTGCCCGGTGGCGCGGTGCTACTCGTGCACGACAGCCACGTCGCGGGCGATGACGCGGGTATCGATCAGCTCGCCCTGGTGCGGCTGCGCCTGGGGCTCGCCGAAGGGCTGCGTGACGCCTGCCTTACCTACCTGTCCACCCGGCCGAGCGGCGACGGCACCGTTCTGGCGCATCAGATGGTCAAAGGCCAACTGGCCGAGCTCTTCTCGCATCAGCTGGAAGTCGGTGCGCTGCTCGACTCCGGCCCCGCCTGCCCGGGCCCCGCGGTGCTGTCCCATCTGCATGCCGAGGTGACCGCGACGAGCCGGGCGCTGCTGCGGCTCTTCGGCGCCTACAGCTTTCTCGACTCGGGCCCGGGCGCCACCGCGCATGTCTCGGAACTCGTGGCGGACGTCTATCTCTGTGCTGGGGGACCACGGTGAACGAACTGGATGCCCTGCGCGGCGTTGCGCGGGAATGGGCCGACGACTTCCGTGCGTCCGCCCTGGAGCTCGACCGCAGTCCGGCGCGGATCGGGGAACTGCTCGACCTTCCGGGCGTCCGCTACCTGAGCACCTACGGTGTGCCGCGTGAATTCGGCGGTGCGCCACTGGAAATCGGGGCGCACCGATTCGACGGCACGACCGCGGTGGAACGCGTGGTGGTCTTCGAGGAGCTGGCTCGCGGTGACACCGGAATGCTGCTGGCCGCACCGGGACCGTCGATGTCGGGTGTGCTGGTCGACCGGCTCGGGGATCCGGCGCAGCGGGAGTGGTTCTTCGGCCGGATGATGTCGGCGCCGACGTGGACCTGCTTCGCGCTGACCGAGCCGGAGCGCGGATCCGACGCATCCCTGCTGGCCACCTCGCTCCGGGAAGAGGGCGGAGCGTTGGTGCTGCGGGGTGCGAAACGGTTCGTGGGCAATGCCGCCCGGGCGCAGTGCGCGGCGGTCTTCGCCCGGACCGGGCCGGGTCTGGGCGGGGTGACCGCCGTGCTGCTGGATACGGATTCGGCGGGCTATCACGCGACACCGCTGGACACCTTGGGGTTGCGCGGGGCACAGCTTGCCGCCATCACCCTGGCGGATGTCGAGGTCGCCCCGGAACAGGTGCTCGGCCGCCATCTGCCCCGATCCCGGCGCGGCATCTGGGCCGCCATCGGGGTGTTCAACCGGCTGCGGCCGGCGGTGGCGGCGCTGGGGCTCGGGATCGCCGCCGCGGCACACCGGTATGTGCTCGACAATCGCCCTGCGGCACAGGGCAACGATCGCGATCGCATCGAGACACTCGGCTGGAAGATCGATGCCACCAGGGCATTGGTGCTCCAGGCGGCGGCAGCGGTGGACGCCACCGGCGAGGGGTATCTGGCCTCGGCGGCCAAGGCCCGGGCGTGCGCGCTGGCCGAGGAGGTCACCCTGGCGGCCTGTGAGCTGCTGGCGCCCGCGGCCCGCGCGGCACATCCATTGCTGGACAAGCTGATTCGGGATGCGCGCGGTGTCGAATTCATGGAGGGAACCCGGAATATCCAGCAGCTCAACCTGTTTCAGGGTCTGCGATCGGGCAGAGCCGTCGGGTGAGCAGAACCGCTCCACGTACAGCAGATATCCAACCCAGGCTCGAGGTGCACCTTGTCGATACAAATCATTTCCGCCCCCGATGAGTTCAATACCGAGAGCCTGTTCGTCGATCTGGCGCCGATCATCGGAAACCGCCTGCTGCTCAAATGCGAGGGATTCAACTTCGCCGGATCGATCAAACTCAAGGCCGCCCGGGCCATGGTCGACGATGCCGAGCGAGCCGGTGCGCTGCGGCCGGGCTCGACCCTGGTGGAGAGCTCCTCGGGCAATCTGGGTGTGGCACTGAGCCTGGTCGCCGCCAGCCGGGGTTATCGCTTCATCTGCGTCACCGATGCGCGCTGCACCCTGGGCGCGCGGCAGACCATCCAGGCATTGGGCGGTGAGGTGCATGTCATCACCGAACCGCATCCGGTGACGGGACTGCTCGGCGCGCGGATCGACTACGTCCGCGAACTGTGCGAGGGGCGCGATGATTACCTCTGGCTCAATCAGTATGCCAATCCCAACAATTGGCGGGCGCACTACCGGCTGACCGGGCCGGAGATCCTGTCGGCGTTTCCCGATCTGACGGTGCTGTTCGTCGGGGCCGGTACGACCGGAACGCTGATGGGCTGCGCCCGCTACGTGCGCGATCACAAACCCTCCGTGCGCATCATCGCGGTGGATGCCGTCGGCTCGGTCACCTTCGGCGGCGCGTCGACCCAGCGCCTGATTCCCGGCCTCGGCACGAGCGTCCGTCCCGCGCTGCTGGACGAATCCTTCGTGGATGAGGTCGTCATGGTGCCCGAGGTGGATACCGTCCGCACCTGCCGGCAGCTGGCCCGGGCCGGATACCTGTTCGGCGGCTCGACCGGCACGGTCGTCAGCGGCGCGATCGGATGGCTGGCCGACCATCCCCTTCCACCGGCCGCCTCCGCCGTCGCCGTCGCCCCCGACCTCGGCGAACGGTATCTGGACACCGTCTATCAGGACCAGTGGGTCTCGGGTGTCTACGGACTCGATGCCCTGGAGCAGGCGGCGGGGATGGAAGCCGGATAACCCGGTTCGACATCGAGTGCCCCGCCCGTTCGTCTCTCGACTTGGAGAACTTCATGCTTTCGCCCGCACGTGCGGACCTGCCCCTGACCGGTGCGCAGACCAAGATCTGGTTCGACGAGCAGATCGCGAGTGACCGGCTCGGGTACAACATGGCCGACTATCTGGACATCTCCGGACAGCTCGACGAGCAGGTGCTCGGTACGGCCCTGCGCCTGATCTTCGATGAGGCCGAATGCACCCGGGCGCGGTTCTTCGAGGTGGACGGTCTGCCCCGGCAGCGCATCGAGTCGCTGTCCGAACTGCCGTTGACGGTGCTCGACATGTCCGGAGAATCCGACTCGCTCGCGGCGGCGCTGGCGGCGATGCATCGGGATCTGGACCGGCCGTTCGAGGTGGACGGCGGCCTGCTGTTCCGTCTCGTCCTGATCCGCATCGGCGAGCAGCGGTCGCTGCTCTACGTCGCCATGCATCACCTGCTGATGGACGGGTACAGCCGAAATGCCTTCTACCACAGGCTGAGTCATATCTACGGAGCGCTGGCCGCGGGCGCGCCGACCGCCGAGGGCGCGCTGCCTGGGCTGAGTCTGCTCTTGCGTGAGGAGGCGGACTATCTGACCTCGCCCGCGTTCGAGCGGGATCGGCAGTTCTGGGATCGGCATCTGGCGGGGGACCGGCAGCCGGTCAGCCTGGCCGCGGGGGATCCGGTGCCCGGCACGGCCTTTCTGCGCCGCAGCACCCGGATCGGCCCCGACACCGCCCGCGCGCTGCGCACGGTCGCGACCACGGCCGGTACCACCTGGCCCGCGCTCGCCATCGCGGCCTCGGCGGCCTACCTCGCGAAGGCGAGCGGCAATCCCGATGTGCTGCTGACCCTTCCGACCACCGCGCGCCTGACCGCGGTGGCTCGCAAGACGCCCGGCATGGTGGCGACCTATCTGCCGTTTCCGGTCACGGCCCGGCCGGAGGTGACGGTATCCGAGCTGCTCGCGGCGACCTCGAAGACGCTCGCGGGTTCGCTGCGCCATCAGCGCTACCCCTCGACCCGCCGGTCGCTCGGCCTGCGCAGCGATGATCGTCGCCCGTTCGGGCCGTTCGTGAACGTCCTGCCGCAGACCCCGGTGCTGGCACTCGGGTCCTGTGAGGCGCGGCTGCACAATCTGTCCACCGGGATCGTCGACGATATGATGATCACCGTTCTGGATGCCGCCGACGGCGGTGTGGAGCTGCACCTGAACGGCAATCCCGAGCTCTACCGTGAGGCAGAGGTCCTCGATCATCTGCACCGCCTCGCCGAGTTCCTGCCCCGCCTGGCTTTCGCCGCGCCCGAAACCCCGCTGGGCCGACTGGATTTCGTGACCGTGCGAGAGCGCGAGCTGCTGCTGGCGGCCGGTGCCGGGGTGACCGGTGCGACGGAGGGCACGGTAGTGGGGCGGGTGCGGGCGCTCGCCGCGGCGACGCCTGCCGCGCTCGCTGTGACCGATGGGAGGGACGTGGCCTCCTATTCCTCGCTCGTCGGCTGGGCGGATGCCTTGGCCCTGCGGTTGATCATGTCCGGGGTGGGCCCTGGTTCGCTGGTCGGCATCCTCGTCGAGCCGAGTACCGCATTCGTCGGCGCCGCACTGGCCGTCCTCACCGCGGGCGCGGCCTGGGTGCCGCTGGATGTGCACGCGCCCGAGGCGCGGACCACCGCGCTCATCGCGGAGGCGGGCATCGGCCATCTCGTCGTCGGCCCGGCGGACAGCGGCGTGCACGACGGGGTCCAATCACATTCTCTCAGTGGCGATTTCACCGATCGGGCCGTCCCGCTCGACAACCTGATCCCCGCCTCGGATGCCTCGGCGGATCTGGCGTATGTGATCTTCACTTCGGGTTCCACCGGTAAACCCAAGGGCGCCATGGTGCATCGCGGCGGCATGCTCAATCATCTGCTCGCCAAGATCGAGGATCTCGGCCTCACCGCCGCCGACCGGCTCGTCCAGAACGCCCCCGTCACCTTCGATGTCTCGGTGTGGCAGATGCTGGCGCCGCTGCTGGTGGGCGGCACGGTCCGCGTCGTCTCCCGCGAGCTCGCCGCGGACCCCGAAGCGCTGTTCGAAGTGGTTGCCGCCGAACACCTTACGGTCCTCGAGGTCGTGCCGACCCTGCTGCGCGCCGCGCTCGACAGCTGGGAGGTCGAGCGGTTCACCCCGAGCGTCCCCACCCTGCGGGAGCTCGTGGTGACCGGCGAGGCGCTGCCCGCGGAACTGTGCCATCGCTGGTGGTCGCTGTACCCCGGGATTCCGCTCGTCAACGCCTATGGCCCCACCGAATGCTCCGACGATGTCACCCATGCCGTCCTGCGCGCCGGCGAGCCGATCGGCGCACGGGTCCCGATCGGCGGCCCGGTGCGCAACACCCGGCTGTACGTGCTCGACAACGCGTTGCTCCCGGTGGCCTTCGGTATGGTCGGCGAACTCTACGTCGCCGGAGACGGAGTCGGCCGCGGGTATCTGAACGATCCGGTCAAGACCGCGAGCACCTTCATGGCCGATCCCTACGGTGCGGTCCCGGGCGCCCGGATGTATCGGACCGGAGATCATGTGGTGCGACGGCCGGACGGGCAGCTCGAATTCCTCGAGCGTCGGGATCATCAGGTGAAGATCCGGGGTCACCGCATCGAGCTCGGCGAGGTCGAAGCCGCCCTCCGACGGCTCTCGGGCGTCACCGATGCCGCCGTCACCGCGGTCGAGGATCGGAGTGGAACGACTCGGCTGGTGGCCTATGTGGTCGCACCCGGCACCGAGACCGAAGCCCTCCGCATCGCCGTGGCGGAGACGTTGCCGCACTATATGATTCCCGCCACCTGGATACCGCTGGCCGCACTGCCGCTGACCGCGCACGGCAAGGTCGACCGGAAGGCGCTGCCGGATCCGGCCGCCGCGGGCATGATCCGGGCCGACGGCGTCACCACCGGCCGCGGGCCCGCGCGCGACGGCGTCGAGGTCGTGCTGTGCGAGATCTTCGCCGAGGTCCTCAATCGGGACACCGTCGGCCCCGGCGACAGCTTCTTCGCCCTCGGGGGCGACTCGATCAGCGCCATCCAGGTAGTCAGCCGGGCCCGGACCCGGAATATCGTGCTCACCTCGCGAGATATCTTCCGGCACAAGACATCTGCCGCCCTCGCGGGCTGTGCCAGGACCCTCGCGGACGGCTCGCCGCGGCTCGCTTCGGCGCCCGAGGCCGGTGACTTCCCGCCGCCGCCGATCACCGCCCAGGTCATCGAGGACTTCGGCACCTTCGACGGCCCGGGGCGGGAGTACAGCCAGTACGTGCTGATCCGCGTACCGGCAGAGCTGACCGCCGACACGCTCGCACCGGTGGTGCAGGCGCTGCTCGATCGCCACGATGCCCTGCGGATGGAGATGACCGAGCCCGCCCCCGGGGTCTGGGCGCCGCGGATCAGGCCGGTCGGCGCCGTCCGCGCGGAGACGCTGATCACCGAGGCGGACGCCGCCTCCGTCATCGACGATCCCGCGGAGCTGAGCGCCCTGGTCGCCGCTCGAATCGAGGTCGCGCGTAGGGGATTGGCGCCCCATCGGGGCGTCGTGCTGCGGGCGGTCCTGTTGCACGGCGGATCCGAGCGTGCCGGGCGCCTGCTCGTGCTCGCCCATCACACGGTGATCGATGGGGTCTCGTGGCGCATTCTGGTCTCGGATATGCGGGCGGCCTGGTCCGCGGTGGCGGCGGGCGAAACCCCTGTGCTGGAACCGGTTCCGACCTCCTATCGACGCTGGGCCGCGACGATGACCGAGCATGCGCACACCGGTGCGCGCATGGCCGAACTGCCCTATTGGCGGGCACAGACCGCGGCGGAATCGCCCACGCCGGGGCGAGGTCCGCTCGATCCGGTGCGCGATACCCACGCCACGGCCGGTCGATTGCGTCTGCGCCTGCCGACCGAGCAGACCCTGGCACTGCTGACCGCCGTGCCCGCCGCCTTCCACAGCGAGATCAACGACATTCTGCTCGGCGCCCTCGCTCTGGCGGTCACGGACTGGCGTCGGCGCGCCGCGGGCGATACCGGGCAGCCGATCCTTCTCGAACTCGAGGGACACGGCCGCGAGCAGATCGTCGACGACGTGGATCTGTCGCGGACGGTGGGCTGGTTCACGACCGTATTCCCGGTGCGTCTGGCGCTCGGCGCGGTCGATCCGGACGAGGCCCTCTCGGGCGGTCCGGCCCTGGGCGTCGTGATCAAGCGGGTGAAGGAACAACTGCGGGCCGTCCCCGACCGCGGCATCGGTTACGGATTGCTCCGCTACCTCAATCCGCAGACCGCGCGGGCGCTGGCGTCGGATCCCACCCCCGCGATCGGCTTCAACTACCTCGGCCGATTCCGGGTCGACGACTCCGCCGGCCTCTGGTCCCTCGACGGCGGGGACACCGTGATCGGCACGAGCGTGAATCCCGCTATGCCGCTGCGTCATTCGGTGGCGGTCACCCCGGTCACCGAGGATCACGCCGAGGGCCCGCAGCTGGTCGCCGACTGGCTGTGGGCGGACGCAGTGATCACCGAGGCGTCCGTCCGCGACCTCGCCGACACCTGGTTCCGCGTCCTGGGCGCGCTGACCGACCATGTGCGGCTGCCGAATGCGGGCGGGCTGACCCCGTCGGATCTCCCGCTGGTGTCGCTGCGCCAGAACGAGATCGAGGAGATCGAACGGGACTGCGCGGCGCGCGGCCTCGGCCCGCTGACCGACGTTCTCCCGCTGACCGCGCTGCAGCGCGGCCTGCTGTTCCAGTCCGCCGGGGACTCCGATCACGATCTCTACACGTTGCAGATCACCGCGGAACTCGCCGGAGCGGTGGAGGCGGACGCCCTGGAGGAGGCGCTCGCGGTGCTGCTGGCGCGTCATCCCGGCCTGGGCGCGGCATTCCTGCACCGCGAGTCGGGGGATCCGGTTTCGGTGCTGCACACCGGGATTCGGGTACCCCTCGCCCGGACCGACCTGTCCGGGCTCCCCTCGGCGGCGCGGAACGCCGAGCTGGAACGGCTCGTCGGCGCCGAGCGCGCGCGTCGATTCGATCTCACCCGTCCACCGCTGATGCGCTGGACGCTGGTGCGGCTCGGTGCCGAGCGCTTCGCATTGATCTGGACTCTGCACCACATTCTGGTGGACGGCTGGTCGATGCAGCTGCTCGTGCGTGAACTGCTGACCTGCTACCGGGACCGAGGCGGTCGTGGCAGCCTCGATGCCGCCACCCCGTTCCGCGACTACCTTGTCTGGCTGGCCGATCGGGATCACGCGTCGGCGGCGGCGATGTGGCGGACCGCGCTCGCGGGCATGTCCCTGCCCACCCACCTGTTCCCGTCCGATCCCGCGCGGCGGCCCGCCGAACGCACCCGGATGCCGCTGCGCCTGTCGGTCGCGGAGACGGCGACGCTCACCGATTTCGCTGCGGCCCAGGGGATTACGATCGGCACGATCTGTCAGGGCGGATGGGCGTATCTGCTGGGCAGGCTCGTCGATCGCCCGGATGTCCTGTTCGGCGCCACGGTCGCCACCCGGCCCGCCGCAGTGGCCGGGGTGGAGACGATCGTGGGCCCGCTGCTGAATACGCTGCCGGTCCGGGTGACACTCGATCGGGCCGAACCCGTGGGCGCATTCCTGGGCCGCCTTCAGGACGAGCAGTCCGCACTGCGCGAGGTGGACTTCCCCCGGCTCGCCGAGATGCTCGGCGGCAATCCCGAACTGGCCGGTACGGGAGAGCCTTTCGATACCGCGCTGGTCTTCGAGAACTTCCCGAGAACCGCGGGGGATCTGGTGGCCGACGAGACGTTGCGGATCGTCGCGGCCGATGCGCGCGACGCCCGGCACTATCCGCTCAGTCTGGTCATCGCGCCCGGCGCCCGGCTCGAGGTGCGCTTCGACTACGCGCCGGATCTGGTGACCGAGGCGGCGGTGACCGGCCTCGCGCGGCGATTCCGCCGGATCCTGCTGGCCATGGTCGCGGGGCCGGATCGCCCGGTAGGCGACCTGGAGACCCGCCCCGGGGACGAGCCCGCGTGGAATCATCGTGCGCCCCAGGCTGATACGGGTCCGGACCGGACCGACCGGATCCGTGACGAGGCGCTCGAGCACGCGCTGTGCGAGGTGTTCGCCGAGGTTCTCGGCCTCGCCGCGGTGGACGCGCACGACAACTTCTTCGCACTCGGCGGCGACTCCATCAGCGCCATCCGGATCGCCACCCGGGCCCGGCTGCGCGGCCTGGCACTCGACCCCCGAGACGTCGTCGGGCATCGCACGCCCGCGGCCCTGGCCACCGCCGCCACCGCGCTGCCGACCCCGGGCACCCTCGCACAACCCTCGTCCGCCGCGCCGCCGCTGCTGGAGTTGAGCGCGGCCGAAATGGCTGAACTCGAACTGGAACTGGAGCCATGATGAGCAACACCGTCGCACCGGCACGGGGACGGACCAGTGAGTTTCTGCCGCTGACGCCGTTGCAGCGGGGCTTGGTGTTCTATTCCAGCCTGGTGGAGGACGGCACCGATGTGCACGTGCTGCAGCTGGTCGCCGATCTCGAGGGCCCACTGGACGTGCCCCGCCTGCGCGCCGCGGCGAGTGCACTGCCGGCGCGCCACGCGAGCCTGCGGGCCTGCTTCCGGACGCGCAAATCCGGTGAGCCGGTGCAGGTTGTCCCGGAGGTTGTCGAATTGCCCTGGGCGGAGGTGGATCTCGCCGATCTGCCGGACGCCGTGCGCCGCGGCGAGTTGGAGCGAATCACCGACGACGACCGCGTGCGGGCCTTCGACATGGCCCGGCCGCCGCTGCTGCGCGGCACCGTGATCCGTCTGGGGGACAACAGATTCCGCTTCCTGCTGACCGCGCATCACATCGTTGTCGACGGCTGGTCCATGCCGATTCTGGTGGACGAGCTCTTCACCGCGTACGGCGGGCGATCCGAGCTCGCCTCGGAGGCTTCCGTGCCGCATCACCGGGACTATCTGGCCTGGTTGGGACGGCAGGACCGGGAAGCGGCCCGGGCCGCGTGGTCGCGCGCGCTGGCCGGGGTCGACGAACCCACCAATGTCGTTGTGCCGGACCGATCCCCGGTGGCGGATCTGCCCCGGACGACGGTGGTCACCGTGCCCGCGACCGCCACACGGGAATTGGCGGGCTGGGCCAGGAATCGGAACCTGACCCTCGCCACGGTGGTCCAGGGGTGCTGGGGGCTGCTGATCGGGCAATTGACCGGCCGCACCGATGTGGTATTCGGGGTATCGGATGCCGGTCGGCCCGCCGAATTGACCGGCGTGGAAGCCATGGTGGGCGTCTTCGCCAATGTGCTGCCCGCCCGGCTGCGTCTGGATCCGGCGCAGACCGTGGCCGATCTGCTCGACTCGTTTCAGCGGGAGCAATTCGCGCTGATGCCGCATCGGCATCTCGGGCTCACCGAGATACAGGAGCTGATCGACGTCACCGGGGTATTCGACACGGTGGTCGCATTCCAGAACTACCCGATACCGGATGCGAACGACTTCACCGCCCGTACCGGTCTGGCGTTGCGGGAGGCGGAGATTCGTGCCGCCACCGCATTCTCCGTGACCCTGACCGCCCTGCCCGGCCCGGAGCTCGAGCTGCGGGTGCAATACCGCGCCGACCGCTTCCCCGAGCGGGACGCGGCGCGGCTGGCCCGGCGGCTCGCCGACCTGCTGGCGGCGCTCACCACCGTGTCCGACACCCCGCTCGCCCGACTAGACCTGCTCGCCCCCGAGGAGCGGGAGTCGGTGCTGGACAAGGGGTTCGATGATGCGGCACTGCCGGGAGATCCGGTGACGCCGGTATCGCTGTTCGAGCGGTCGGCGGCCCTCGCGCCGACCGCGATCGCCCTGACGTTCGGGGACGAGTCGCTGACCTACGGGGAGCTGGCCCGGCGCGCACATCGGCTGGCGCGTTGGCTGGTGGCGCAGGGGGTGGGGCCGGGGACGCTGGTGGCGGTGGGAATGCCGCGGTCGATCGAGTTGGTCGTGGCGTTGCTGGCGGTGACCGTCGCCGGTGGCGGGTATGTGCCGGTGGATCAGGATCATCCGGCCGATCGCGTCGGCTACATCCTCGACACCGCCGCGCCGGTCTGCGTGCTGACCACCGGGGCGGGGCTGCCGGTCGATGTCGCGCAGGTGCGGATCGAGGATCTGGATCTGTCGGGGTATTCGGATGCGCCGCTGACGGATTCGGATCGGAGCGCGCCACTGCGCGCGGACGATCTCGCCTACGTGATCTTCACCTCGGGGTCCACCGGCCGCCCCAAGGGTGTCGCCGTCACGCATCGCAGCGTGGTGTCGCTGCTGGCCGGTGCGCGCCGGAGGTTCAGCTTCGAGGCGTCCGATGTGTGGACACTGTTCCATTCCTGCGCCTTCGACTTCTCGGTGTGGGAGATCTGGGGTGCGCTGTCCCACGGCGCGCGGTTGGTCGTGGTCGACTACTACACCTCCCGCTCCCCGGAACAGTTCCGCACTCTGCTGAGTCGCGAACGAGTGACCGTCCTGAGCCAGACCCCGTCGGCCTTCCATCAGCTGGCCGAGGCCGACCGGATCGCCGGACCCGCCGCGGGCGAACTCGCTTTGCGCTATGTGGTATTCGGCGGCGAGGCATTGAATATCGAGCAGCTCGCCGACTGGTTCGATCGGCACGGGGAATACACGCCGCGCCTGGTGAACATGTACGGGATCACCGAAACCACCGTGCATACCACCTACCTCGAGATCGGACGGCCGACGGCGCGCGCCGGTGCGGCGAGCGTGATCGGCCGCGGCCTGCCGGGACTGCGGGTTGTCGTGCTGGACGGGTGGCTGCGTCCGGTGCCGGTGGGAGTGGTCGGTGAGCTGTATGTGGCCGGCGCGCAGGTGGCTCGGGGATATCTGGGCCGGGCGGAGTTGACCGCGTCGCGGTTCGTCGCGAATCCGTTCGGCGGGGGCGACCGGTTGTATCGCAGCGGGGATCTGGTGCGCTGGAACCGGGACGGGGATCTGGAGTACGTGGGCCGGTCGGACTTCCAGGTGAAGGTTCGGGGTTTCCGCATCGAGCTCGGGGAGATCGAATCGGCGCTGGCCGCGCATCCCTCGGTGGCAGGGGTGGTGGTCGTCGCGCGCGACGGCGCCACCGGGAAGCAGCTGGTCGGCTATGTGACGGCGGCCGAGGGCGCAACCGTGGATCCGGCGGAGCTGCGCTCGTTCGCATCGTCGCGGCTGCCGGAGTACATGGTGCCGCCCGCGATGGTGGTGGTCGAGGAGTTCCCGCTGACGGTGAACGGGAAACTGGATCACCGGGCGCTGCCGGTGCCGGAATTCGTTGCGGGAGTGCGGTATCGGGCACCCAGAACCGACCGTGAGCGGACTCTTGCCGAGTTGTTCGCCCAGGTGCTCGGTGTCGAACGGGCCGGTGTCGACGACAGCTTCTTCGACCTGGGCGGGAATTCGCTGCTGGCGACCCAGCTGTCGGCCCGGATCCGCGGCGCACTGGGCCTGGAGGTATCGGTCCGGACGCTGTTCGAACGGCCGACGGTCGCCGACCTGGCCGCCGTGTCCAGCGCGGAATCCCCGGATCTTCCACCGCTGCATGCCCAATCGCGCCCCGCCGCCCTTCCGCTGTCGCCCATGCAGCGGCAGCTGTGGTTCCTGAACCGGCTGGCCCCGGAGAGCAGGGGGAACCATCACATCACGATGGCGACCCGGCTGCGGGGGACACTCGATATCGCGGCACTGCGGGCCGCGGTGGCCGATGTGACGGACAGGCACGAGATCCTGCGCACGGTGTTCCCGGCCGTCGCCGAGAAACCCGAGCAGGTGGTGCTCCCCGCGGCGGGGTACCGACCGGTGATCGAACCGATCCGCGTCGGCGGCGAGGAGGAACTGGATCGGCTGCTGACCGCGCAGGCAGCCGCCGGCTTCGACCTCACCGCCGAACCCGGCTTCCGGGCAAGGCTTTTCGCGTGCGGCGCGCAGGATCACGTGCTGCTGCTTGTGCTTCATCACATCGCCTTCGACGGATGGTCGATCGGAGTGCTCGCCGAGGATCTGGCCGAGGCCTACCGCGCCCGCGGCGCGGGCAGCGCTCCCGCCTGGTCGCCCCTGCCGGTGCAGTACGCCGACTACGTCCTGTGGCGTCAGCGGGTACTGGGCGACGAGGAGGATCCCGACAGCCTCCAGCACCGTCAGCTGGCCTACTGGACGGACGCATTGCGTGGTAGCCCCGAGGAACTCGCGCTGCCGACCGACCGTCCGCGGCCACCGATGCCCAGTATGGCGGGCGATGTGGTGACGTTCTCGGTGCCCGCGGCCGTCCACTCCCGCGTGGTCGAGCTCGCGCGTTCGGCGGGGGCCACCCCGTTCATGGTCGTGCAGGCTGCGCTCGCCGCCACGCTGACCAAACTGGGGGCAGGCACCGATATCCTGCTGGGCGTCCCGATCGCGGGCCGCGATGACGAGGCGCTGCACCGGCTGGTGGGATGTTTCATCAACACCCTGGCGCTGCGGACGGACACCGGCGGTGACCCCACCTTCGGGCAGTTACTGCGCCGGGTTCAGGACACCGATCTGAATGCCTTTGCCCACCAGGCTGTTCCGCTCGAACGACTGGTCGACGCGCTGGAACTCGGGCGTTCGGTCGCCCGGCCGCCACTGGTCCAGGTGATGCTGGCCTACCAGAATATCGCCCGGCCGGAGTTCGGGCTCGCGGGGCTGCACTGCGTCGATCTCGAAATCGACCCGACGGCGGTCACATTCGACCTGGTCTTCGAACTCATCGAGATGTCCTCCGGCCTCGACGGCCGACTGGAGTTCGCCACCGACCTGTTCGATCGCGAGACCGCCGAGCGTCTGGTCGTCTACTTCCTGAGGCTGCTGGAAACATCGGTGGCCCAACCGGATCGGCGGTTGAGCGGAATCGATATCCTCACCCCCGGCGAACGCGGCCGGCTGCTCGACCGGTGGGGAGCGAATCCGCACGCGCGGACCCCGCGGTCCACCGTGCCCGAACTCTTCGGGACCTGGGTGGCGCGCCGGGGCGAGCAGCCTGCGCTCGTGGCGGCGCAGGCCGAACTCTCCTATGTCGAACTCGCGGGCCGGGCCGATCGGCTCGCCAGGGAGTTGATCGATCGAGGCGTGGGCGTCGGGGATATCGTCGCGCTCGCCCTGCCTCGCTCCGTCGACCTGGTGATCGCGGTATTGGCCGTAATCGGTTCGGGTGCGGCATATCTGCCGATCGATCCGGCCTATCCCGCCGCGCGAATCGCCTACCTGCTCGACGATGCCGCACCGGCACTGGTGGTGACCGCGACCGCGGTGATCGATGCCGCGATACTGCCGGATCCGGCGTCGAGCGCCGAATCGGTACTGGTGCTGGACGATCCCGGCACGATGGACCGGCTGGCGCGGCACTCGGCGGAGCCGGTCCGCGACACCGAGCGCAGCCGTCCGCTGCGCCCCGCGGACCCCGCCTACGTCATCTACACCTCCGGCACCACCGGCCGCCCCAAGGGGGTGGTGGTGTCCCATGCCACCGTGGTCGCGCTCGCCGCCGATCATCGGGAACGCTTCGGAATCTCCTCGCGGACAAGGGCTTTGCAATTCGCCTCGTTCAGCTTCGATGCGGCGGTATGGGAGCTGTGCGTATCCCTGCTGAGCGGCGGCACCCTGGTTCAGGTCGGCGACGACCAGCGTGCCGGGCGGCCACTCGCCGAATTCCTGGCCCGGTTCCGGGTGAATCTGGCCGTGCTGCCGCCCAAGGTGGTGACCGCCTTCTCCGACGAGGTCGAACTGCCCGCCGACCTCGACCTGGTACTCGCCGGTGAGGCCTGTCCGCCGGAGCTCATCGCGCGCTGGTCGCCGGCACACCGGGTGTACAACGCCTACGGCCCGACCGAGACGACCGTCTGCGCCACCGTGAGTGACCCGCTCTCCGGCGGCAAACCGCCGATCGGGCGGCCGATCGGCGATCACCGGGTCTATGTCCTCGACGCGGAGCTGAACCCGGTGCCGCAGGGCGTGATCGGCGAACTCCATATCGGCGGAACCGGTTCGGCCGTCGGATATCTCAACCGGCCGGGACTGACCGCCCAGTGCTTCCTCGCCGACCGATTCGGCGACCCGGGTGCGCGGATGTACCGCACCGGCGACCTCGTCCGCTGGCTGGCGGACGGACAACTGGAATACGTGGGACGGTCCGATCACCAGGTCAAGGTCCGGGGTTTCCGCATCGAACTCGGTGAGATCGAGAGCGTGCTGCTCGACCATCCGCAGATCACTCAGGCCGCGGTGATCGCCCGGGAGGACCGGCCCGGCGCGCACGTCCTCGTCGGCTATCTGGTGGCTCGCGAGGGGGCCGATATCGACGAGGCCGGCATCCGCCACCATGTGGCACAACGGCTTCCGGACTATCTGGTGCCGTCGGCACTGATGATCGTGCCCGCTGTGCCGATGACGATGAACGGCAAGCTCGATCGGGACGCGCTCCCCGCTCCCGACTATCGCCCGACGGCGGGCCGGTCACCGAGTACCCACACCGAACGCGCACTGGCCGGTGCATATGCGGCCGTGCTGGGACTCGACACCGTCGGCGCCGAGGCGGACTTCTTCGCCTTGGGCGGCAACAGCATCGGGAGTATCCAACTCGTCGCCGAGGCGGCTCGATACGGCCTGCGGATGACCATCGCGGAGGTGTTCACCCACCGGACGGCCGCCGCATTGGGCGCGCTGATCGACAGTCGCGCAGGGGAATCGGACCGCACGACCGTCGAACATCTGGGAGATCAGTTGCGCGCCGGTGCTTTCGAGTACGGCGCCCTCGACACCCTGGACCTCCTGGGCCCGGTGCTCGCGATCCGGCCGGACGGAACGCTGCCGCCGCTGTTCTGCGTACACGGCGGAATGGGTACCAGCCTGCCGTATCTCGGGCTCACCGCCCATATCGACCCGCGCCGGCCGATCATCGGTCTCCAGGCCCCGCAGGTGAGCGGCCAGGGCGACCCGGCGCCCAGCATCGAGGCCCAGGCGAAGTCCTATCTGGACCGGATCCGGGCCGTGCAGCCGGAGGGTCCGTACCATCTGCTCGGCTGGTCCTTCGGCGGACTGATCGCGCACGAACTCGCGGTGCGGCTGCGGGCCGACGGTCAGGAGGTCGCCTATCTGGCGAACCTCGACGCCTACCCCTATGACCCGGCGCTCGACGGGCCGCTGCCCGATCGCCGGGATCTGATCATGCAGTTCTTGGAATACGTTGGTCTGGAACGTGATTCGACCGCGGACGGGGCCGCCGCCGTCGCGGAGACCTTCCGGCGCCACGGCGGAATGCTGGCCGCCCTGACCGCCGACGATGTCGAGCGACTGATCACGGTGATGCTCCATCACGCCGCGCTCGCCGAGCGCTTCGTGCCCGGTCGCTTCGAGGGCGAGATGAGCCTGTTCGTGGCGACCGCCGAGCGGTCGGCCGAGCACAGCGCCGCGGACCGGTGGGGTCCCCACACCGGCGCCATCCGGGTGCATCGGGTCCGCGACAGCCACGAACGCATGATGCATCCGGAGCCACAGCAACAGATCGGCCGGATCGTCGATTCGGAGATGCGGGCGATCGAATCTCGAGCCAAGGGACGACAGCTGTCATGAATTCGGTTGATACCAAGCCCGTCTCGGCCGCCTCCGCCGGATGGTTCCTCGTCGAGATCCTCGCCCTGGCGGGGCGGCGGCTGCATCATCTCCGGCGCGCCCCGGGGCGGCTGCTGGGATTGCTGCTCAATCCGCTGGTGACGCTGCTCGCGCTGGGGTATCTGTTCAAGAATGCGATCGCGGCGCCCGCGGGCGGCGACTACCAGGACTATCTGATGGCGGGCATCGTCGCCCAGGCGGCGTTGGCGAGTATCGGGCCGACCGCCATCGGTGTCGCCATGGACCTGCGGGTGGGCCTGATGGACCGCTTCCGGTCCCTGCCCATCTCGCGGTCCGCGGTGCTGATCGCGCATTCGATCGGTGATTTCCTCGCGGGCCTGGGCGTTTTGGTGGTGGTGACGGGGGTGGGCCTGCTCATCGGCTGGCGCCCGCACGGCAGCCCGCTGTCCATCGCGGCCGGATTCGGCGTGGCCGTCGCCTTCCTGATGATCATGATCTGGGTGGGAATCACCTTGGGCGTCATGGTGAAGAACATCGAGTCGATCGACTCCATCGGTGCCCTGGTCGTGGTGCTCTGTACCTTCCTGTCTAGCTCGGTCTTTCCGGTGACGACCCTGCCGGGCTGGCTGCAGCCGCTGATCCGATGGAATCCCGTCAGCTCGGTCGCCGACTCCTGCCGCCACTTCTGGGGCAATCCGACGCTGCCGGATCCGGGCTTCCTCGGCCAGCATCGTGAGCTGGTGATGGTGCTGTGGCTCGCGGTGCTGGCGGTCGGCACCGTCGTGCTGAGCCTGCGTCGTTTCCGCACGGCAGCCGCATGAGGGGTGTTAGTACCCCTTCCGTTCCCGGCACGATACGAGATAGTAGTTGTGGCACAGAAGAATCCAGATGGAAAGAAGAAGGGTGCCGGATGGTCACGCACGACGGTGCGATGCGGCGGAAGCGTCGCGGATTTCTGGAAGGGCCGGCCCTGCTGGTGCGGGGTTTCGGACTGGCCGGGCTCGGCATCGTCGAGGCGTTGCTGTCCGCATGGGTGATCGCCGTGGTGTCGCTGTGCTGCTGCCTCGGGCTCGGGATTCCCTTGGTGCCCAGTATGTTGGACGCGACGCGCCGAGAGGCGCAGGTGCAGCGCCGGCTGGCGCGCTCCTGGTGCGGGGTCCCGGTCGAGGCCGCCTACCTTCCGGAGTCGCAGACCCCGCAGCGGCCCCTGCGCCGGGCGGCCCGGATGCTGACCGACAGCGCGACCTGGCGCGATGTGCTGTGGGTGTTGATCAATCCGTATATCGGACCGATCATGGCGCTGTTGCCCGTCGTCTTTGTCGTGCACGGCATGTGGGGACTCCTGATGCCCTTCCTGTGGCGCACGATCACCGAGGACTGGGGCTGGAGTAATTCCTGGTACGAGTTCATCCCGCTCAACAGTCAGTTCGCCGCGAACCTGGCGGCGGGACTCGGCGCGGTCGAACTTCTGCTGGGACTGTTCGTCCTGCCCCGCCTGCTGCTGCGGGTGCACGGCGAATGGGTACGGCTCATCCTGGGCGCCACGCGGTCGGCGCTGGCCACTCGAGTCGATCAGCTCACCGATTCCCGGGCCGACGCGATGCGGATGCAGGCCAACGAATTACGCAGGATCGAACGCGATCTCCACGACGGCGCCCAGGCCAGGCTGGTCGCTCTGGGCATGACACTGTCGACCGCGCAGTCGCTGATCGATCAGCATCCCGATGCCGCGCGCGGCCTGCTCGCCGAGGCCAAGGACTCCTCGATCAAGGCCCTCAACGAGCTGCGCGATCTCGTGCACGGGGTGCATCCGCCCGTACTCGCCGATCGCGGCCTGTTCGATGCCGTGCGCACGCTCGCCCTGGAACTGCCGACGCCGGTTCAGGTCATCGGCTTCCTCCCGGAGCGGCTCCCCGCCCCGATCGAGTCCGCCGCCTACTTCGCGATCGCCGAATTGCTCACCAATGCGACCAAACATGCCGGCGCCACCACCGTGGAGGTCGTCATCTGGATGAGTGAGCAGACGCTGCACGCGGTGGTGCACGACAACGGGACCGGCGGCGCCGATGCCGCCAAGGGCAGTGGCCTGCAGGGCATTCGCCGTCGGCTGGCCGCCTTCGACGGGCGGCTGACCCTCACCAGCCCGATCGGCGGCCCTACCACGGCCGCGATCGAGATCACCCTCGATCCGGCCGACGTCGGTAGGACGACAGGCTAGTGGCCGGATCACGCCGGGCGTAGGAGCAGCAGACTGTGGCTCTGGGTGAGGATTTCGGAGTAGAGCTTCTTGAGCCGTTCGGCGGGAGCGAGCCCGAGTTCCTCGTCCAGCTTGGTACGCAACTGGTGGAACTGATCGAGCGCATCGCTCTGCCGGCCGACGCGATACAGCGCGAGCATCAGTTGTTCGTGGAACTGCTCGTTGAGCGGATGGTGTGTCACGAGTCTGCGCAGCTCGGCAACCGCCTGATGCTCCTCGCCGGTGGCGAGCAAGGCGTTGATGACGTTCGCCCAGACACCGAGTCGCCGCTCGTCGAGCAGGGCCGTGGCACTCTGACATCGTAGTCCGCCGTGGGTGTCGAGCAATGCCGGTCCGTGCCATAGTTGCAGCGCTTCCTGGAGCACGGCCAGCGCTCGCAGCGGATCGGTGTGGAGCAGGGCGGCGCCGCGCGCGGCGAGAGTAAGAAACCTGTTGCAGTCGATGGAGTCGCGCGGCACCTCGAGGAGGTAACCATTGTCGACCGAGCGCAATACGATGGCGTCGGAGGGTTCCCCGGCTTCCGCGAACACGCGCCGCAGTCTGCTGACATTCGCCTGGAGCGCGTTGCGGGCATTCCCCGGAGCCCCGCCGGCCCACAATTCCTCGATGAGGTCGTCTCTCGAAATCGCATGCCCCGCCTCGAGAGCCAGTACCGCAAGGAGGGTGCGCACCTTGCTTGCCTGAATCCGACGCCTGATACCGGTACTCGCACTGAGTGTGACAGTTCCGAGTAACTCGATATACACGATACTTCTCCCCTCTGTGGGTGCTCTCTATCGCCTGTCACGCAAGGCCATCGCAGGATCTTCTGCATCGGCTTCGTCTCGGCAAGGCAACCCCACAGGCATCATTCCATATGATAACGACCTCGGTATGTGAAGAACCACAACGGATTTCAGAAACGGACATGCTGCGGCGGTCAGTCGTTCGTCAGCCCGATATCAGTGCCCGGGCAGCGCGGCGGTCGAGGATGGATCAATGAGCAGTCCGTCGAGGTCCGAGCCAGTGGCGGCGGCGATCGAGGCATACGGTATCCGCAAGACTTACCAGGGCCGAGAGGTGCTGCACGGCATCGACTTACACGTCCGTCCGGGCACGGTTCTCGGCCTTCTCGGCCCCAATGGCGCGGGCAAGACCACCATGGTGCGCATCCTGAGCACCCTGCTCCGGGCCGACGGCGGCCGGGCGACCGTGGCCGGTTTCGATGTCGGCGCCCAGCCCGGCGAGGTGCGGCGGCGGATCGGGCTGTCGGGCCAGTACGCCGCGGTCGACGAGGAGCTGACCGGCCGGGAGAATCTGACTCTCATCGGCCGGCTGCACCATCTGGGTCGGCGGGCAGCTCGGGCCAGGGCCGACGAGCTACTGGAGCGTTTCGATCTGACCGATGCCGCGGCACGACCGCTGCGGACCTATTCCGGTGGTATGCGGCGGCGTCTGGATCTGGCCAGCACCCTGGTGGGCGATCCGGAGGTCATCTTCCTCGACGAGCCGACGACCGGTCTCGATCCGGCCAGCCGGCTTCGCCTCTGGGACATGGTCACAGAGCTGGTGGCCGACGGTGTCACGGTCCTGCTGACGACGCAGTATCTGGAGGAGGCGGATATGCTGGCCGACCGGATCTGCGTGATCGCCTCCGGCCGGATGGTCGCCGAGGGCACCGCGGACGAGCTCAAGCGCGGAGTGGGCTGGGAGCGCCTGCAGATCGCGGTCGCCGATCCGGCCGCCGTGCCCGTCGCGCTGTCCGTCTTGAGCGCGCTGTCGGTCGGCGAAGTGACCACCGACGATCGTAAGGGAGTGCTCAGCATCCAGCTGGACGACGGGCTGGCGGGCACCGCGGCGGCCGCGGCGGCCCTGCACGAGGCGGGTGTCGAGGTCGTCGACTTCGCCCATCGCATCCCGTCGCTCGACGACGCGTTCCTGCGGTTGACCACATGAGCCGGCGCCGAACCGATCTCGAATATCGCGGCGCCGAGGACGCGGAGATCGACTGTCTGGTGCTGTGGTCCCGGCCGGTCGACGACGAGCGCCTTCGCGCACTGCTGGACGAGGATGAACGCGCGCGGTACGCGCGACTCGTCCATCCCGAGGATCGGGCGAGATTCGTGACCGGCCGCGCGCTCGCCAAGACGACGATCGGCCGGCACCTCGGAATCCCACCGCGGGAGCTGCGCTTCGAGTCGCGGTGCCGGCACTGCGGTGGACCGCACGGAAAGCCTTGTGCACCGGGAATTCCCGTGAACTTCTCGCTGTCGCATTCGGGGGACCGCGTCGTCTTCTGCATGGCCGAGGGCGTGGAGACGGGTGTGGACGTCGAGCGAATCGTCGTCCGGGATTTCGAGCGGCTCGCACCGCGCGTGCTCTCCTCCGCGGAGATCTCGGAGTTCGAAACGATCGCCCCGGAAGAACGGATGCACGCCTACTACCGGTACTGGACTCGGAAAGAGGCGTTGCTCAAGGCTGTCGGCCGCGGGCTCGATTCGCCTATGCCGCAGATCACGGTAACCGGACCCGAGCAGTCGGCCGGATTGGTCGAGTGGAATGGGGAATTCGCGGAATCGGCATTCACTCTGGCGACTCTGTATCCGGGGCCGGGATATGCGGCCGCCCTCGCCATCGGGGGCGGCGGGAGAATCGCCGTGACGGAGCGTGTCGTCGGCGACCCCTGTTCGCTCGTCGCGTGATCATCGTTCAGTGGAACCAGGTGCCTGACGCGTCGTCCGGGTAGTGGGCCGCGTCCAGGTGGTAGGCCCCGTGTGCGTTTCGGATCAGGTAGCCGGTCCAGCCCGCGTTGATATTGCAGATGACGTCGTCACGGTTGCAGACCGAAAGGACCGGGAAGGCACCGAAGTTCGCGTCGGTGCCCACCAATGGCTCGCCGACGAGGAATGTGATCATGGTGGCGGCCAGGCCGGGGCCGCCGGGGCCGGGGGAGCGCTTCGGATCGGCCACCAGAACGGCGTCGGCATTGCGGACTCGCTGGTGCGCGCTCACCCAGGCATGGACCAATCCGGCGCCTTCGGAGTGGCCGATCAGTTTGATGTGGTCGTCGGGGCAGGCGCGCCTGTGCAGCCAGAACTGGCGGTTGATCTCACCCACCCCGGACATCGGCCGAAACGTGTTGTATTCGATGTGCTGATCGGCCACCATGTATCGCGAATCCTGGCGGCCGCCCCCGAACGATCCGAAGGTGAAGCCGCCGACGCCGAGCGACCATGAGCCCGCGCAGGTGACCGGCCCGGCCGCCGCCGGTTCGGCGGTGGCGGCCAGGGACCAGATGACGGCGGTGGCCGTGATGAGCGCGGCGATTCGCTTGAGCATGTGGTTGACGATCCTTCGGGAGCTGCGACTGTCTCGATGTGCCGATACGACAGTCGGGATCAGGCTATATCCAGCCCGTGATTTGCCAACTGTCCCAGCTGTTTTGATCTGGTTGGCTTCGCCGAGCGTCCCAGACGATCGGCGGCAGTCGGCATAGGGCAGAAACCTCCGTGTGCACTCCGGATGAACCTTCTGCCGAACTCTGAATGTCGGCTGATATCAAGCCCACACGCAGGGATCGGCACGCTCGACTGTACTGGGTACATGATGTGCGCGTACGACATGTAAGTCGGGCCTTAACTGCGTAAAGCGCGTGCTGGATATCGAATAACCGCTCATATCCCCCACAACGGACACGGCCCCGTACTGTCGCACCGAGCGGCATACCGGTAGTAGTCGAACAGCCGGGTCAATGCCGCGCCGCAGTCGGCGTCGCGGGGCTGGATCAGCATGGCGGCGTAATCCCTGACCAGGTTGTGGAACCGATAACGCTCGGGCACAACCTGTTCCAGCAGATGGACGTCGACGAGGGCCTCGAGGATCCGCTCGGCGGTGTCGACCGAGATATCGGCCAGCGCGGCGGTGGCGTAGGTGTCGAAGTCGCGGCCCGGATGCAATCCGAGCAGCCGGAATACGCGTTGCTGATCGGCTGGCAGGTCTTGAAAGCTGGCGGTGAGCGCGGCGGAGACGCTGCGCGATCCCGCGGACAGATGCTCGAGCCGGTGGCCGGGGTGGCGCAGCCGCTTGGTCAATCGATCGATGGGCCAGACCGGCCGCGCACGCAGTCGCCCGGCCGCGATGCGGATCGCCAGCGGCAGATAGCCACACAGCCGAACCGTCTCCTCGACCGCGCGGGGCTGCGCGAGCACGCGATTGTCGTTGACGATGGTGGTGAACAGCGCCGTGGCCTCCTCGCGGGAGAGCACGTCCAGGGACAGGGTCCGGGAGACTTCCAGTTCGACGAGCCGGCGCCGGCTGGTGATCAGGACCAGACAGTCGGAGGTGCCGGGGAGCAGCGGCCGGACCTGATCGGCGTCGGCCGCGTTGTCCAGGACGAGCAGCACCGAACGGGACGCGATCCTGGTGCGCCACAGCGCCGCCCGGGCGTCCAGATCCGGCGGTATCGACTCACCCGGCACTCCGACGGCGCGTAACAGCTTGTCCAGCGCCGTCATCGGGTCCAGCGGCCCGCCGTGGGCGGCGTATCCGTGCAGATCGATGTAGAGCTGGGCGTCGGGATAGCGGCCGCCGAGCCGATGGGCCGCATGAATCGCCAACGTTGTCTTACCGACTCCGGCCATACCGTCGATGGCCGCGATCGAGACGGTCAAATGCGCCGTCTTCGGCGGTATATCGGCGAGCAGACGGCGCAATTCGGCTGCGCGACCGGTGAAGTCCGCGATATCGCCGGGCAGCTGGTTGCGGCTCGGCAACACCTCCGCCCGTATCTCGGCCGCCTGGACGGGCGGGTCGGACGACTCGTGGTCGATGAAATCGTCTCCGCCAGGGGCGGATTCATGGCGACCGGTAGGTACCATCGAGGCCGCGTCGAACGGCGGTTCGATCTCATCGCGCAGGATCCGCCGATGCAGTTCGCGCAGTTCACGTCCCGGCTCGATACCCACTTCGTCGGCCAGGCGGCGCTGGGCGTCCTGGAAGACCATCAATGCCTCGGCCTGGCGGCCGCCGTGGTAGAGACCGAGCATCAGCAGCGTCCGGAATCGTTCCTGCAGTGGGTAGGACGCGACCAGGGGAGCGAGTTCGGCGATTGCCTCGGCGTATCGGCCGCGGGCGAGTGTGATTGCGGCGCGGTGCTCGAGCGCCGTCAGATATCGCTCCTGCAGTCTACGGCGTTCGGCCTCGACGATGGGTCCGGCCAGGCCGCTGAATGGTTCACCCCGCCACAGTGCCAAGGCGGCATCGATATGTGCGGCCGCTGCGGCGAGATCGCTGTCGTGCCGGCACTGTTCGGCATCCGCGACACGCCGATTGAAGGCGACATAATCCAATAATGATGGGTCACCGTGTAGCACATATCCCGTCTCCGACCACACCAGAGCGGATTCCGAGACATTACACACGCGGCGCAGCGCCAGGGCCCGGCGAAGACGGCTGACGTAGGTCTGTACGCCATTGCGCGCGTCACCCGGTGGGTGTTCGCCCCAGACCCCGTCGATGATGGCATTCACTGTTACCGGCCGGTTCATCTCCAGCAGCAGCGCTACGAGTACCGCTTGTTGTTTCGCTGGGCCCAACTCGATTTCGCGGTCATCGCGCCATGCCGTGAACGAACCGAGCACGCCGTATCTGATCTGTGGTTGCGCCATGGACAAAGCCCTCCTGAACCATGTGCTGCCCAGTAATGAGCATAGGCCGCACGAGTCTCGTCCCACCCGGGAACGCCCGGTCTCCTTGCGTGACCAGCCATTTGCGCGCAAGTACAGCCGGAGTTATGCAGGCTGGGACATCCTGATCAAGTGTGCTGTGACATGATTCGGGGGCCGCGATTTCTGGTTCAATCGAAAACGCCTCTGGTTCAGAACAGTTCATCCGATTGTGGTCAGCCGTTCAAATGTAGGCTCGATCGTGCTGTGCACCAGCGTAATCGACACTTCGCCGTGTTGCCGGGGGCTGCGGACGGGGCTGTCGCCCAGAGGATTTCGGGGCGCGCGGCAGCGATCGACCAGGGGCGCCGCGGATCCCCGCCGGCGCAAGCACATTCGCAAGTGCACCGGGGAGTGGAGCCCACGGAGCTGCTGTCCCGCGATGCGCGTGCCGGGGCCGCCATCGCCGAGTACGTCGAGATCTACGGGCGGGTCAATGCCGAGGCCTCCGTGGATTCCGCCTGGCAAAGGTGATAGATGAGGAAGTTTGCCATGCAATCCGGTAACACACCGCTGCGCACTTTGACTTCGATTCAGAAAGAGCTGTGGATAGCCCATGAGCTGTCCGATATCCCCAACAATTGTATTGCGTACATCGATGTACACGCCGAACTGCATCCAGGCGATGTCGACGCCGCTCTGAAACGGGTGTTCGCGGAGTCGGAAGCGTTGCGGGTCAACTTCCTTCGCGGCGCCGACGGGCCGATGATGGTCGAGCGTGACGCCGGGGATTGGACGCCGGTGCATGTGGATCTCACCGCGAATGTGGATCCGGTATCGGCCGCTTTCGATTATATGTCCCGAGAACATGATTCGGCCTTCGATCTGGCACTGGATCCGCTGTTGCGAGTCGCGCTGCTCGAGGTCGGTGACAATCACTACTTCCTGTCGATGTGTTTCCACCACATCATCATGGACGG
Organism: Nocardia sp. NPDC051570; assembly: GCF_044454005.1. Lineage (NCBI taxonomy): Bacteria > Bacillati > Actinomycetota > Actinomycetes > Mycobacteriales > Nocardiaceae > Nocardia > Nocardia sp. NPDC051570. The sequence continues at coordinate 759,756 of NZ_JBITDI010000001.1, read as the reverse complement.
TGTGGGCGTCGCCGCCTGGGCTCAGCGAGTTCTCGATGTCTATTGTGCGCTGGTGGCCGGAAGTCCCATCGAGCCTTCCGGATTCGTCTCTGTCGACGACATCATCGACGATGATCGATCGTATCGGCTTGACCGGCAGGCGGTCGATCGCGAATTCTGGAGTCGGCACATTCCGGCCGGAATCGAGCCGCTGCGACTGCCCGGTAGCGCCGATGATGCCGAGCCGCCGGGTCGAATCGGGTGCACGCGCGGCTTTTCGAGCGCGGAGTTGGCCGCACTGATGGATTCGGCGCGATCGATCGGCGTCCGGCTGCCTTACCTTGTGATGTCCGCTGTGGCGGCCGCGATCCAGCGCTATGCGTTACGAGACGAATTCTGCGTACAGCTGCCGGTATCGAATCGTGGCGGCATCGCGGGCAGCACGCCGTGTCAACTCTCGGATACCGTTCCCCTGCCGATCAATTCGGGCCGAGGCCTGTCGCTGGCGGAGTTGGCCCATCGAATCGGCGAGAACGTCTCGAACGCCAAGGGGCACTTCCGATACGGGATGTCGGAGATTCGGCGAGACCGGAAGATGCCGAACTCCCACGGTAGCCCGTTCGGGCCGGTGATCAACGTGATGTCGTTCTTCGGCGCCTTGCGGATGACGGGCGGCAGGGCCGACCTCCAGCTCTATTCGGCGGGCAACAGCGGGGATCTGTCGATCGTCTTCCACTACGAGAGGCAGTCGATCCGTGGCGGATATCTGCGGATAGAGGGGGATTCGCAGCTCTATACCGACGACGATCTTCGCGGCTATCTCGCCTCGATCGCGCGGTATCTGCGACAGGCGACAGCCGACCCCGAGGTGCCTGTCGGGACCGTCGATATCCTCGGCGCCGACCGTCGACTGGTGACCCGGACATGGAACGAGACGGCGGTGCCCACCGATCCGGAGGCGACCCTGGTGGGGTTGTTCACCGACCAGGTGCGCCACCGGCCGGACTCGGTCGCGGTGGTGTGCGAGGGCGTCGCGCTCTCGTATCGGCAGCTGGATCTGCGGGCGGAACGTGTTGCGCGGGCGCTGATTTCGCGCGGGGTGGGTCCGGATGCCGTGGTCGCGGTGGCGCTGCCGAGATCGGTCGAGCTGATCGTCTCGATCCTGGCGGTGCTGAAGGCTGGTGGCGCGTATCTGCCGATCGATCCGGCCTATCCCCTCGACCGGCTGGCGTTCATCCTCGCCGATGCCGCACCGCTGGCTGTCCTCACCGGCGCCGCCACCGCGGCAACGCTGCCGAATATCGGAATTCCCCTGGTATTCGTCGAGGAGGCGGAGGCGGAGCCGTCCGGTATCGCGCCGCCCGCCTCGCCGCGGCCCGGCAATCTCGCGTATCTGATCTACACCTCCGGTTCCACCGGTACACCGAAGGGCGTCGCCGTCACCCACCGCAATGTGGTGTCGCTGTTTCAAAGCACCGCTCGCTGGTGCGAATTCGGCTCCGGTGATGTCTGGGCCTGGTGTCATTCCCAGGCATTCGACTTCTCCGTCTGGGAGATCTGGGGTGCGCTGCTGCACGGCGGCCGGGTCGTGGTCGTGCCGTGGGATGTGGTGCGTACGCCCGCGCGGCTCTGGGATCTGGTGGTCGGTGCGGGAGTGACGGTGCTGAATCAAACTCCGTCCGCCTTCCGGGAATTGGCGCAGGCGCGGTCGGCGAGCGGCGATACCGATTCGGCCCTGCGCATGGTGATATTCGGCGGGGAGGCGCTGACACCGACGCACCTGCGGCCGTGGTATTCGTCCGGCCGTGACGGCGGTCCGGTTCTGGTGAACATGTACGGGATCACCGAAACCACGGTGCATGTCACGAAGCTGGATCTGCCGGTGGCGCGGCACACCCGCGGTGGCAGTCCGATCGGGTCTCCGCTGGGGAATGTCCGGGTGTTCGTCCTGGATTCGTGGTTGGCGCCGGTTCCGGTGGGCGTGGCGGGTGAGTTGTATGTCGCCGGTGCGCAATTGGCGCGAGGTTATCGGGGGCGGGCGGGGTTGACCGCGGCGCGGTTTGTGGCCGATCCGTTCGATCCGGCGGGCGGTCGGTTGTATCGCACCGGTGATGTGGTGCGGTGGAACACGGCGGGCCAGTTGGAGTTCGTGGGCCGCGCCGATGATCAGGTGAAGATCCGTGGCTTCCGGGTCGAACTCGGCGAGGTGGAAAGCGCACTGGCTCAACATCCTTCGGTAACGCAGGCCGTGGTGGTGGCGCGCGATTCCGGCGCCGAGGGTGATAAGCAGTTGATCGGATACATCGTCGCGGATCGAGGCGAACCGGTCGATGGCGGACAGGTGCGCCGGTTCGTTTCCGAGCGGTTGCCGGAGTTCATGATCCCGGCGCTGGTGATGGTGATCGAATCGGTGCCGTTGACCGCGAACGGGAAAGTGGATCGCCGGGCGCTGCCGGCTCCGGAGTTCGGATCATCGGTGGCATATCGGGCGCCACGGACGGCCCCGGAACAGTTGCTGGCCGAGTTGTTCGGCGAGGTTCTCGGACGGGACCGGGTGGGGGTGGCGGACAGTTTCTTCGAGTTGGGTGGTCATTCGCTGTCGGCTACTCGCCTGATCGGCCGAATTCGGGGAGTGCTGGGGATCGAGGTGCCGATCCGGGCGGTATTCGACGCTCCGACGGTGGCGCAGTTGGTGACTCGGCTCGACATCGAGGTCCGGATGCGTCCGCGGCTGTCGGCGCGGGAGCGGCCGGAGCCGGTGCCGCTGTCGTTCGGGCAGCGGCGGCTGTGGTTCATCCATCGCCTGGAGGGACCGTCCGCCACCTACAACATCCCGATGGTCGCGCGGTTGACGGGTGCGTTCGATACGTCGGCGTTCGCTGGCGCGGTCGGCGATGTGGTTGCGCGGCATGAGACTCTGCGCACGATCTTCGTCGAGGTCGACGGTGTTCCGGCGCAGCGGGTGCTCGCGGCCGGGCAGGTCGAGGCGCCGGTGACGGTGATCGACGTCGATCCCGCGCGGATGGATGCGGCGGTCGCCGGGGCGACGCGGTACCGATTCGACCTGTCGTCGGAGATTCCGATCCGGGCCGAGGTGTTCCGGCCCGGTCCCGATGACTGCGTGCTGGTGTTGCTGATTCATCACATCGCCGGTGACGGCCTGGCGGCCGCGGCATTGCTGCGGGATCTGTCGGTGGCCTATGTGGCTCGCCGCGAGGGTCGAGCGCCGGGGTGGGGACCGCTGCCGGTGCAGTACGTGGATTACACGCTGTGGCAGCGGGAGCTGCTGGGCTCGTCCACCGATCCGGGAAGCGTGCTGGCGAGGCAGTTCGAGTACTGGCGGGGTGCGCTGGACGGGTTGCCGGAGCGGCTGAGGCTACCGACCGATCGGCCGCGGCCGCGGGTGGCCGGCTATCGCGGGGACATGGTGTTGTTCGGCATCGATCCCGAGACGCGAATCGCGGTGGAGCGGTTGGCGGTCCGGGAGGGCGCGACGGTGTCGATGGTGTTGCAGTCGGCCTTGGCGGTGCTGCTGTTCAAACTCGGTGCGGGGGCCGATATTCCGATCGGATCGCCGATCGCGGGGCGTACCGATGAGGCGTTGACCGAATTGGTCGGATTCTTCGTCAATACCTGGGTGTTGCGCGCGACCGTCGCTCCGGCGGCGTCTTTCGTCGAGATGCTGGGGCAGGTCCGGGCGAAGGCCTTGGCGGCGTACGAGAATCAGGACGCGCCGTTCGAGTTGCTGGTGGAGCTGCTCAATCCGCCCCGTTCCGCGGCACATCACCCGCTGTTCCAGGTCCTGCTGAGCTTCCAGGACAACACCCTGGCCACGCTGGAACTGCCGGGAGTCGAGGTCGAGCCCCGCGCGCCGACCAGCATCACCTCGCGATTCGACCTGACCTTCAATATCGGAGATGCCCCGGCCACCGCCGGATGGGAGGGATTCGTCGAATACGCCACCGATCTGTTCGATCGGTCCACGGTCGAGGCCATGGCCGGGCGGTTGACGCGGATTCTGCGGAAGGTCGTATCCGATCCGGATATTCCGGTGGGGTCGATCGATATCCTCGGCGCCGACGAACGCGACCTGGTGTTGCGTCGGTGGAACCCCCCGGCCGTCGAAGTCCCCGATGCCACCGTCATCGGACTGTTCGAGCAGCAGGTCGCCCGGACCCCGGATGCGGTCGCCGTGTTCTGCGGGACCGCGGCGGTGTCGTATCGGGAGCTCGATCGCCGGGCCGAGCGGCTGGCGCGGGTGTTGATATCGCGTGGTGTGGGTCCGGACACCCTCGTGGCGGTGGCGTTGACACGGTCGGTGGAGTTGATCGTGGCGTTGCTGGCGGTGTGGAAGGCCGCGGGTGCGTATCTGCCGATCGATCCGGCCTATCCCTCGGATCGACTGGCATTCATCCTCGCCGACGCCGCGCCGGTGGTTGTCGTGACCGACGCTGTCGTCGCGAAGATCCTGCCCCACAGCGCGATACCGCACCTCTACCACGACGCGGGCGACAGCGGTCGCGACCGGGCCGTCGCCGCGCGACCGCAGAATCTGGCGTACGCGATGTACACCTCGGGCTCCACCGGTGTGCCGAAAGGCGTGGGTATCACCCACCGCAACGTGCTGGGCCTGATCTCTCAGTCCTGGTCGACCGGCCCCGGCGAGCGGGTACTGGTGCACTCCTCGATCGCCTTCGATGCCTCGACCTACGAGATCTGGCCCGCGCTGACCGGCGGCGGCGCGGTGGTTGTGGCCACCGAGCAGCGGTCGGATCCGGCCGAGATCACCCGGCTGGTCGCGGCCCGCTCGGTGACCACGATGTTTTCGACACCGGCATTGCTGTCGGTTCTGCTCGATCTGGTGGAGACGTTGCCCGGCAACCCCTTCCAGAGCCTGACCCAGGTGATCGCCGGTGGCGCCGAACTCACCTCGGCGATGGTGCGCCGGGTGCGGACCTTCGCGGAGGTGGTCAACGGGTACGGGCCGACGGAGACCACGGTATTCGCCACGATGTTCGCGGCCGATGCCGGATCCGACGGCGATGCCCCGGTACCCATCGGGTGTGCGTTGGCCGATGTTCGTGTGTTCGTGCTGGATTCGGGGTTGGCGCCGGTGCCGGTCGGGGCGGCCGGTGAGTTGTATATCGGCGGTGCGCAGGTGGCGCGGGGGTATCACGGCCGGGCGGGGCTGACCGCGATGCGGTTCGTGGCCGACCCGTTCGATCCCGCTGACCGGTTGTATCGCACGGGTGATGTGGTGCGCTGGAATGCGCACGGGCAGTTGGAGTTCGTGGGTCGTGTCGATGATCAGGTGAAGATCCGTGGCTTCCGGGTCGAGCCGGGCGAGGTGGAAAGCGTTCTGGCTCGGCATCCGTCGGTCTCGCGGGCGATCGTGGTGGCACGTGACGCCGAGAGTGGTGGCAAGCAGCTGATCGGTTATGTGATCCCCGACCGAACCACCGCCGAACTCGACGGTGCCCAGGTGCGCGGGTTCGCCGCCGAGCGATTGCCCGAGTTCATGGTGCCGTCGGCGGTGATGGTGATCGAGTCGATGCCGTTGAACGCCAACGGGAAACTCGATCGTGGGGCATTGCCGGATCCGGAGTTCATCTCGCCGGCCGCCTACCGCGCACCGGAGACCATCCAGGAACAGCGGGTGGCCGAACTGTTCGCCGAGATCCTCGGACTCGATCGGGTCGGCATCGACGACAGTTTCTTCGCCCTCGGCGGGCATTCGTTGCTGGCCACCCGGCTGGCCAGCCGGATTCGGGCGACGCTGGGCGTCGAGGTGCCGATCCGGACGGTATTCGACGCTCCGACGGTGGCGCAGTTGGTGACTCGGCTGGATACGGGTGTTCGGATGCGTCCGCCGCTGCGGGTCCGGCCACGGCCGCGGATCGTTCCGCTGTCGTACGCACAGCGCCGACTGTGGTTCATCCATCGGCTGGAGGGGCCCGCCGCCACGTACAACATGGCGTTGGCGGTGCGGCTGCGCGGGGCGGATGTGCGGGCTTTGGGGGCCGCGATCGGTGATGTCGTCGCGCGGCACGAGAGTCTGCGCACGATCTTCGTCGACGCCGAGGGTGTGCCCGCCCAGCGGGTGCTCGATGCCGAGGGTATCGAGATGCCCGTCGTCGCGGTGGATTCCGCCGGGCTGGATGCGGCGGTGACCGCGGCCGTTCGGTACGGATTCGATCTGTCGTCGCAGATTCCCCTGCGCGCCACCGTCTTTCGCCACGGCACCGATGAGTGTGTGCTCGTATTGTTGATCCATCACATCGCCGGTGACGGCTGGTCGTTGACGCCGCTGCTGGGGGATCTGTCGGTGGCGTACGCGGCGCGAGTCGAGGGCCGGGCGCCGGGGTGGACGCCGTTGCCGGTGCAGTATGTGGATTACACGCTGTGGCAGCGGGAGTTCCTGGGGTCGCCGACCGATCCGGACAGCGTGTTGTCTCGGCAGTTCGAGTACTGGCGTGCGGAGCTCGAGGGGCTGCCGGAGCAGTTGCGGTTGCCTACCGATCGGCCGCGGCCGCGGGTGGCCAGTTATCGGGGCGATATGGCGGTGTTCGAGATCGATCGCCGGACGCGGGTCGCGGTGGAGCGGTTGGCCGCTCGTGAGGGTGCGACGGTGTCGATGGTGTTGCAGTCGGCGTTGGCGGTGTTGTTGTTCAAACTTGGTGCCGGAGAGGATATTCCGATCGGTTCGCCGATCGCGGGTCGCACGGATGAGGCGTTGGCCGATCTGGTGGGGTTCTTCGTCAACACCTGGGTGTTGCGGACCGGAGTCGTTGCGGGTGCGTCGTTCGCCGAGATTCTGGGGCAGGTCAGGGCGAAAGCGTTGGCGGCGTACGAGAATCAGGATGTTCCGTTCGAGTTGTTGGTGGAGTTGCTGAATCCGGTGCGTTCGGCGGCGCATCATCCGTTGTTCCAGGTGTCGTTGGCGTTTCAGAACAACACGCTGCCGACGCTGGAGTTGTCGGGGGTGCGGATCGAGCCGCATCCGGCGTCCACCGCGACCGCGCGGTTCGACCTGTTCTTCAATATCGCCGATGCTCCTGCCGGTCAGGGGTGGAGTGGGTTCGTGGAGTTCGCGACCGAGCTGTTCGATCGGTCGACGGTCGAGGTGATGGCGGGTCGGTTGGTGCGATTGCTGGAGCTGGTGGTGTCGGAACCCGGCGCCCCGGTCGGGTCGATCGATATCCTCGGCGCCGCCGAACGCGAACTGGTGCTGCATCGGTGGAACGACACCGCCTCCGACGTCCCGGACATCACCCTGATCGGGTTGTTCGAGGCACAGGTCGCACGGACGCCGGATGCGGTCGCGGCGATATGCGGCGACGACGAGATCTCGTATGCGGAGCTCGATACGCGCGCCGAAGTGCTTGCGCGGGTCCTGATTTCGGGCGGAGTCGGTCCCGACGCCGTCGTGGCGGTGGCATTGCCGCGCTCGGTGGAGCTGGTGGTGGCTCTGGTATCGGTATTGAAGGCGGGCGCTGGATATCTGCCGATCGATCCGGCGTATCCCTCGGATCGGCTGACATTCGTCCTCGATGATGCCGCCCCGGTCGTCGTCATGACCGACGCCGCGACCGCGAAGGTATTGCCCCACACCGTCATACCGCATTTCGACATCGCCGATGCGGAGGGCCGGAGTGGCTCGGATCGAGTCGTGACGGTGCGGCCGCAGAGTCTGGCCTATGTGATCTACACCTCCGGCTCGACCGGTGTGCCGAAAGGTGTTGGTATCACGCACCGTAACGTGGTGAACCTCATCTCCCAGGCGTGGTCGGCGGGTCCGGGGGATCGGGTGCTGATGCATTCGTCGGTGGCATTCGATGCCTCGACCTATGAGATCTGGCCCGCCCTGTGCGGAGGCGCGACATTGATCGTCGCGGGTGAACAGCGTTCGGACCCGATCGAGATCACGCGGTTGATCGCGACTCGGTCGGTGACGATGCTGTTCGCGACACCGCCGTTGTTATCGGCATTGGTCGACCATGCGGAGACGGTGTCCGACAACTGTTTCCAGGGTCTGACGCGGATCAATACGGGCGCCGATACGCTGTCCGCCGGGCTGGTCGAGGCGGTGCGGGCCAGGTGCGCCGGTGTTCGGATCGATAACCTGTACGGCCCCACCGAGGCGACGGTCAACGCGACGGCGCTACCGGTGCCGGAGTCTCTGGTGGATGGGGTGGCGCCGATCGGTGTTCCGGTGGCCAATACCCGGGTGTTCGTGCTGGATTCGTGGCTGATGCCGGTCCCGGTCGGGGTGGCCGGTGAGTTGTATATCGCCGGTGCGCAATTGGCGCGCGGCTACCGCGGCCGGGCGGCGTTGACCGCGGCGCGGTTCGTGGCCGATCCGTTCGATCCGCGGGGCGGCCGGCTGTATCGCTCCGGCGATGTGGTCCGCTGGAACACCGGTGGGCAGTTGGAGTTCGTGGGTCGCGCCGATGATCAGGTCAAGATCCGGGGCTTCCGGGTGGAACCCGGTGAGGTGGAAACGGTTCTGGCTCAACATCCCTCGGTCTCCCGAGCGGTAGTGGTAGCGCGGGAGACCGATACCGGTGACAAGCAGCTGGTCGGCTATGTGGTCGCCGACCGATCCGGCCCGGTCGTCGGTGAGGACGAGCTGGTCGGGCAGTGGCGTCGGGTATACGACGACCTGTACTCCGGTACCGAGCACGCCCCGGCCGGGAGCCGATCGACGGCCGAATTCGGCGCGGATTTCGGCGGCTGGAACAGCAGCTACACCGGCGAGCCGATTCCGGTCGAGCAGATGCGTGAGTGGCAGACCGCGACCGTCGACCGCATCCGGGAACTGGCTCCGCGGCGCGTGCTCGAGATCGGTGTCGGATCGGGATTGTTGTTGTCGCAGTTGGTCGCCCACTGCGAGGAGTACTGGGCGACGGACTTCTCCGCCGCCACGATCGCCGCGCTCGCACACCAGGTGGGTGAGCTCGACGCGGGATGGGCCGACCGGGTCACGCTCTCGGTGCGCACCGCCGACGATATCGACGGATTACCGCAGAACCATTTCGACACCGTGGTGTTGAATTCGGTGATCCAGTACTTCCCCGGCGAGGCGTACCTTCGCCGAGTTCTCGAACAGGTGCGGCGGGTGCTGGCCCCCGGTGGTGCGGTATTCGTCGGCGATGTTCGCAACCTGACCCTGCTGGAGGAATTCGCCACCGCGGTGCAGATCGCGCGGCACGGCACCGAGGATCCGGTCGCGGTCGGTGATCGCGTGCGCCGGGATATCTCCGCCGAACAGGAACTGTTGCTGGCGCCGGAGTACTTCCTGGGTCTGCGTGGTGCGGCAGGGGGTTTCGATGCCGTCGATATCCAGCTCAAGCGCGGCTATTCGGTCAACGAGTTGACCAGGTACCGCTACGACGTGGTGCTGCGGAAGTCGCCGGTGCGTCCGGTCTCGGTGGCCGATGTGCCGAAAGTCGCGTTCCGCGACCGTGATTGGCTGCGTGCACTGCTGCACGATCGACATCCCAGCGGCATTCGCATCACCGGCATCCCGCACGCCGGACTGATCGGTGAGATCGAGGCCACCCACCGCATCCAGACGGGCCATTCCGACGGCACCACCGACACCCTCGGCGTCGGCTTCGAGGGAATGCTGCACACCATTACCGAGCGGTCCGGTGCGGCCGTACTGCCCGAGGATCTGCACGCGCTCGGGCAGCGACTCGGATACACCACCGCGGTCACCTGGTCCGCGCAGCCGGATCGGATGGATGCGGTCTTCATCGACACCGCGACCACCCAGGGCCGCCCGCTGACCGACGTCTACGCCGCCCGCACGCCCGTGGATGATCCCACCGCCTACGCCAACAACCCCCAGTCGGGCCTGCTGGCGGCCGATGTGCGCCGCTGGGTGAGCGATCGGCTGCCGGAGTTCATGGTGCCCGCGGTGGTGATGGTGATCGAGTCGGTGCCATTGACCGCGAGCGGGAAGTTGGATCGTCAGGCCTTGCCGGATCCGGAATTCGGCTCATCGATGGCCTATCGCGCACCGGAGACCATTCAGGAACAGATGCTGGCCGAGTTGTTCGCCGAGGTTCTCGGGCTCGACCGGGTCGGGGTCGACGACAGCTTCTTCGCCCTCGGCGGACATTCGCTGTCGGCCACCCGATTGGCCAGCCGGATTCGGGCGGTGCTGGGGGTCGAGGTGCCGATCCGGACGGTATTCGACGCTCCGACGGTGGCGCAGTTGGTGACTCGGCTCGATGCCGGGATCCGGGTGCGGCCGACGCTGTCGGCTCGGGTGCGGCCCGAGGTGGTGCCGTTATCGTTCGCGCAGCGGCGACTGTGGTTCATCCATCGGCTCGAAGGGCCCTCCGCCACCTACAACATCGCCCTGGCGGTGCGGTTGACCGGCGCGTTCGATGCGTCGGCATTCGCGGCCGCGGTCGGCGATGTCGTCATCCGGCACGAAAGCCTGCGAACGATATTCGCCGATGCCATCGGTGTGCCCGCCCAGCGGGTGCTCGACGTCGAGGACGTCGAGGTGCCGGTGACCGTGATCGACGTCGATCCCGCCGAGACGGATGCGGCGGTGACCGCGGCGGTGCGCTACGAATTCGACCTGTCGGCGGAGATTCCCGTGCGTGCCGAGGTCTTTCGCTGTGGCGACGATGAGTGTGTGCTGGTCGTGTTGATCCATCACATCGCCGGTGACGGATGGTCGATGACGCCGCTGTTGCGGGATCTGGCCACGGCCTACACGGCGCGCTCGACGCATCGCGCGCCGGAGTGGACGCCGCTGCCGGTGCAGTATGTGGATTACACACTGTGGCAGGAGGAGTTGCTGGGCTCGCCCGTCGATCCGGACAGTGTGTTGTTCCGGCAGTTCGAGTATTGGCGGCGGGCGCTCGACGGTCTACCGGAACAGCTGCGGCTGCCGACCGATCGGCCGCGGCCGCGGGTGGCCGGCTATCGCGGGGATATGGTGCTGTTCGGCATCGATCCCGAGACGCGAAACGCGGTGGAGCGCTTGGCGGCTCGCTCGGGTGCGACGGCCTCGATGGTGCTGCAGTCGGCATTGGCCGTCCTGCTGTTCAAACTCGGTGCCGGAGAGGATATTCCGATCGGGTCGCCGATCGCGGGCCGCACCGATGAGGCGCTGGCCGATCTGGTCGGATTCTTCGTCAACACCTGGGTGCTCCGCACCCGGGTCCGCGCGGCGGAGTCGTTCACCGAGATCCTGGACCAGGTCAGGGCGAAGGCGTTGGCCGCGTACGAGAATCAGGATGTTCCGTTCGAGTTGCTGGTCGAGCTGCTCAACCCGACCCGCTCCGCGGCGCACCATCCGCTGTTCCAGGTATCGCTGGCGTTCCAGAACAACGCCCTGCCCGCGTTGGAGTTGCCGGGCGTTCGGATCGAGCCCTATCCGGCGTACACCGCGACCGCGCGATTCGACCTGTTCTTCAATATCGCGAACTCCGCGGCCGGCCGCGCGTGGGACGGGCTCGTCGAATACGCGACCGAGTTGTTCGATCGGCCCACGGTCGAGGCGATGGCGGCCCGATTCCTCCGGATACTGCGACGGATCGGATCGGATCCGGGTACGCCGGTGGGATCGATCGATATCCTCGACACCGCCGAACGCGAACTGGTGCTGCGCCGGTGGAACGATACGACCGCCGATATCGCCGACACCACCCTCATCGGACTGTTCCGGGCGCAGGTCGCTCGGACCCCGGCGGCGATCGCCGTGGCGTGCGGCGACGTCGAGCTGACGTATCGCGATCTCGATGTCCGGGCGGCTCGGTTGGCGCGCGTGCTGATATCGCGCGGGGTGGGTCCGGATGCGGTGGTCGCGGTGGCGTTGCCGAGATCCGCCGAGTTGGTCGTGGCATTGCTGGCGGTGTTGCGGGCCGGTGGCGGGTATCTGCCGATCGATCCGGCGTATCGCTCGGATCGGCTGGCATTCGTCCTCGCCGATGCCGCGCCGGTGGCCGTCGTCACCGATTCGGTGACCGCACAGGCATTGCCCGACACCGTGATACCGCGTATCCACCTCGACGCGCTTGCCGCCGAGGGTGCGGGAGGTCGCGACTCGGCTGTCGTGGTGCGGCCGCAGAATCTGGCGTATGTGATCTACACGTCGGGGTCGACCGGTGTGCCGAAAGGTGTTGGTATCACACATCGTAACGTGGTGAATCTGGTTGCTCGGGCGTGGTCGGTGAGTCCTGAGGATCGGGTGCTGGTGCATTCGTCGGTGGCGTTCGATGCCTCGACGTACGAGATCTGGCCCGCACTGTGTCGTGGCGCCACGTTGGTCGTGGCGAGTGAGCGGCGTTCTGATCTGGTGCAGATCACAGGTCTGATCGAATCCTGGTCGGTGACGCGGATGTTCGCGACTCCGCCGTTGCTGTCGGCGTTGCTCGATCACGTCGAATCGTTGCCCGGCAAGCCGTTACGGACGCTGGAGCGGATCATCGTCGGCGGTGCCGAACTGACGGTGGACGTGGTTCGGAGGCTGACTGCGACCTATGCCGGTGCTCAGGTCATGAACGGTTACGGGCCGACCGAGACGACGGCGTGTGTGACCGACTACGACGCGGTGGCCGATATCGACGGCGCTGTTCCGATCGGGCGTCCGTTGGGGAATGTGCGGGTGTTCGTGCTGGATTCGTGGTTGGTGCCGGTGCCTGTCGGGGTGGCGGGGGAGTTGTATGTCGCCGGTGCGCAATTGGCGCGCGGCTATCGCGGCCGGGCGGGGTTGACCGCGGCACGGTTCGTGGCCGATCCCTTCGACCCCGGTGGCCGGATGTATCGCACGGGTGATGTGGTGCGCTGGAATACCAACGGCCAGTTGGAGTTCGTGGGCCGAGCCGATGATCAGGTCAAGATCCGTGGCTTCCGGGTCGAACCCGGTGAGGTGGAAAGCGCACTGGCTCAACACCCTTCGGTCTCCCGGGCGGTGGTCGTGGCGCGCGATACCGACACCGGCGACAAGCAGCTGATCGGCTATGTGGTCGCCGACCGCTCCGGACCGGTCGTCGGAGAGGGCGAATTGGTGGGGCAGTGGCGTCGGGTCTATGAGGACCTGTACACCGGTGCCGGGAACGGCACACGCAACGGTAAGCCCGGATTCGGTGCGGATTTCAGCGGCTGGAACAGCAGCTATACCGGGGCGCCGATTCCGGTGGAGCAGATGCGTGAGTGGCGGACGGCCACGGTCGAGCGCATCCGGGCGTTGCGCCCGCGGCGGGTGCTCGAGATCGGCGTCGGTTCGGGACTGCTGCTGTCGGAAGTGGCCCCCGATTGCGAGGAGTATTGGGCGACTGACTTTTCCGCCGCCACTATCGCCACGCTTCGAGAACGGTTGGACGGACTCGATGCGCCCTGGGCCGATCATGTGTTCACCAGTGTCCGGGCGGCGGACGATTCGGATGGCTTGCCCGAGGGCCACTTCGACACCGTGGTGTTGAATTCCATCGTTCAGTACTTCCCCGGCGAGGCGTACCTGCACAAGGTTCTCGACCAGGTGCTGCGGGTGCTGGCCCCCGGTGGCGCGGTATTCATCGGCGATATCCGCAATCTGGCCCTGCTGGAGGAATTCGTCACCGCGGTTCAGATCACTCGCCACGGTGGCGACGATCCCGTGGCCGTGCGGGATCGGGTGCGCCGCACCGTCTCCGCCGAACGGGAACTCCTGGTCGCGCCGGAGTACTTCCTGGATCTGTGCGCTACGGCAACCGGATTCGATGCCGTCGATATTCAGCTCGAGCGCGGGTATTCGGTCAACGAGCTGAGCCGGTACCGATACGACGTCGTGCTGCACAAGGCTCCGGTGTCGCCGCTGTCGGTCGCCGAGGTTCCGACAGTCGAATTCCACGACCCTGATTGGCTGGGGGCGCTGCTGCATGGCCGACACCCCGGCGGGATCCGGGTCACTGGAATCCCGCACGCCGGGCTGATCGGTGAGGTCGAAGCCACCTACCGCATCCGGATAGGTCACCCCGTGCGGGGAGATCGGCAGACCGATTGGCTCGCAGCGGGTTTCGAAGGGGTGCTCGACGACGACAGCGCCGGGCGGGTGGATGCGGGTCTGCTGCCCGAGGATCTGCATGCGCTGGGACAGCGGCTCGGATATGTCACCGCGGTCACCTGGTCCGCGCGGCGGGATCGAATGGACGCGGTCTTCCTCGACGCCGCGACGGTGCGGGACCGGCCGCTCACCGACGTGTACCTGCCGTCGGTCGCGGCGGGCGGCCGGGCCGCGCACACCAACAATCCCCAGGACACCCTGCTGCCCGCCGATGTACGCCGATTCGCCGGGGAGCGATTGCCGGAGTTCATGGTGCCGACGGTGGTGATGGTGATCGACTCGGTGCCGTTGACGGCGAACGGGAAGCTCGATCGCCCGGCATTGCCGGATCCGGAATTCGCCTCCTCGGCGGAGTATCGGGCGCCGGGCAGCGACCGGGAGCGCGAACTCGCCGCACTGTTCGCCGAAATCCTCGGCCGCGACCGGATCGGCGTGGACGACAGTTTCTTCGCCCTCGGCGGGCATTCGCTGCTGGCCACCCGGCTGGCCAGCCGGATCCGGGCGGTGCTGGGAATCGAGGTCCCGGTCCGCGTGATATTCGACGCGCCCACCGTGGCCGAACTAGCCCGAAGATGGGAACAATTGGCTCCCTCTCGCCGACCGGCCCTGCGCAAGATGAATCGAGAGGCGGGTCTGTCATGATTCCGTTGTCCTTCGCGCAGCGCCGGTTGTGGTTCCTGCACCGGCTCGAGGGCCCGTCGGCCACCTACAACATGCCCGTGGCGGTCAGGTTGACCGGTGTGTTCGATGACGCGGCCTTCGTGGCCGCCGTCGGCGATGTCGTGGCGCGGCATGAGAGCCTGCGCACGATCTTCGTCGAGGACGACGGTGTCCCGGCTCAGCGGGTGCTCGAGGCCGAGGGCGTCGAGGTACCCGTGACGATCGCCGATGTGCGGCCCGCCGAGGTCGATGCGGCGATCGCCGAGGCGGCACGATACCGGTTCGATCTGTCGACCCAGATCCCGATCCGGGTCACCGTCATGCGGTGCGGCACAGACGAATGCGTCGTGGTACTGCTGATCCATCACATTGCCGGGGACGGCTGGTCGATGACGCCGCTGCTGCGGGATCTGTCGGTCGCCTATGCGGCGCGCAGACGAGATCGGGTTCCGGAATGGGAGCCGTTGCCGGTGCAGTATGTGGACTACACGCTGTGGCAGCGGGAGTTGCTGGGGTCGTCGACCGATCCGGACAGTGTGCTGTCCCAGCAGTTCGAGTATTGGCGGCGGGAACTCGCGGGGTTGCCCGAGCAGCTGCTGCTGCCCACCGATCGGCCGCGGCCGCGGCTGGCCAGCTATCGCGGCGATGTGGTGGTCGTCGGCATCGATCCGGATATCCGCACCGCGGTGGAACGATCGGCCGCCGATGCGGGGGCGTCGGTGTCGATGGTGTTGCAGTCGGCATTGGCTGTTCTGCTGTTCAAACTCGGTGCGGGGGAGGATATTCCGATCGGATCGCCGATCGCGGGCCGCACCGATGAGGCGTTGACCGATCTGGTCGGATTCTTCGTCAATACGTGGGTGCTGCGCGCGGGCGTGGTTCCCGGGATGTCGTTCGCGGAGATCGTGGGGCAGGTCCGGGCGAAAGCGCTGGCGGCGTACGAGAATCAGGATGTTCCCTTCGAGTTGCTGGTGGAGCTGCTCAATCCGGCCCGCTCGGCGGCCCATCATCCGCTGTTCCAGGTGCTGCTCAGTTTTCAGAACAACACCGCGCCCACCCTGGAATTGCCGGGGGTCGTATTCCATCCCTATGCCCTGACCGCGATGACATCGCGATTCGATATGTCGTTCAATATCGGCGATGCGGCCGCGTCGGCGGGCTGGGATATGCACGTCGAATACGCCACGGACCTGTTCGATCGGTCCACGGTCGAGACGATGGCGGGGCGATTGGTGCGATTGTTGCGGTCGGTGGTGTCGGATCCCGATGTTCCGGTCGGGTCGATCGATGTACTCGGCAGTGGCGAACGTGAATTGGTGCTGGGCCGGTGGAACGACACCGCTGCCGAGGTCTCGGACGCCACCATGGCCGGGCTGTTCGAGGCGCAGGTCGCGCGGACGCCGGATGCGGTCGCTGTGCTGTCCGGCGATGTCGTGGTCTCGTACGCGGAACTCGATGCGCGCGCCGAAATGCTTGCCCGGGTCTTGATTTCGCGTGGAGTGGGCTCCGATGTGGTGGTGGCGGTGGCGCTGCCCCGGACGGTGGATCTGATCGTGGCGTTGCTGGCGGTGGTGAAGGCCGGTGGTGCCTATCTGCCGATCGATCCGGGTTATCCTTCGGATCGGTTGACCTTCGTCCTCGCGGACGCCGCGCCCGTCATTGTCGTGACCGACTCGGTGACGGCGCGGGCTATGCCGCGGACGGCAGCGCCCTGTCTGTATCTCGACACGCTCGACACCGCTGAGGTGCCGGACCGGGCCGACCTCCCCGCGGTACGGCCGCAGAACTTGGCGTACGTGATCTACACGTCGGGTTCGACCGGTGTGCCGAAAGGTGTTGGTATCACCCATCACAACGTGGTGAACCTGGTCGCTCAGTCCTGGTCGGTAAGTACCGAAGATCGGGTGCTGGTGCATTCGTCGGTGGCGTTCGATGCGTCGACGTATGAGATCTGGCCCGCGTTGTGTGGTGGTGCTGCCTTGGTTGTCGCGGGTGAGCAGCGTTCGGATCCGGCGGAGATCACGCGGCTGGTCGCGTCACGGTCGGTGACGAGGATGTTCGCGACCCCAGCGTTGTTGTCGGCGTTGGTGGATCACCTGGAGTCGTTGCCGGGCACTCCTTTCCGGAGTGTGACGCAGGTGAATACCGGCGCCGACTCGCTGTCCGCGGAGCTGGTCGATGCGGTGAAAGCCGCGTGCGCGGGCGCTCGGATCGACAATCTGTACGGTCCCACCGAGGCGACGGTCAATGCGACCGCGCTGGTCGTGCCCGACAGTCCGGTCGGCACTGTGGTGCCGATCGGTGTTCCGGTCACCAATACACGGGTGTACGTGCTGGATTCATGGTTGGTGCCGGTGCCGGTGGGAGTCGCCGGTGAGTTGTATATCGCCGGTGCGCAGTTGGCGCGGGGGTATCGCGGTCGGGTGGGGTTGACCGCGGCACGGTTCGTGGCCGATCCGTTCGATCCGAATGGTGGTCGGTTGTATCGCACGGGTGACGTGGTGCGTTGGAACACTGAGGGCCGGTTGGAGTTCGTGGGCCGAGCCGATGATCAGGTCAAGATCCGTGGCTTCCGGGTCGAACCCGGTGAGGTGGAAAGCGCACTGGCGCAACACCCTTCGGTATCGCGAGCGGTGGTGATCGCCCGTGATACGCATATCGGTGGTAAACAGCTGATCGGCTATGTGGTCCCCGACCGTGCGAACGAACTCGACGGTCATGATGTGCGTCGATTCGCGGGCGAGCGGCTGCCGGATTACATGGTGCCGACGGCGGTGATGGTGATCGACTCGGTGCCGCTGACCGCGAACGGGAAGGTGGACCGCCGGGCGTTGCCGGTTCCGGAGCTCGGGTCCTCGATGCCGTATCGCGCCCCGGGCTCCCTCCGGGAACAGGTGTTGACCGAGTTGTTCGCGGAGATCCTCGGACTCGACCGGGTCGGCATCGACGACAGTTTCTTCGCATTGGGTGGGCATTCGTTGCTGGCCACCCGGCTGGCCAGCCGGATTCGGGTGGTCCTGGGCGTCGAGGTGCCGATTCGGACGGTATTCGACGCTCCGACGGTGGCGCAGTTGGTGATCCGGCTCGCGGACCGGACTCGACCGCGTCCGGCGTTGGCGGCTCGGCCGCGGCCCGAGGTGGTTCCGCTGTCGTTCGCGCAGCGCCGGCTGTGGTTCGTCGGATGGTTGGAGGGGCCCTCCGCCACCTACAACATTCCGGTGACGGCCCGGGTGCGGGGTGCGTTCGATATCTCGGCGTTCGAGGCCGCGGTCGGTGATGTCGTGGCGCGGCACGAGAGTCTGCGCACGATTTTCGCCGAGACCGAGGGCGTGCCCGCCCAGCGGGTGCTCGCCGCCGACAGCGTCGAGGTGCCGATCACCGTCGCCGAGGCGGCTGCCGTGGATCTGGATGCCGCGGTGACCGCGGCGGTGCGGTACGGATTCGATCTGTCGTCGGAGATTCCGCTCCGGGCCACCGTCTTTCGCCGCGGCGCCGATGAGTGGGTGCTGGTGCTGCTGATCCACCACATCGCCGGTGACGGCTGGTCGGCCGCGACGCTGTTGCGGGACATATCGACGGCTTACTCGGCGCGCGCGGAGCATCGAGCGCCGGAGTGGCTGCCATTGCCGGTGCAGTACGTGGATTACACGCTCTGGCAACAGGAATTGCTGGGCGCGCGCACCGATCCGGACAGCGTGATCTCTCAGCAGTTCGAGTACTGGCGGCGTGAGTTGGACGGGCTGCCGGAGCAGCTGCGGCTACCGACCGATCGGCCGCGGCCGCGAGCGGCCGGATATCGCGGGGATGTCGTGAGTTTCGATATCGATCCCGAGATCCGCATCGCTGTGGAGCGGTTGGCCGCTCGTGAGGGTGCGACGGTGTCGATGGTGTTGCAGTCGGCGTTGGCGGTGCTGTTGTTCAAACTCGGTGCCGGAGACGATATTCCGATCGGGTCGCCGATCGCGGGTCGCACGGATGAGGCGTTGGCCGATCTGGTGGGGTTCTTCGTCAACACCTGGGTGTTGCGGACCGGAGTCGTCGCGGGTGCGTCGTTCGCCGAGATTCTGGGGCAGGTCAGGGCGAAAGCGTTGGCGGCGTACGAGAATCAGGATGTTCCGTTCGAGTTGTTGGTGGAGTTGCTCAATCCGGTGCGTTCGGCCGCGCATCATCCGTTGTTCCAGGTGTCGTTGGCGTTTCAGAACAACACGCTGCCGACGCTGGAGTTGTCGGGGGTGCGGATCGAGCCGTATCCGGCATCGACTGCGACCGCACGGTTCGATCTGTTGTTCAATATCGCGGACGCTCCCGCCGGGCATCCATGGAATGGACTGGTCGAGTTCGCGACCGAGTTGTTCGATCGGGCCACGGTCGAGGCGATGGTGGCGCGGTTGATCCTGTTGCTGCATCTGGTGCTGTCGGATCCCGATGCCCCGGTGGGATCGGTCGACGTTCTCGGCAACGACGAACGCGAACTGGTGTTGTCCCGGTGGAACGACACCACGAGGGACGTTCCCGACACCACCCTGGCCGGGTTGTTCTCCGAGCGGGTCGCGGCGACACCGGATGCCGTCGCCATCGTCTGCGCGGAGACCGAGCTGACCTACCGGGCTCTGGATATTCGGGCGGATCGGCTTGCGCAGGTGTTGATTTCGCGCGGAGTCGGACCCGATGCGGTGGTGGCGGTGGCATTGCCGCGCTCGGTGGAGTTGTTCGTGGCATTGCTGGCGGTAGTGAAAGCGGGGGGTGGGTATCTGCCGATCGATCCGGCGTATCCGTCGGATCGGCTGGCCTACATTCTCGACGACGCGGCCCCGGTTGTGGTCATCACCGAGACTGCTACCGCAAACATTTTGCCGCACAATGCAATACCGTTCCTGTATCTCGACGAGCCCGACATCATCGATGTGCGATACCAGCCGGGACGGTATCGGGACGCGATGGTGCGGCCGCAGAACCTGGCGTATGTGATCTACACATCCGGCTCCACCGGTGTGCCGAAAGGCGTTGGTATCAGTCACCGTAACGTCGTGAACCTGGTTGCCCAGGCGTGGTCGGTGGGTCTCGGGGATCGGGTGCTGGTGCATTCGTCGGTGGCATTCGATGCGTCGACGTATGAGATCTGGCCCGCACTGTGTCGTGGCGCGACGCTGATTGTCGCGCGTGAGCAACGCTCGGACCCGGTGGAGATCACCCGGCTGATCGCCTCGCGGTCGGTGACGCGGATGTTCGCGACTCCGCCGTTGCTGTCGGCGTTGCTCGATCACGTCGAATCGTTGCCCGGCAAGCCGTTACGGACGCTGGGACGGATCATCGTCGGCGGTGCCGAACTGACGGTGGACGTGGTTCGGAGGCTGACTGCGACCTATGCCGGTGCTCAGGTCATGAACGGTTACGGGCCGACCGAGACGACGGCGTGTGTGACCGACTACGACGCGGTGGTCGATATCGACGGCGCTGTTCCGGTCGGGCGTCCGTTGGGGAATGTGCGGGTGTTCGTGCTGGATTCGTGGTTGGTGCCGGTGCCTGTCGGGGTGGCGGGGGAGTTGTATGTCGCCGGTGCGCAATTGGCGCGCGGCTATCGCGGCCGGGCTGGGTTGACGGCCCTGCGATTTGTGGCCGATCCGTTCGATCCGAATGGTGGCCGGTTGTATCGCACGGGTGATGTGGTGCGCTGGAATGCCAACGGGCAGTTGGAGTTCGTGGGCCGGGCCGATGATCAGGTGAAGATCCGTGGCTTCCGGGTCGAGCCGGGTGAGGTGGAAGCCGCACTGGCGCAGCATCCTGCGGTGTCCCAGGCGGTGGTGGTGGCGCGTGCGACCGACACCGGCGACAAGCAGCTGATCGGCTACGTGGTCGCCGACGGTTCCGGGCCGGATGTGCGGGGATTCGTCTCCGAGCGGTTGCCGGAGTTCATGGTGCCCGCGGTGGTGATGGTGATCGAGTCGATGCCGTTGACCGCGAACGGCAAACTCGACCACGCCGCGCTACCGGATCCGCAGTTCACCTCGTCGATGCGCTATCGGGCGCCGCGCACCAGTGCGGAACAGATCCTGGCCACGGTGTTCGCCGAGGTATTGGGATTGGCGCGGGTGGGTGTGGATGACAGTTTCTTCGAGTTGGGCGGGGACAGTATTCGGTCGATTCAGGTGGTGTCGCGGGCGCGGACGTTGGGTGTGGAGGTCAGTCCGCGGGAGGTGTTCGAGCGCCGGACGGTCGCGGGGCTGGCCGCGGTGGCGGTGGAGCGTGCGGTGGCCGGGTCCGTGGTGGGGGAGTTGCCGGGCGGTGGGGTGGGGTGGATGCCGTTGTTGCCGGTGGCTCGGTTCGTGCGGGAGTTGGGTGCGGGTTTCGATGGTTTCAGTCAGTCGATGGTGCTGGATCTGCCGGTGGGTATCGATCGGGCGGGTTTGATAGCTGTGCTGGCCGCGGTGATCGATCGTCATGATGTGTTGCGGTCGCGGTTGGTCGATGATGAGCGTGGTGCGGGGCTGGAGGTCGCGCCGGTGGGTGCGGTGGATGTGGACCGGCTGCTGCATCGCGTCGACATCGACGACCCTGCACAGCAGTTCGCGGAGATGCGAGCCGCGCTCGCTCGGTTGGCTCCGGCGGCGGGGGTGATGGTGCAGTTCGTGTGGTTCGATGCCGGACCAGCGCGGGCGGGCCGGTTGGCGATCGTGGCGCATCATCTGGCGATCGATGGTGTGTCGTGGCGGATTCTGTTGCCGGACTTGGTATCCGCGTGGCAGGCGGTGTCCGCCGGATCCGCGCCGGTGTTGGCGAGGACCGGGACGTCGATGCGGCGCTGGGCGCACGGTGTCCTCGACGAGGCGACCCGATCGGAGCGGGTGGCCGAGTTGGCTTGGTGGCGTGCGGTTCTCGACCAGCCCGATCCGATGATCGGCTCTCGGCCGCTGGACCCGGACGTCGATGTCATGCGGACCGTCGACCATATCGTCGTCGAGATTCCGGTGGCGGTGACCGAGACGCTGTCCACCACAGTGCCGACAGTGTTCCGTGGTGGGGTCGAGGACGGATTGCTGGCGGCATTGGCGTTGGCGGTGACTCGCTGGCGGCATGCTCATGGCGTGCGTGCGGAATCGGTGTTGATCCAGTTGGAAGGCCATGGGCGCGAGGAGGACACCGTTCCCGGTGCCGACCTGTCGAATACCGTCGGGTGGTTCACGAGCGTATACCCGGTGCGGCTGCATGCTTCCGGAGTGCCGTGGGACGAGGTCTGCGCGGGCGGTGCGGCCGCGGGCGCCCTGATCAAGTCGGTCAAGGAGCAGTTGCGTGCGGTACCCGGCAAGGGCATCGGCTACGGGTTGTTGCGATACCTCAATTCCGATACCGCCGCTGCCCTGCACCAGTTTTCGGCCGGGCAGATCGGATTCAACCACCTGGGCAGGCTCACCTCGACGGATCTGCTGCCGCCACGACTGCGGGGCGCCGGATGGACTCCGGCCCGCGAGGGTGCGGGATCCGTGGGCCCGGACCCGGCCATGCCCGCTCTGGCGGTGCTCGATATCACCACGATGGTCGTCGACACCAGCGCGGGCCCGGTATTGCGGGCGGTATTCGCGGCACCGACGAGTGTGCTGGCGACGACCGAGGTGGGAGATCTGGCCGAGCTGTGGCGCAACGCGGTCGTGGGGTTGGCCCGCCACGCCACGGCTTCGGGTGCGGGCGGTCTGACGCCGTCGGATCTGGCGCTGGTGAGGCTGGGGCAGAACGAGATCGAGGATCTGGAGGAGCGGCATCCGGGGCTCGCGGATGTGTGGCCCCTGACTCCGATGCAGTCGGGGTTGCTGTTTCATCAGGAATTCGCGGGTCCGGGCTTCGACGCCTATCACATGCAGGTCGTCTTCGGATTGGCCGGGCGGGTGGATCCCGCTCGGATGCGGGCGGCCGAGCAGGGATTGGTGGAGCGGTATGCGAATCTGCGGGTGGGTTTCGCCGCCGATTCTCGCGGTGTCCCGATCCAGATGGTTATCGATGGTGTCGAGTTGCCTTGGCGGGTAGTCGATGTACGTGATGCCGAGGATCGGGACGCGGTATTGGAGCGGTTGCTGGTCGAGGATCGGGATGCGCATTTCGATGTGGCGGTGCCGCCGTTGTTGCGGTTGACGTTGGTGCTGATGTCCGAGCGGCGGTCGGAGTTGGTGTTCACTGCTCATCACGTGCTGCTGGACGGTTGGTCGTTGCCGTTGCTGATCCGGGATCTGTTGGGTCTCTATGGTTCCGGCGGTGACGGCACGGCATTGCCGGTCGCGCCCGACTACAAGGACTTCCTGAAGTGGTTGGGCCGCCAAGACTTTCAGGTCGCGGTCAAGGCGTGGGCCGAGGAACTCGAGGGCGTGCGAGAACCCACCTTGCTCGCCGGGAAGTCCGGCGGCCTCGATGATGCCGCCTCGGCGGGGGTCGAGCGGGTCGAGGTGCCGCTGACCGTGGAGACCGCGGTGGCGCTGCACAGGCGGACCGGTGAACTCGGGGTCACGGTGAACACCGCCGTGCAGGCGGCATGGGGAATTCTCTTGGGCGCGTCGACCGATCGTCATGATGTGGTCGCCGGTGCGACGGTATCGGGTCGGCCTCCAGTGATCGCGGGCGTGGATTCGATGGTGGGGTTGTTCATCAATACCGTGCCCGTGCGGGTGCGATTGCATCCTCGCGACACCATCACCGATCTGTTGACCACCCTGCAGGCGCGCCAAGCCGCGTTGCTGGACTATCACCATATCGGGTTGAGCGATATCCACCGGGGTGCCGGGGTGGATATCTTGTTCGACACGCTGATCGGGTTCGAGTCCTATCCGGTCGATCAGGCCGGAATCGGTGCGGCCGCCACCACCAGCGGCATCGCCATCGCCGATCTGCGTCCCGAAGCGCCCACGCATTACCCCCTGACAGTCGTGGCCGGCGCCAGTCCGCATCTACAACTCCGACTCGAATACCGCACCGATGCGTTCGACCGGTCGGCGGTCGAGGCGATGGCGGGGCGATTGGTGCGAATACTGCGGCAGGTGGCGGCGGATCCGACTGTGCCGGTGGGATCGATCGATATCCTCGGAGGCGACGAACGCGAACTGGTGCTGCGTCGGTGGAACGACACCGCCGTCGTGGTCCCGGACACCACGGTGGTCGGGTTGTTCGAGGCGCAGGTCGCCGCGACTCCGGATGGTGTCGCGGTGATCTGCGGGGACACCGAATCGGCGTATCGAGAGCTCGATTCTCGGGCCGATGCGCTGGCGCGAGTGTTGGTTTCGCGCGGCGTGGGTCCGGATTGCGTTGTGGCGGTGGCATTGCCGCGCTCGGTGGAGCTGATCGTGGCGTTGCTGGCGGTGTTGAAGGCCGGTGGTGGGTACCTGCCGATCGATCCGGCGTATCCCTCGGATCGGTTGGCGTTCATTCTGGCCGATGCCGCGCCGGTGGTCGTCGTGACCGACTCCGCTACAGCAGAGCTGTTGCCCCACACCACGACACCGCACCTGTTCCTCGACACCACCGACATGCGGGGTCAGGCCGATCTCCCCGCGGTGCGGCCGCAGAACGTGGCATATGTGATCTACACGTCGGGTTCGACCGGTGTGCCGAAAGGTGTTGGTATCACTCATCGTAACGTGGTGAATCTGGTTGCTCAGGCGTGGTCGGCGGGCCCGGGGGATCGGGTGTTGGTGCATTCGTCGGTGGCGTTCGATGCGTCGACGTATGAGATCTGGCCCGCGTTGTGTGGTGGTGCTGCCTTGGTTGTCGCGGGTGAGCAGCGTTCGGATCCGGCGGAGATCACGCGGCTGATCGAGACCAGGTCGGTGACGAAGATGTTCGCGACGCCGCCGCTGTTGTCGGCATTCGTGGACTCGGTGCCGGACACCACCTTCCAGAGTCTGACCCAGGTGAATACCGGGGCCGACACGCTGACGGCGGGGCTGGTCGAGGCACTGCGGGCCCGATGGGCCGATGTGCGGATCGATAACCTCTACGGTCCCACCGAGGCGACGGTCAATGCGACGGCACAGATCGTGCCCGACCGGCTGGTCGGCCCGGTGGCGCCGATCGGTGTTCCGGTGGCCAATACGCGGGTGTTCGTGCTGGATTCGTGGCTGGCACCGGTGCCGGTCGGGATCGCGGGGGAGTTGTATGTCGCCGGTGCGCAGTTGGCGCGGGGCTATCGGGGGCGGGCAGGGCTGACCGCGGCACGGTTCGTGGCCGATCCGTTCGATTCGGCCGGTGGTCGGTTGTATCGCACGGGTGATGTGGTGCGCTGGAATGCGCACGGGCGGTTGGAGTTCGTGGGCCGCGCCGATGATCAGGTGAAGATCCGTGGCTTCCGGGTCGAGCCGGGCGAGGTGGAAGCCGTTCTGGCGCAACACCCGTCGGTGTCGCGCGCGGTGGTGATAGCACGCGAGACGGAATTCGGTGGTAAGCAGCTGATCGGCTATGTGGTCCCCGATCGAGCGAACGAACTCGACGGTCATGATGTGCGTCGATTCGCTCGCGAGCGGTTGCCGGAGTTCATGGTGCCCGCGGTGGTGATGGTGATCGAGTCGGTGCCGTTGACCGCGAACGGGAAAGTGGATCGTCAGGCATTGCCCGCTGCGGAGTTCGGCTCGTCGAGGCGCTATCGGGCGCCGGGTTCGGATGCGGAGCGAGTGTTGGCGGGGGTGTTCGCCGAGGTGCTGGGGTTGGCGCGGGTGGGTGTGGACGACAGTTTCTTCGAGTTGGGTGGGGACAGTATTCGGTCGATTCAGGTGGTGTCGCGGGCGCGGGTGCTGGGTGTGGAGGTCAGTCCGCGGGAGGTGTTCGAATACCGGACCGTGGCCGCGCTGGTGGGGATCGCCGCCGGGCGTGGGGTGAGTGTGGTGCTGGGGGAGATGGCCGGTGGTGGAATCGGCTGGATGCCGCTGTTACCGGTGGCTCGGTTCGTGCGGGAGTTGGGTTCGGGTTTCGATGGTTTCAGTCAGTCGATGGTGCTGGATCTGCCGGTGGGTATCGATCGGGCCGGTTTGGTGGTCGTTCTGGCTGCGGTGATCGATCGTCATGATGTGTTGCGGTCGCGGTTGGTCGATGACGAGCGTGGTGCGGGGCTCGAGGTCGCGCCGGTGGGCTCGGTGGATGCGGACCGGCTGCTGCATCGCGTAGGGCTGACACAGCAGGCCGATGACATCGTTGCGCAGCTGGGGGCCGCGGTGGGCCGGTTGGCTCCAGCGGCAGGGGTGATGATGCGGTTCATATGGTTCGATGCCGGACCAGCGCGGGCGGGGCGCTTGGCGATCGTGGCGCATCATCTGGCGGTCGATGGTGTGTCGTGGCGGATTCTGTTGCCGGACTTGGTATCCGCGTGGCAGGCGGTATCCGCCGGATCCGTTCCGGTACTGGCGAGGACCGGAACGTCGATGCGGCGCTGGGCGCACGGGCTGGCCGAACAGGCCTCCGCACCGGAGCTTGTGGAGCAATTGCCCTGGTGGCGTGCGGTTCTCGACGGACCCGATTCGATGCTGGGCTCTCGTCCGCTGGACCCCGCGGTCGATGTCATGGCCACCGCCCAGCATGTGCGGGTGCGCATTCCGGTGGCGGCGACCGAGGCGCTGTTGACCACGCTGCCGGCGGCATTCCATGGCGGGGTCGACGACGGGTTGCTGGCGGCATTGGCGGTAGCGGTCGCGCGCTGGCGCGAGATACGCGGTGTCGATGAGGATTCGGTCCTGGTCCGACTGGAAGGCCATGGGCGCGAAGAGGACACCGTTTCCGGTGCCGACCTGTCGAATACCATCGGCTGGTTCACCAGCATGTTCCCGGTGCGGTTGCAGGCGGCCGCAACGGAATGGGACCACCTGTGCGCGGGTGGTCCGGCCGCGGGCGTCGTGGTCAAATCGGTCAAGGAGCAGTTGCGCGCGGTACCGGACAAGGGCATCGGATACGGGCTACTGCGGTATCTCAATCCCGAGGCCGCTGGTGTGCTGCAACGGCTTTCGACCGGGCAGATCGGATACAACTACCTGGGCAGGATCACCTCCACGGATCTACTGCCGCAACGCCTTCGAGGAGCGGGCTGGGCTCCGTCGGTCGATGCCGAACAGCTGGTCACACCGTTGGATCCGACGTTGTCGGCGATGCCCGCGATGTCGGTGCTGGATGTGAGCGCGATGGTCGTCGATGCGGACGAGGGACCAGTATTGCAGGCGGTCTTCGCCGCGCCCGCGGGTGTGCTGGCGAGGACCGAAGTCGAGGATCTGGCCGAGCTGTGGCGAAACGCCGTGGAGGGGTTGGCCCGCCACGCCGCGACGTCGGGCGCGGGCGGTTTCACGCCGTCGGATCTGCCGCTGGTGACGTTGGGACAGAACGAGATCGAGGCATTGGAGCAGCGGTATCCAGGGTTGGCGGATGTGTGGCCGCTGACGTCGATGCAGTCGGGGTTGCTGTTTCATCAGGAATTCGCGGGCGAGGGCTTTGACGCCTATCACATGCAGGTCGTATTCGGCCTGGTCGGCCGGGTGGATCCGGCTCGGATGCGTGCGGCCGGGCAGGGATTGCTCGACCGGTATCCGATTCTGCGGGTGGGTTTCGCCGCCGATTCTCGCGGCGTCCCGATCCAAGTGGTCGTCGATAGTGTCGAGTTGCCCTGGCGCGTAGTCGATTTGCGCGACATCGGGGATCGGGATGCGGCGTTGGAGCGGTTGCTGGTCGAGGATCGGGATGCGCATTTCGATGTGGCGGTGCCGCCGTTGTTGCGGTTGACGTTGGTGCTGATGTCCGAGCAGCGGTCGGAGTTGGTGCTCACGGCCCATCACGTGCTGTTGGATGGTTGGTCGTTGCCGTTGCTGATCCGGGATCTGTTGGGTCTCTACGGTTCCGGCGGTGACGGCACGGCATTGCCGCCCGCGCCCGACTACCGAGACTTCCTCGCGTGGCTGACCCGGCAAGACTCTCGGGCGGGCGTGGAAGCCTGGACCCGGGAACTTCAGGGCGTGGACGAACCCACACTGCTCGCCGGAAGGACCGGCGGTGCGGACGATTCCGCGCTGGGCGGGGTCGATCGGGTCGAGGTGCCGCTGGCGGCGGAGACGGCCTTGGGAGTGAGTCGGCAGGCCACGGCGCTCGAGGTCACGGTGAACACCGTTGTACAGGCCGGGTGGGGGATTGCGCTGGCGGCGTCGACGGGACGTCATGATGTGGTCGCCGGTGCGACGGTATCGGGTCGGCCTCCGGTGATTGCCGGCGTGGATTCGATGGTGGGGTTGTTCATCAATACCGTGCCCGTGCGGGTGCGGTTGAATTCCCGCGACACCCTGGCCGAGGTGCTGGTCGATCTGCAGGCGCGTCAGGCCGCGTTGCTGGACTATCACCATATCGGGTTGAGCGATATCCATCGGGGTGTCGGGGTGGATGTCTTGTTCGACACGCTGATCGGGTTCGAGTCCTATCCGGTCGATCAGGCCGGAATCGGTGCGGCGGCTACTACCAGCGGTATCGGCCTCACCGATCTGCGTCCCAACACACCCTCGCACTATCCGGTGACACTCGTGGCGAATTCCGCCGCCACCTTGACGCTGCACCTCGAATATCGCACCGATGTCTTCGACCGGTCGGCGGTCGAGGCGATGGCGGGGCGGTTGGTGCGAATACTGCGGCAGGTGGTGGCGGATCCGACTGTGCCGGTGGGGTCGATCGATATCCTCGGTGACGAACGCGAATTGGTGGTGCGTCGGTGGAACGACACTGTCGTGGAGGTCCCCGATGACACCATCGTCGACCTGTTCCACGCACGGGCCGCCGCGACTCCGGACGCGGTCGCGGTCGTCTGCGGGGACGCGGAGCTGACCTACCGCGACCTCGATCTCCGCGCGGCCCGGCTGGCGCGAGCGTTGATCTCACGCGGCGTGGGTCCGGATTGCGTTGTGGCAGTGGCGTTGCCGCGCTCGGTGGAGTTGTTCGTGGCGTTGCTGGCGGTGTTGAAGGCCGGTGGTGGGTACCTGCCGATCGATCCGGCGTATCCGTCGGATCGGTTGGCGTTCATTCTGACCGATGCCGCGCCGGTGGTCGTCGTGACCGACTCCGTCACCGCGAAGCTGTTGCCGCATACCGCGATACCGCACCTGTTCCTCGACACCACGGATATGCGGGGCCAGGCCGATCTCCCCGCGGTGCGGCCGCAGAATCTGGCGTATCTGATCTACACCTCCGGTTCCACGGGCGTGCCGAAAGGCGTTGCCGTCACTCACCGCAATGTCGTGGCCTTCGCGACCAAGCCGGTATGGCGAGACGGTGCGCACGCCACGGTGTTGATGCACTCCTCGGTGGCCTTCGACGCCTCCACCTACGAGATCTGGGTTCCACTGCTGGGCGGTGGCCGGATAGTCGTCGCGTCGCAGGATCGCCCCGATATCGCTGAGCTGGGCCGATTGCTGGCCGCGCACAGCGTCACGGCGGCATTTCTCACCACTCGGTTGTTCGAGTTGTTCATCGATCAGTGTCCCGATGCCCTCGCCGGACTTCGTCAGGTGTGGACCGGCGGTGAGGAGATGCCGCCCGAGGTATTCCGTCGTGCCGTGCGGATATGTCCCGCGATGCGGATCGTGCACGTGTACGGGCCGACCGAGACGACGACCTTCGCGACCTCTCGCCCCTTCGAGGCGGTGGCGGATTTCGAAGGTGCGGTAGTGCCGATCGGGTCTCCGCTGGGGAATGTGCGGGTGTTCGTCTTGGATTCGTGGTTGCGGCCTGCGCCGGTGGGGACGCCCGGTGAGTTGTATATCGCCGGTGCGCAGTTGGCGCGGGGGTATCGGGGGCAGGTGGGGTTGACCGCGGCACGGTTTGTGGCGGATCCGTTCGATCCGAATGGTGGTCGGTTGTATCGCACGGGTGATGTGGTGCGCTGGAATGCGCACGGGCGGTTGGAGTTCGTGGGCCGAGCCGATGATCAGGTGAAGATCCGTGGCTTCCGGATCGAACTCGGTGAGGTGGAAGCGGTACTGGCTCAGCATCCTTCGGTCTCGCGGGCGGTGGTGGTGGCGCGCCATTCCGGAATCGAGGGCGGTAAGCAGTTGGTCGGATATGTGGTCGCCGACCGATCGGGCGCGGAGGTCCGCCGGTGGGCGGCCGATCGGCTGCCCGAATTCATGGTGCCGACCGTGGTGATGGTGATCGACTCGGTGCCGCTGACCGCGAACGGGAAGGTGGATCGCCGGGCGCTACCGGCCCCGGAGTTCGGCTCGTCGGTGGCCTACCGGGCGCCGGAGGGCGAGCGGGAGCGGGCGCTGACCGAGTTGTTCGGCGAAGTCCTCGGACGCGACCGGATCGGTGTGGACGACAGCTTCTTCGAGCTGGGCGGCCATTCGTTGCTGGCCACTCGTCTGGTGAGCCGGATTCGGGTGGTGCTGGGGGTCGAGGTGTCGATCCGGGCGGTATTCGACGCTCCGACGGTGGCGCAGTTGGTGACTCGGCTGAATTCCGGCGGGCGGATGCGGCCGATGTTGTCGGCTCGGTCGCGGCCGGAGGTGGTGCCGTTATCGTTCGCGCAGCGGCGGCTGTGGTTCATTCATCGCCTGGAGGGACCGTCCGCCACCTACAACATCCCGTTGGCCGCGCGCTTGCGAGGGGTGTTCGATGCGTCGGCATTCGCGGACGCGGTCGGCGATGTCGTTGCGCGGCATGAGACTCTGCGCACGGTCTTCGTCGAGGTCGACGGTGTTCCGGCACAGCGTGTGCTCGATGCCGGCAGTGTCGAGGTGCCGGTGACCATTGCCGACGTGGATCCCGTGGATGTCGAGGCGGCGGTGAGTGCGGCGGTGGGATATCGGTTCGATCTGTCCACTCGGATTCCGATCAGGGTCACGGTGCTGCGTTATGGCCCGGACGAATACGTACTGGTCGTGCTGATGCATCACATTGCCGGAGATGGTTGGTCCATGGCGCCGCTACTGCGCGATCTGGCCACGGCCTATGCGGCGCGCCTCGGGGATCGCGCGCCGGGATGGGAGCCGCTCCCGGCGCAGTACGTGGATTACACGCTGTGGCAACAGGAATGGCTGGGGTTGCCGACCGATCCGGACAGTGTGTTGTCCCGGCAATTCGAGTATTGGCGGGGCGAACTCGCGGGGTTGCCGGAGCAATTGCGGTTGCCGACCGATCGGCCGCGGCCGCGGGTGGCCAGCTATCGCGGAGATCTGGTGGGTTTCGGTATCGATGTTCGGACCCGAGAGGCGTTGGAGCGGTTGGCGGCTCGCGAGGGTGCGACGGTGTCGATGGTGTGGCAGTCGGTATTGGCGGTGTTGTTGTTCAAACTCGGTGCCGGAGCCGATATTCCGATCGGGTCGCCGATCGCGGGCCGGACCGATGAGGCCTTGGCCGATGTGGTCGGATTCTTCGTCAACACCTGGGTGTTGCGCGCGACCGTCGCGCCGGCGGCGTCTTTCGTCGATATCCTGGGGCAGGTCAGGGAGAAGGCGTTGGCGGCGTACGAGAATCAGGACGCGCCGTTCGAATTGCTGGTCGAGTTGCTCAACCCGGCACGCTCGGCGGCCCATCACCCGCTGTTCCAGGTGTCGCTGGCATTTCAGAACAACGCACTGCCGACGGTGGACCTGGCGGGGGTCGGGATCGAGCCCTACCCCGTATCCATTGTGACCTCGCGGTTCGACCTGTATTTCAATATCGCCGACGCTCCCGCCGGTCACGAGTGGAGTGGGTTCGTCGAATACGCGACCGAGTTGTTCGATCGATCCACGGTCGAGGCGATGACGGCGCGGTTGATGCGGCTGCTGGAGCTGGTGGTATCGGATCCGCAGGCCCCGGTCGGGTCGATCGATGTGCTCGGCGGCGACGAACGCGAGTGGGTGTTGGCTCGCTGGAACGACACCGGCGTCGCGATCGATCCGGGCGTCACCCTGGTGGGATTGATCGAGGCGCGGGTGGCCGCGACCCCGGAGGCGATCGCGGTGGTCTGCGGAGACGCCGAGTTGACGTATCGGGATCTCGATGGCCGGGCGGATCGGCTCGCGCGGATCCTGATCTCGCGGGGAGTGCGCCCCGACACGGTGGTCGCGGTCGCGTTGCCGAGATCGGTGGAACTGATGGTGGCTTGGCTGGCGGTGTTGAAGGCCGGTGGCGGGTATCTGCCGATCGATCCGGCGTATCCGTCGGATCGGCTGGCATTCATACTCACCGATGCCGCACCGGCCGTTGTCGTGACCGACTCGGCCACCGCGCAGGCATTGCCCGACACCGCGATACCGCATATTCACCTCGACGCGCTTGCTGTCGATGGTGCGAGTGGTCGCGAGTCGGTCGTCGTGGTGCGGCCGCAGAATCTGGCGTATGTGATTTACACATCGGGTTCGACCGGTGTGCCGAAAGGTGTTGGTATCACGCATCGTAACGTGGTGAATCTGGTCGCTCAGGCGTGGCCGGTGCGTCCCGAGGATCGGGTGCTGGCGCATTCGTCGGTGGCGTTCGATGCCTCGACCTATGAGGTCTGGCCCGCGCTGTGTGGTGGTGCGACGGTGGTGATGGCGGGTGAGCGGCGTTCGGATCTGACGGAGATCGCACGACTGATCCAATCCTGGTCGGTGACCAAGATGTTCGCGACGCCCGCGCTGCTGTCGGCATTGCTCGATCACGTCGAATCCTCGCCCGAGGATCCGTTGCGAACCGTGACGCGGGTTCTCGTCGGCGGCGCCGAGGTGACAGCATCGGTGGTTCGGAAACTGCATGCGGCGTACGCCGATGTTCAGATCATGAACGGTTACGGTCCCACCGAGACGACGGTGTGTGTGACCGCCTACGACGCGGTGGGTGAGCTGGGTGGTGCCGTTCCCATCGGGCGCCCGTTGGGGAATGTGCGGGTGTTCGTACTGGATTCGTGGCTGGTTCCGGTTCCGGTCGGGGTGGCCGGCGAATTGTATGTGGCCGGTGCGCAATTGGCGCGGGGCTATCAGGGGCGCGCCGGATTGACCGCGGCGCGGTTCGTGGCCGATCCGTTCGATCCGAAGGGTGGCCGGTTGTATCGCACGGGCGATGTCGTGCGCTGGAATGCCGACGGGCAGTTGGAGTTCGTGGGGCGGGTCGATGATCAGGTGAAGATCCGTGGTTTCCGGGTGGAGCCCGGTGAGGTGGAAGCCGTTCTGGCACAACATCCTTCGGTATCGCAGGCGGTTGTGGTGGCGCGCGATACCGATGCGGGCGGTAAGCAGCTGGTCGGGTATGTGGTCGCCGATCGGTCCGGGCCGGCGGTCGGCGAGGACGAGCTGGTGGGGCAGTGGCGTCGGGTATACGACGACCTGTATTCCGGTGCCGGAGACAGCGATACCGGCGGTGCCGGATCCGGAGCCGGATTCGGCGCGGACTTCGACGGCTGGAACAGCAGCCTCACCGGAGAGCCGATTCCGATCGAGCAGATGCGCGAATGGCGGATGGCCACGGTCGAGCGGATCCGCGGATTGGCGCCGCGGCGCGTCCTCGAGATCGGTGTCGGATCGGGACTGTTGTTATCGCAGTTGGCCCCGGAGTGCGAACAGTATTGGGCGACGGATTTCTCCGCCGCGACCATCGCCACACTGCGACAGCAGCTGGGTGAACTGGGTGCGGGATGGGTCGATCGCGTCTCGCTGTCCGTGCGCACCGCCGACGATATCGACGGACTGCCGGAAGGTTACTTCGACACCGTGGTGTTGAACTCGGTGATCCAGTACTTCCCCGGCCAGGGCTACCTGCGTGATGTCCTCGACAAGGTGCTGGGGCTCCTGGCTCCCGGCGGCGCCGTATTCGTGGGTGACGTTCGCAATCTGGCACTGCTCGAGGATTTCGCCACCGCGGTGCAGATCGCGCGGAACGGTGGCGACGATCCCGCCGCGGTCGCCGCTCGGGTCCGTCGGGATATCGCCGCCGAACAGGAGCTGTTGCTGGCCCCGGAGTACTTCGTGGGGCTGCCCGGATTCGCCGGCGTCGATATCCAGCTCGAGCGGGGGTATTCGGTCAACGAGTTGACCCGGTACCGCTACGACATCGTCTTGTACAAGTCCCCGGCGACGCCGATCTCGCTTGCCGAGGTGCCGAAAGTCGTGTTCCGCGACCATGATTGGTTGCGTGGACTGCTCGGAGATCGACATCCCGGCGGTATTCGCGTGACCGGGATCCCGCATACCGGGCTGACGGGCGAGGGCATGGTGCCCGAGGATCTGCACGCGCTGGCACGGCAACGGGGATACACCGCCGCGGTCACCTGGTCGGCCGAACCCCTGCAGATGGACGCGGTCTTCCTCGATGCCGGAACCGGCGACGGCCGACCGCTGACCGGCATCTACCTGCCGTCGGCGGAGGTCGGCGACCCCGCGGTGTACGCGAACAATCCGCAGGCCGGTCTGCTGGCCGCGGACGTGCGCGGGTTCGCCGGTGAGCGATTGCCGGAATACATGGTGCCGTCGGTGGTGATGGTGCTCGAGTCGATGCCCTTGACCGCGAGTGGGAAATTCGATCGGCGCGCGTTGCCGGATCCGGAATTCGCCTCGGCGGTGCGGTACCGCGCACCGGAAACCATCCGCGAACATATGCTGGCGGAGTTGTTCGCCGAAATCCTCGGACTCGACCGGGTCGGCCTCGACGACGATTTCTTCGCCCTGGGCGGACATTCCCTGTTGGCGACCCGCCTCACCAGCAAGATCCGGGCGGTATTGGGAGTGGAAGTCCCGGTCCGGGTGATATTCGACGCGCCCACCGTCGCCCAATTGGTGACCCGGCTCGACGAGGGTGCCGCCGCGGGAACGGATTTCGATCCGGTGCTGCGGCTCAAGAGCTCCGGATCGCGGCAACCGCTGTGGTGTCTGCACCCCGGCGGCGGTCTCGGCTGGTTCTACCAGCAGCTCGGACCCCATCTCCCCGACCGGCCCGTCTATGCCATCCAGTCCCGCGGCCTCGACGGTGGGCCGCTGGCCGCCTCCTTCGAGGAGATGGTGACCGACTACGTCGACCGGATCCTCGACCTCCAGGACGAGGGCCCCTACTTCCTGTTGGGGTGGTCCTACGGCGGGATAGTCGCGCATGCGATAGCGCACCGGCTCGCCCGGCGGGGACTGCGGATCGGATTCCTCGGCATCGTGGACAGCAAACCCCCGATGCCCTCCGACGACCAACCCGACGTATCCGAAGACGATGCCCTGGCCGGTGTCCGGGACTGGGCGGCAGACAGATTCGGCGAGCAGCTCGAATCCCCGGTGATCCAGGAACTGGTGCGGCAGGCGACGAAGGTGCTCATCAACAACAGCACACTGCTCGACGGCTACACCTCCCCCTACTACGACGGCGACGCCACGATCGTCTGCGCCGCACTGGATACGGACGGTAGTCGAATCATCGATCCCGAGGAGGAGCTCCGACACGCCTGGCGTGCGCATATCGGCGGACGGATGGACGTCTTCGCCGTGGACTGCGCACACAGCGACTTCGACCGCCCGGAGAACATGAATCTCGTGGGCCGAATGCTGAACCTCCTCCTGGCCGAGGGCGATGTAGGCCCAGCGGCGTAATCGGGTTGTCCCGTCGCGGTGATCGCTGGAACACTGGCCTTTCCGAGGGAATCGCACGGGAGGGGTCCACCATGTCTCGACCGATTCGGGTTCTGGTGTGCGGCGGCGGGATTGCCGGTAACGCGGTCGCGTTGCAGCTGCTGCGCGCGGGGATCGACACCACCGTCGTCGAACGCGCCACCGAGCCTCGGCCCGGCGGTCAGGCGGTCGATCTGCGCGGGCCCAGCCGCAAGGTGGCCGAGCGGATGGGCCTGATGCCGGGCATCCGGCGACGTCAACTCGATGAGCGCGGCATGGTGTTCATTGATGAGCGCGGCCGGCTGCGGGCTCGGATGCCCGCCGAGATGTTCGGCGGCGAGGGGTTCGTGGCCGATATCGAGATCACCCGCGGCGATCTCAACCAGGTGTTGCTCGACGAAATCGCGGCGCTCCCAGCGGATTCCGGCACGCTGGACTACCGCTACGGGGAATGGGTCGAGGAGCTGGATCAGGGTGCCGAGGCGGTGAAGGTGCGCTTCGCCTCCGGCGCCACGGCCGTCTTCGATCTGGTGATCGGCGCGGACGGCCTGAATTCGGCCCTGCGCGAGCGGGTTTTCGGCCCACGCGAGCGGTTCACCGAATACCTCGGCGCCTACATCACGTTCTTCACCATCCCGACCCCGCCGGGGACGACGCTGGAAACCGGTTGGGTCGGTGTGTATCCCGTGCCGGGCAGTGTGGTCGCGCTGCGCCCGGATATGGATCCGGCGACCTCGATGGCGATCATCTCCACCCGCATCCCGGTCGACGATCGACTGCGCGGGGATGTGGCGGCGCAGCAGCGGCTGATCCGCGATCGGCTGACCGGGCACGGCTGGGTGATTCCGGCGATTCTGGACGCCATGCCCGAGGCGCCCGACTTCTACTTCGACGAGGTGACCCGGGTCCGGATGCCGTCCTGGTCGCGGGGCCGGGTGGCGCTGCTCGGCGACGCCGCCTACTGCGGGTCGCCGATGACCGGGATGGGCACCGCGCTCGCACTTATCGGCGCCTACCTGCTCGCCGGTGAAATCGCCGCCGCACCAGCCGATTTCGCCCGCGCGTTCGGTCGCTACGAGGAACAGCTGCGGCCGCTGGTGACCGAGGTGCAGAAGGGCACCGAGGGCTCGGTGCGGATGCGTCATCCCGAAACCCGGCGCGGGGTCGCGTTCCTGCTGGCCGTGGTGGGGGTGTTCGTCTCGCGACCGCTGCATCCGGTGCGGGCCCTGCTCACCCGTCTGATCGGTAAGCGGGGCGAGTATCCGCTGCCGGACTATCCAGATGCCGCATAGGGTTTCGGCTATGACGAGCAATCCCTTCTTCGAGCCCAGCACGCTGCCCTATCAGCTGCCGCCGTTCGCCGAGATCGCCGAGGAGCATTATCTGCCCGCGTTCGAGCGTGGCATGGCCGAGCAGCTGTCGGAGATCGCCGCTATCACCGCTGGTGGCGATGCGGCCACCTTCGCCGATACGGTGGTGGCGCTGGAGCTTTCGGGTGCCCTGCTGACCCGGGTGTCGCGCGTGTTCTTCAATGCCACCGCCTCCGATGCGAGCGCCGGTACCGACGCGATCGAGGCGGAGATCTCCCCGCGGCTGGCCGCGCACTGGGACGCCGTCTACCTCGATCGCGATCTGTTCGCCCGGATCGAATCGCTGTATCGGCGTCGCGACGACCTGGGGTTGGACGCCGAGGAGCTGCGGCTGCTCGAGCAGTACCACATCCGGTTCGTGCGGTCCGGCGCCCGGCTGGACGACGCCGGACAGGGTCGGCTCCGCGAGCTGAACGCGGAATTGGCGACGGCGGCAACCGAATTCACGCACAACCTACTCGCCGACACCAACGCCGCGACGGTGATCGTGGACAAGGCGGAGCAATTGAGCGGACTCGCCCCGGCGGCGCTGGCCGCCGCGGCCGAGAATGCGCGGTCGCTGGGCCATCCGGGGTCATGGGCGCTGAGCCTGCAGAACGT
Organism: Nocardia sp. NPDC051570; assembly: GCF_044454005.1. Lineage (NCBI taxonomy): Bacteria > Bacillati > Actinomycetota > Actinomycetes > Mycobacteriales > Nocardiaceae > Nocardia > Nocardia sp. NPDC051570. The sequence goes on along the minus strand of NZ_JBITDI010000001.1, from coordinate 722,551 downwards.
CTCCAATCAACCGGTCCTCGCGGAACTGGCGGACCGGGATACGCGGCGGCGGGTGATGACGGCCTCGCTCGGGCGCGGGCTGGGGGAGAACAGTCGTGTCGCCGTGCGGATCGCCGCGCTGCGGGCCGAACGGGCGGCGCTGCTCGGATATCCGGACCATGCGGCGTATGCGGTGGAGGATCAGACCGCCAAGACCGTCGATGCGGTGGAACAGATGCTGGGTCGGCTGGTCGGGCCCGCGGTGGCCAATGCCGAGCGCGAGGCCGCCGAGCTGACGGCGGCGATGCGCGCGGACGCCTCCGATATCGACGAACTGCGTTCCTGGGATTGGCAGTTCTGGTCGGAAAGGGTTCGGGCCGAACGGTTCTCGGTGGACGCCGAGGCGCTGCGCCCCTACTTCGAACTCGAGCGCGTGCTGCACGACGGGGTGTTCTTCGCCGCCGAACAGGTCTACGGGATCACCGTTCGCGAGCGCGGTGATCTGATCGGATATCACCCGGAGGTGCGGATCTTCGAGGTATTCGACGCGAACGGCGAGGAGCTGGGCCTGTTCCTCGGCGATTTCTTCGCCCGGCCGTCGAAACGCGGCGGGGCCTGGATGGACGAATTGGTCAGCCAGTCCCGGCTGCGCGGGACACTCCCGGTCGTGGTCAACAACCTCAATATCGTGAAGCCGCCCACCGGCGAACCGGCCCTGCTCACCTGGGACAACGTCCGCACGCTGTTCCACGAGTTCGGACATGCGCTGCACGGGTTGTTCTCGGATGTGCGGTTCCCGATCTTCGCGGGGACCGAGGTGCCGCGGGACTTCGTGGAATTCCCGTCGCAGGTGAACGAGATGTGGATGATCCACCCGCGGGTATTGCCCAACTACGCCAGGCATATCGAGACCGGTGCGCCGATGTCCGCCGAGCTGGTCGAGCGGATGACCGCGGCCACCCGTTTCGGTGAGGGCTTCCGGACCGTCGAGGCTCTCGCCGCGGCGCTGCTGGATTGGGCCTGGCATCGCGTGCCCGATGCGCGGACCCTGAGCGGGGTGGACGCCGAGGCCTTCGAGGAGCAGGCGTTGCGCACGGCGGGTCTGGCGATGGCGGCCATTCCGCCGCGCTACCGGACGGGCTACTTCCAGCACATCATCTCCGGCGGTTATGCGGCGGGCTACTACTCCTATATCTGGAGTGAGGTGCTGGACGCGGATACGGTCGACTGGTTCGACGACGGGACCGCGACGATCCGTGAGAAGGGCGAGACCTTCCGTCGCGAACTGCTGTCGCGGGGCGGCGCGGTGGATCCTCTCGCGGCCTTCGAAGCCTTCCGTGGCCGGGCGCCGCGGATCGAGCCGCTACTGGCCCGCCGCGGACTGGCCGACTGACGCCTCGAGCGCGGCGGCCACCGCGTGCAGGGCCAGGCCCTGGCCCCACGGCTGCAGGCGATCATCGCGAATGACGCTGTAGCCGAACGGAACCAGCTGCAGGACGGTGCCGGCGCTGACCCTGGTCAGCGTCCCCGCGGGATCGACATAGCCGAGCGCTCCCGCCACCGCCCGCAGGCCCGCGGTCATGAAATCCGTTCGGCGGCCGGGGATTACCGCCGCGGCCCGCAGCAGGGCCGCGCCGATCCCCGCCGCCGCGGAGGTCTCCAGGATTCCCGCGTTCTCGGGCTGCTCGTCGACGAGCACACTCCAGACACCGTGTGCGGGCTGCAGTGCGATCAGGGCGGACAGCTGCCGGGTCAATGATTCACTGATTCGGCGCACTTGGCTCGGATCCGTATCGACGGTTGCGCGCGCGGCCAGTTCGAGATACTCGACCGCGCTCAGCGCGCACCAGGCATTGGCTCGACCCCAGTAGTTCCAGATCGTCTCGCCGCGATGTGAGCCGTGCGCGAACAGGCCGGTGCCGGGATCCTGCAGCGTCTCGGCATGGGCCAGTAGCTGTTCGCCGAACAGCGCGACCAGATTCCGATCGCGCCGATACTCACCGAGATGTCCGAGGAAGACCCCGGCCATGAATGTGGTGTCCGCCCACACGCTTCCGGGCCAATGCTCCAGCGCGCCGTTGGAAGACCGTGTGGCCGAGGCTGATTCGTGCAACCACCGGCCGAGTTCGGTGGCCGGGGCCGCCAATTCCGGATACTCGGCGGCCGCGAGCAGCGCCACGATGCCCGGCGCCAGGTTGTTGACATGCGTGACGCTGATCCCGGCCGCGTACCGCCGCCGCAGCCACGTCACGATCCGGTCGGGGCACGGCGCGCGGCGGGCCCGCGCGAATCGCAGCATGCCCAGCAGGCATACGCCCTCGCCCCAGAACCAGGACGGCAGGCCCGCCGCCCAGGCTCGGGCACATAACCGTTCGCCGATCTCGATCAGGCGCGCCGCCGACAGATCGGCCAGCGGCGGCAGCGGGGCCCGCGCATACCGCGCGGAGGTGAGATCAGCGCCCGACATCGGGGCCGCCCGTGACCGCACTGGCTGGGTGGAGGCGGCGGCCGTGGGCGAGATCGAGCACCAACCGGTGCCCGTGCCACTGCGCGTCGAGCCGCTCCGCGCCGAACGGCACCCGCATCGCCGGATTGTCCAGATGCGGTGGATCATTCCCGAGATCCGGTGCGGCCGAACCGTTTACGGTGAACGCGCCCGGCCAGGCCAGGGCGAGGTCGCGCCCGTCGCGGGTCCGCCACGAGACCGAGCCCGGCGCGAACATCGGCTCGGACAGGGCGGTGACGAAGTCCTCGAACGAGCCGTCGGCCGCCGCGCGCCCGACCGTGGCGACATAGGCCTGTCCGTCGCCGAGGGGCAGCCAGGTCTGTCGCGCCTCATCGCCGGTCGTCAGCATCCGGAATCCGCCCGCGGCCGCGACCGCGACGAATCCGTCGCCCACCCGCCCGGCCAGCCACGACCCCCGGGTCACCCATTCGGCCATCCGGGGAGTCGGGAACCATAGATGTGTTCCGCCGAACCAGTCGGATTCGGGGATGCGGTGCAGGGCCAGCACGGTGTCCCGATGCTGATGGACGCGCGGCAGGACCCGGTGTCCCGCCCAGGCATTGGGCCGCGCCGCCGAGGAGGTGCTGTCGGCGGCGGGATGGGTCGCGAACACCTGCACCTCGGGCGCCAGCGTCGCGCCCCACACATGCTCCTGCAGTCCGGGCAGGCCCGACCGGTAATCCTGCACGCTGGACAGCATGGCGTCGGGGGTGCGCCACACCCGCAGATCGGAGCCGTAGGGCCGGTCCAGCAGATCGTGATGCGGGCGATAGCCGCCGCGATACACCTGCCGTCCCTCCCAGTGCTCGGGCAGTTCGGTGGCGACGGCGCGGATCAGTGCGGGCATGCGGTAGTGCCGGGCGGTGGCCAGCGCGGTCGCGGGCAGCACGGCCGCGTTCAAAGCCCCCGCACCCCAGAGCATCCACATCAGGGGTGCGGTCTCCTCGAAGCGGGAGGAGCGCAGTGTGGGCACATAGGAGCGGCCGTGCGCGGCGCCGTGCACGCCGTGCCAGGAGTTGCAGGCCAGGGTCAGTAATGCCTTGTCCAGCAGGGCTTCGGCCAGCTCCCGGGATCGATCGTCGGATCCGAATTCGAGCCAGGAGATCAGGGCGAGCGCATCGATGGCGAGGTAGGCGTTGGAGTCGAATTCGCTGAATCCGCCGGATAGCTTGCGCCCCATCCATTCCCGGGCCAGGCCCACACCGTGCTCGGCGTGTTCGCGTCCGGTCCACCCGGTATTGGTGAACGCATCATCCGCGAACAGCTCGCCGACCAGTGTTTCGGCTGTGTGCCAGACGAATTGGTGGTTCTCGGTGAAGTAGCACATGGCGTCGAGGCCGGGCTGATCGATCCAGTACTTGAACCCGAGCAGCGCCCGGCGGGCCCGGTCTCGCTGGTCCGGGGACCAGACCCGGTCGTCGAGCCGCCGCCACAGGTGAACCAGCCCGACGGCCTCGAAATCCGCGCAGTCCGACCGCGATTCGATCATGCGCAGGGCTGGTGTGAGGTCGTGGTCGGCGAGTTTCGTCGCCGGATTCAGGGCGTGGCGGGCGAGGGCGCGGGCGATGCCGGGAACTCCGGCGGCCGCATGGCGCAGCAGTTCGGTCCGCCAGGTCGCGGCGTCGGAGCCGTCGGGTCCGGCTCGGTGCACCGCGGGGATGCGCGCCGCGCGCAGCTGCCGCAGCACCGGGGCGGCGGGATCGTCCACGCGTATCGTCAGCACGGTTTCCCCGGTCGAGAGCATCGAGGCGGCCCCGGCGGCGCCGGGCGCGCCGGGCAGCGTGATCCGGGCCGTGCCGTCGGTCAGGACCACCGGTCGATCCGGATGGCCCTCGGCGCCGAGGAGATATCTCGCGCCGACGGGTCCGGTCACGGTGACCGTCCCGTCGCCCGCCCACGGTGTGAGGCCCACCGAGTCCAGCAGGTATTCCGCTGCCGCCGAACGGTATTCGTCCGCGCCGGGGGAGGGGATCACCACCCGCACCGGCAGTCCGCCGACGCGCAGGCGGGCGACGTGGCGGCATTCGCGGAAGGCGACCTGCCAGGTGATCAGGTGCACCACGGTCGACCCGGAACGCAACCGCACCCGCAGCGGCCGGTCATCCGGTTCCATGTAGGTGAAATCCTCAGCCAGGAAGGCCAATTCGCCGTCGATGAACACCGCGATCGGTCCGGTGCAGCCGATCTCCAGGGTCCGATATTCGGCTTGATCGGTCTCCAGCACGGTGGCGGCGACGGCGTGGCGATACTCCGGCGTGAAGCAGAATTCGCTCCAATCCAGCAGTCCATCGGTTCCGGTGTGCCTGCGCTGCCAGACCCCCTCGCGCGGATCGTCGCGCGCATCGAGTCGCCAGGCGAACGCCGCACCCTCCAGCACCGGCGGCAACTCCTGGTCGAGCAGGAGTGGATGATGGTGATACAGGCGGCTTTTCAGCGGCGCGACATCGGGACCATTGGTCAGCATCCAGCGCCCCCGAGGGCCCCACGGGCTGCCGGTCGCCTCGAGAATCCGATCCAGATCCGTACACGGGGTCGACCACGCCGGTGCGGTGAGCCAATCGCGGACGTAGCCGCGCCGGTCGAGGGTATGTACGGTGCGCTCGCCGAGGGGGAAGGGGTCGTTCACCTGATGGCTCCTCTCACGAGGCCGGAGATGATCTGCCGCTGCAGGATCAGGAAGATCACGATGACGGGCGCGATGGACACCACCGATACCGCGAGGATCTGATCGAACGGAATGGCCTGCTGTCCGGAGAAGCGCGCGATCGCCACGGGCAGCGTCTGTTTCGACTCGTCCTGGGCCACGATCAACGGCCACAGGAAGTCGTTCCAGCGCCAGATGACCGAGAAGATGGCCAGCACCGCCAGCGCCGGACGGCACAGCGGCAGTACGATCCGCCAGAAGATGGTGAACTCCCCGGCGCCGTCGATCCGCGCGGCCTCGATCGTCTCGTCGGGCAGCGTCAACATGTACTGCCGCAACAGGAATACCCCCGTCGGGGTGGCCGCGGGCGGAATGATCAGGCCGAGTAGCGAATTGGTCATCCCCAGCGAGGACACCACCTGATACACCGGCAGCAGGATCACCTGCAGCGGAATCATGATGGTGGACAACGTGATCAGGAACAGCAGATCCCGGCCCCGGAAGTTGTACTTCGCGAGGGCATAGGCGGCCATCGAATTCACCAGCAGCGTCAGTGCGGTCGCCGCGGCCGTGACGATCACGCTGTTGGCCAGATAGCGCGGGAAGTCGAACGCCGCCAGCCCGGTGGTGTAGTTGTCGAACGTGGGATGGCGCGGAAACAGCGTCGGCGGCTGCGCGGCCAGCTCCGCCGGTGTCTTGAACGACGACAGCGCCGCCCAGATCAGCGGCGCGACAACGACGATCGCACCGAATACCAGCACGCCGGTCCGGACCACCGAGCCCACCGCGGGCGTCCGCCCGGTGATCGAGGTCCAGGCGGCGGTCATATCGACTCCCGGCGGCGGCCGGCGACGTAGTTGAGGAAGGTGACCGCGAAGACCACCAGGAACAGGATCACCGCCGACGCGCTGGCCACGCCGTAGCTGATGGGTGAGCTGAAGCCGTTCTGGTAGATGTACTGCACGATCAGGGTCGAGGCTCCGGCCGGTCCGCCGCCGGTCAGCGTGTAGATGAAATCGAAGGCCTGGAATCCGGCGATGGTGGCCAGCGTGACGACCGCGAATGTGGTGGGGCGCAACAGCGGTAGCGTCATATGCCGGATCCTCTGCCAGGTTCCGGCGCCGTCGATGGCGGCCGCCTCGTACATCGACCCGTCGATGGCCTGCAGGCCCGCGAGCATGATCATGGTGTAGAACCCGAGATGAATCCACACCCCGACTCCGATCACCGATACCAGCGCCAGATCCGGATCGGCCAGCCACCCCGGATGTCCGAGGCCGATCGCGCCTGCCACCGAATTCACCAGGCCCGTCTGCCGATTCAGCGCGGCATTCCAGATCAGGCCGACCACCACCGGTGACACCACGACCGGCAGGAAGTAGGCCGCGCTCAAAGCCCCACGGCCCCACCGCTGTTTATCGAGCAGCAGGGCCAGCGCGATCGCGAGTACGGTACTCACGACGACGAATCCGAGGACGAATACCAGTGTTTGGCGCGCGATGGTCCAGAACTCCGCGCTGGTCAGGATCCGCTCGTAGTTACCCGTGCCGACCGCGTGGAAGACCAGGCCGTTATTGCTGTCGTAGAAGCTCAGATCGAAGCCGTTGATCGCGGGCCAGAGGGTGAACAGCCCGAACAGCACCATATTGGGCAGCAGGAACAGATAGGGAGCCCACGTGCGCCGGCGTCTCATTTCGTGGCCTTGATGATCCCGTCGATCTGCGCGCGCAGCGTGCGGACGCAGTCGGCGACGCTCTCCTGTCCGGCAACGACCTTGGCGAACTCCTTGATCAGCGCGTTCGCGGCGCCGGTGTAGGCGGGGCTGGCCTCATCGGTGAAATCGGCCGGTGGGGTGAGCCCGATCTGCGAGATGAACAGATTCATATCCGACGCGTGCGCCGGATACCGAATTCCAGAGGCCACCAGATCCTTTCGGGTCGGCAGCCAGGAGGACCTCAGATCGATCTCGCGCTGATTCTCGGTGCGATTCATCCACTGCGTGAATGCCGCGCCCAGGGTCGGCTCCTTGCTGTGGGAGAAGGCCACCATCGCCTTGCCGCCCGGGAAACCGCCACACCGCGCCGCGCACGGATTCGGCACGGCCGCCCAGCGGAACGGCGCGGATTTCGCGAACGCCCCCACCTGCCAGGGCCCGGACAGATACACCGGCGCCTGCCCGGCGAGGAACGGATCATTGCCGCCGCGGTAGTTGGTGCCCGCGCCGAGCCAGAAATCCTTGTCCACCTTTCCCGATTGCAGCAGCCCGTCGAACATGCCCAGCGCCTGCTCGCCCTTGGCCTGATCCAATCCGGTGGTGCCGTCGGGCCCGATGAGGTTGGTGCCGTACTGGCTCAGGATGGTGCTCAGCCGATTACCCGAGACGTCGATGGTCAGCGCCGATCTCATCGCATTGGCCCGCGCCACCGTGGTCGCGGTATCGATGAACTGCTGCCAGGTCCACGTCGTGGTCGAATCCGGCACCGGCACACCGGCCTTGGCGAAGGCGTCGACATTCACGAACGGGCCGTTGATGGTCTGATCGCTCGGCACGCCGTACATATGCCCGTCCTTATCCCGCACCGTCGCCTGCACGCCGTCGGTGAATTCGTCGAGATAGGACTTGCCGAAGTAGTTCGTGAAATCCAATAACTCACCGGCGTAGAGATGCCAGTCCTGTACGCGCGCCACCTCGGGGGCGGTGCCCGAGGCGATCCGGGCCTGCAGCGCGGTATTCAGCTGTGCGTAAGGCACCACCTGCAGGTCGACCGAGGCCCCGGTGGCCTGTTCGAACGTGGCGATGGCCGTCTTGGTGGCATCCAGATCCGGACCGTCGGTGAAGTACAGGTAGGTCATATGTCTGCCCCGGAAGGCATTGAAGTCCACGGTGACCGGGCCGGACGGGCTGCTGCCCGATTGCTGGACCCCCGGGGCGCATGCGGTCAGCGCCATGATCGCCGCGACGACGCATCCGATTGTTCGTGCCTTGATCCGCATGCGAACCACTCCTGCATTGTGCGGCGGGTCACGCCCTTGCCGCTGATGTGCTTGGTTCGGCATACTCCTCCCACGTCCTACGTGAGGGAAAGGGTTTCCCGCCTGACGGGAACGAGAGAAGATGTCTATGACCGACATTCGCTACGCCACCAGTCCCACCGAGATGGCGACGCTGTCGCCGGAGGAGCTGCGGGCGCGGTTCCTGATCACCGATCTGTTTGCCGCGGGCGCGGTGCGCTTCACGCTCTCGCATCACGACCGGCTGCTCGTGGGCGGCGCGATGCCAGCGGGCGGCATCCTCTCACTCGCCGCGCCCCGCGAGCTCAGCGCCGAGAACCTCTGCGACCGGCGCGAACTCGGCATCGTCTGCCTCGAGGGCATCGGTTCGGTGATCGCGGACGGCACTGCCCATCCGGTCGAGGCCGAGAGCATCGTGTACGTGGGTCAGGGCACGAAATCCGTTGCCGTACAGGGTGAGGCGACCTTCTACATCGTGTCCGCCCCCGCCCACGCGCCGCTGCCCACCACACTGGTCACCCGCGCCGACGCCGAGACCCTGACCATCGGCGACCCGGACAAGGCCAGCCTGCGCACCCTGCGGAAGTATGTGCACGACAAGGGTGTTCGCTCCTGTGAGCTGGCGCTCGGCATCACCACCCTGGCACCGGGCAGCGTCTGGAACACCATGCCGTGCCACACCCACGACCGCCGCACCGAGATCTACCTGTACTTCGGCCTCGACCAGGCGGAGCGGGTGGTGCATCTGTGTGGGCAACCGGCCCGGACCCGCAGCATCATCGTCGCCGACCGGCAGGCCGTGATCAGCCCGCCGTGGTCGGTGCACACCGGCGCGGGCACCGCTCCGTATCGCTTCGTCTGGTCCACGGCCGGTGAGAATCTCGCCTACAACGATATGGATCCCGTGTCGACGGAATCACTGTCGTGACCGCCGATCCGTTCCGGCTGGACGGGCAGCGCGCCCTGGTCACCGGCGCCCGCACGGGTATCGGCCGTGCGGCGGCGCTCGCGCTGGCCGCCGCGGGCGCGGATCTGGTGTTGTGGGGCCGCGATATCGAGGGACTGGAACCCGTGGCCGAGCAGATTCGCGCACTGGGCCGCGAATGCGGCACGGTGGCAGGCGATCTCACCGATCCCGACGAGGTCGAGGTCACGGCCACCGCGCTGGCCGCCGAACAGCGGATCGATCTGCTGGTCAACAACGCCGGCATCATCAGCCGTGGTGCGGCCGTGGGCATTTCGCTATCGGACTGGCGTCGGGTGCTGCGGGTCGATCTGGATTCGGCCTTCGTCCTGGCGCGCTGTTTCGGCGCACGGATGCTGGAGCGCCGCGCTGGCAGGATCGTGAACATCGCCTCGCTGCTGTCGTTCCAGGGCGGTGTCAACGTCGCCTCCTATACCGCGAGCAAACATGCCCTCGCCGGACTCACCAAATCCCTTGCCACGGAATGGGCGTCGGCCGGTGTCGGCGTGAACGCGATCGCGCCCGGATACATCGTCACCGACAACACCGCGGCGCTGCGGGCCGATCCCGCACGCGATCGCGCCATCACCGAACGCATTCCGGCGGGCCGCTGGGGCTCACCCGCCGATATCGCCGGTGCGGTGGTCTTCCTGTGCTCGCCCGCGGCGGCCTATCTGCACGGACATGTGCTGGTGGTGGATGGGGGATGGCTGGCTCGGTGAGTGGACCCGCGCGTCCGCGGCCCGGCGCCGTGGCCAAGGTGATGCTGGTGCTCGAGGCGCTGCCGAGCTGCCGCGGCGTCAGCGAGATCGGCCGCAGCACCGGGCTGTCGACCTCGACCGTGCACCGGATCCTGCGGGAGCTGGCCGAATTGGGTTGGGTCCGCGTCGATTCCGAACATCGATATCTGCCGGGTGTGCGGCTGCTGTCGCTGGCCGGGCAGTCGGCGGCCATCACCCAGATCGTGCGTCCGCTGCTGCATCGGCTCTGTTCGGAGACCGGCCACACCGTGCACTTCGCGCTGCGATCGGGCGATGAGGCGGTGTACGTCGACAAGCTCGAGGGTGACCGCGTCTACGCCATGCGGTCGCGGGTGGGGCTGTCGATTCCGTTGCACTGCACCGCGATCGGCAAGGTGATCCTGGCCCGGCTGCCGCGCTCGGAGGTGCGCGAGATCTTATCGCGCAAACCTCCGATCGCCATGACGGCCAGGACCATCACCGATCCGGATCTGCTGATCGCCCATCTCGCCGAGGTGGCCGAGCGTGGCTATGCCGTCGACGACGCGGAGAACGAGGAGCACACCCGCTGCCTCGGGGCGCCGGTGCTCGACCATCACGGCGTCCCGATCGGCGGCATCAGTGTCTCCGCGCTGACCTTCGATCTGGATCGCGCCAAGGTCCGTGCGACCGTGCCGCCGCTCATGGCCGCCGCCCGCGAGGCCTCCCACGCGCTCGGGCTGCCGCGGCCGCTCAGCCGAGACTGAACGGCTTGCCCCAGAGGGTCTGCGATACGTCCATCACGTTGTCCTGCACCAGAACCGTGGTGTACGAGCGGGCCTCGGCATCCCCGGCGCATCCGTCGATCGTCAGGGTGTGGTTCACGTACTGTGTCACCCCGGACGTGCCGGTGAACGGGTAGGTCTGGATCGCCTTGGTGGCCACCTTGCCCGGCTTCAGCGTCAACGACATGTTGGGATCGGAGTACGGCGTGACGCCCGAGGGCGCGATACCCACGCCGAGGTCGCCGGTGCCGACGCTGAGCCCGTTGCCGCCGCCCCCACCGCCGGTGGAGTTGCCGCCCGCAGCCCCGCCACCGCCCCCACCTCCGCTGTTACCGGCGGCGGCTCCGGGGGCCGGGGTCTGGTCGCCGCTGGGCGCGGCGGCGCCGGGAGTATTCGTCTGATCCGCCGCGTCGCCGCTGCCCTCGACGGTCACCTTGCTGCCGAGATCGACCTGGCAGCCCACCAGATAGCCGGTCTCGATGCGGCCGCCGGTGACCGTAATGCCTTGCGGCGTCGTGATATTCACCGAGGTGACGCCGGATACCATGGCATTGCGCGACAGCGGACTGGCCGCCATCGAACCCGAGATCGTGGCCTGCTCCCCGGTGCGAGCCACGTGGACGAGGACGCCGTCGGGCGCGGTGAACTGCCCCTCGCCGCCCGGCAGCGGCACCTGTGTATCGGCGCTCGCCGCAGCGCCGCCGGTCAGGATCGCGGGCAGGCAGCCGAGCATCGCGACGGCGAGGACTATCGAATTGCGCATCATATTCCTTCTCACCCGACGCTGAACGGCTGGCCGTACAGGGTCACCTCGGCCGAACCCTGCGCATTGATCACCGTCAAGGTGGTGAACGCGCGCGCCTGGGCGTAGCCGCCGCAGCCGGAGATCTGGATGCCGCGGTCGGCGTATCCGATGCCGACCGCCCTGGCCGCAGGATCGAGCTGTTTGGTGTCCAGGGCCACCGTCGACACCCCGCCCGGAACCAGATTGATGCTGGGCGCGAGTTCGGGAGTCAGCGCACTCGGCGAGACGTACATATCGCCGCTCAGCGAGAGCCCGCCGCTCAGATCGACCTGACAGCCGACCAGATATCCGGTCACCAGCGTGCCCTTGGTGGCGTTGTCCACCTTGGCGAAGATCGTCCCCGACACACTCGCGGTGCGCGACATGCCGTTACCGGCCAGCGACGGGGCGATCACCGCCTGCTCCCCGGTCCGGGTCAGATCCACCTGCACCCCCGTGGCTGTTGTCAGCGCCTCGCGCCCATCGGGCAGCGGTGCCACGGTATCGGCCTGTGCCACGGCGGACCCGAGGGTCAGTACGGCGAGTACGCCCCCTGCCCCGGCGAGCCATCCCCCAGCTCTGGAAACCAACGTCGTCGAACCCTTCCAATATAAGCACCGGCAAAACATGACTACGTTGAGCCATGAATGTGAACGGCAGCTGTGAATCGGCGGTGTGTCGGCCGACAGCTGGAATCCGGCCGCATCGTGGTGCCGATCAGGCTATCGTGAATGACCAGTCTTCTCAACGCTTTTGGGAGGCCGACGATGAACCGGCGGGCGCTGTTACGTGGCGCGGTCGTCGCCGGCGCCTCGATGGCCGTGCCCGCGCTGGCCGGCTGCGGCGGCGACGCCGACGCGCTGACGTTCTTCTTCCAGGCCGCCCCCGACGAGGCACGGGTGCGGCTGGGGATCATCGAGGCGTTCGGCCGCCTGCATCCGGATATCAAGATCGAAGTCCAGATGTCGGGCCCGGATCCGAATCAGCAGATCATGACCTACTGCGCCGGCGGCAAATGCCCCGATGTGCTGATGCAGTGGGAGTCGTATTCGCGCTTCGCCGAACTGGGCGTGCTGCAGGATCTGAATGTCATGCTCGACAAGGAGCCCGCCTACGCGAACCAGTTGCGCGGCGACGGGGAACCGGCCCTCTACGAGCTGTTCCACTACCAGGGTGGACAGTACGCCCTGCCCGAGCAGTGGGCGGGAATCTTCCTGTACTACAACAAGACACTGTTCGAGCGGGCCGGTGTCGCGCCACCACCGGCGCGCTGGGAGGACGCGTGGACCTTCGGCGAATTCCTCGCGGCGGCACAGGCATTGACCGAGCGGGACAGCTCGGGAAAGACCACCCAGTGGGGATTCGTCGACGCCTGGCCGGTGCCGCGGTATTCGGCGGCGATCTTCGGAATGAACAACGGCGGCCAGTGGTTCACCCCGCCGATCGATCCGAAGCGGACGAATATCGACGGCGACGAGTTCATCGAGGGATTCCAGTTCTACGCGGATCTGTCGGTGCGCCACAAGGTTTCGCCGCGGTCCAACGACTCCGAGGCGCTGCCGTCGATCGAGCTGTTCTCCCAGGGCAAGGCCGCGATGGTACTGACCGGGCACTGGCAGTATACCGCGATGCTGTCGATTCCCGATCTGGATTTCGATATCACCGTGTTGCCGGTCGGCCCGCGCGGTCACGGTGCGAAATCCGATATCGGCACGACCGGCCTGGGCATCGCGGCGTCCAGCCCGAGGAAGGAATTGGCCTGGGAGTTCGTGAAGTTCGCGACCGGTCCAGTCGGACAGCAGGCCGTCGCGGCCTCGGGCCTGTTCGTCCCGGTCCTGAAATCCGTGCTGAATTCCCCCGACTTCGCGAAGTCCCACAGCCGGATTCGCAATCTCGAGGTACTGACCGGCGGGCCCCGCAATTCCAACTACATCCCCGTGACACCGACCTGGGCCCGGGTCGACGACGCCTATCATCGCGCATGCGACCGGGTGCTGCGCGGCGCGGCGCCGGCCGGCTACTTCAAGGGTGAGGTGACCGATCGGATCAATGCTCTGCTCGGGGGGTCGGTATGAACGCGCCTCGGCGGGAGTCCGCGCTGACCCGCAAGAGGGCGGCGGCGAGCCGGATGTTCATCGTGCCGAATCTGCTCGCGGTGCTGGTATTCATGCTGATTCCGCTGGCCTTCTCGTTGTATCTGAGCTTTCACCAGTGGGATCTGTTCCACAGTCCGACCTTCGTGGGAGCGGCGAACTACCGCAAGCTGTTCACCGGTGATCCGTTGTTCTCTGTGGCACTGCTCAATACGGTGATCTTCACGATCGCCACCCTGGTGCCGACGGTGGTCATCGCTCTCGCGGTTGCCGCCGCCCTGAATGCGAAGGTCAAGGGGATCGGCTTCTTCCGCAGCGTCATGTTCCTTCCGCTGGTCTCCTCGGTCGCGGCGATGGCGGTGGTGTGGCATTACATGCTCGATGCCGATACCGGCGTCTTCAATACCGTGCTGGGCTGGTTCGGTATCGGGCCGGTGCCGTGGCTGATCGATCCGCATTGGGCGCTCGCCTCGCTGTGCATGGTCAGCGTCTGGAAGAGCGTGCCGTTCGCCACCGTGGTCCTGCTGGCCGCGATGCAGGGCGTACCGGAGGAATTGCTCGAGGCGGCGCGGATCGATGGCGCGGGCGGTTTCCGGCGATTCACCTCGATCACGGTGCCGCTGATCAAACCCGCGCTGGGCTTCGTTCTCGTCATCTCGATCATCAATTCCTTCCAGGCCTTCGATCAGGCCTATGTGCTCACCGGTGGGCCGCCGGGCGGCGCGGGTGGACCGGAATCGGGCACCTACATCTTCGGCATCATGCTGTTCCAGAACGCATTCCAATTCGACGATCTCGGCTATGCGTCGGCCCTGGCATGGGTGTTGTTCGCGATTCTGCTGCTGCTCACCTATCTGCAGTTGCGGATGGGGCGCAGGGGGGAACAATGACCGCGCGCCTGTCCGCGCGCACGCGGCGGGCGATCACCCGGCGCGGTATGCGCGGACTGTTGATCTACGTCGTGCTGGTGGTCATGGCGTGGTGTGCGCTGTTCCCGCTGCTGTGGGCCTTGTCCGGATCGCTGAAAAGGCAAGGGCAACTGAACAATGCGCTCGTGCCCGCCCATCCGCAATGGTCGAACTATCGGTTGGTCTTCGACTATGTGCCGTTCGGGAGGATGTTCCTCAACACCGTCCTCTACGCCGGATGCGTCACCGCCGGGCAGGTATTCTTCTGCTCCCTGGCCGGATACGCGTTCGCGCGCTTGCCGTTCAAGGGTCGCGACACCCTGTTTCTCGCCTATCTCGGCACGTTGATGGTGCCCCTGACGGTCACCGTGATTCCGCAGTTCATCCTCATGCGAACCTTCGGCTGGGTGGACAGCCCGCTGGCGATGATCGTGCCCGGCTTGTTCGGCAGCGCCTTCGGCACCTATCTGATGCGGCAGTTCTTCCTCACGCTGCCGGTCGAATTGGAGGAGGCGGCCATTCTCGACGGCTGCTCGGTGTGGCAAACCTATTGGCGCGTGGTGCTTCCGCATGCCCGCCCGGCCGTCGTGGTGCTCGCTGTCCTCACGTGGGTGACGGTGTGGAACGATTTCCTGTGGCCGCTGGTGATGATCCAGCGCGCCAGCATCTCCACCCTCAATCTCGGCCTGGTGTGGATGCAGGGTCAGTACACCTCGCAGTGGCCGGTGCTCATGGCCGCGTCGATCCTCATGCTGGCGCCGATGGTGCTCGTCTACGCCTTCGCGCAGAAGGCCTTCGTCCGCGGGATCGCCACCGCCGGACTCGCGGGGCGCTGACCCTAGACCGACAAGTCGCTCCATTGGGTCGCGGTATAGGGCCGGTGGCCCGGGACGCCGTTCCACGCGCTGATGATCAGCGTCATGGTGCTGGTGGACGGGCTGCCGGGATGGATGTAACCGCCGTACAGATCGGTCAGCTGCGGCACGAACCAGTGCGACGGCGGCCACATTTGGTTACCCACCACCTGTCGCCGCGGAGCCGACCACACCGCATCGGGGCGCGGGGCCGTGCGCGTGCGGATGCTGGAATCCGATACGTCGAAGTAGCTCATGACATAGGTGTCCGCGATGCGCTTGACCGAGAACTCACCGATGTTGTTGCCCGGACCGAAGATCGAGGAGGGCGCGGCCGCACCGGCGGACGCCCACTGCCACGCACCGCCGGTGAACGTCCAGTTCTCCCGGGTCTGCATGCGGCCGTTGAAGAAGTCGACGGGGTCGTAGCGGAACAGCTGAATTCGCCCGGCGTCGGCGGTGTAGAAGTGGCTGCCGTTCCAGGCCTTGGCGAAGACGTAGAGCTTCCCGTCCGGATCGACCCCGGCGAACGACCACATCATGTCCAGGCTGCCGTTGTTGCCCTGCGCGCTGCCGGGCCAGTGATAATCGAAGTCCTGCCAGGTCGAACCGCCGTCGTCGGAATAGGCCACCCCCGCCATCAGTGAGCCGTCGGTGGCGCTGCCCGGCGGGGTCACCCACTTGTTGACCGAGGTGTACTGGATGAACATCCGGCTCTGCCCGCCGACGGTCAGCGTGATCGCATCATTGGGAATTCGACTGACCTCATAGCCGAAACCGTTGTCCGCCTTGTGGAGATAGGTGAACAGCTGAGCGCATGTCGGTTGCGGCTGTGACCCCGTGAAGCCGATCGGTGTGGCGCCGGAGCCGTCGAAGGTCTGCTGGGACACCATGACCGGACTCCCGATGTACACACCGGTGGCCTCCTGTCCCACGAAGCAGTCCCCGAATACATACCCCCAGGTGCCGTCGGGTTGCTGGAAGGGGATGCACAAGTCCCCCGAACCGAGTCCGAACCCGCTCGCCGAATCGCCCGT
Source organism: Nocardia sp. NPDC051570 (assembly GCF_044454005.1). Lineage (NCBI taxonomy): Bacteria > Bacillati > Actinomycetota > Actinomycetes > Mycobacteriales > Nocardiaceae > Nocardia > Nocardia sp. NPDC051570. The sequence continues at coordinate 706,266 of NZ_JBITDI010000001.1, read as the reverse complement.
GTTGTCACACAGATAGATTCCGTTCTGTGCCATGCACCACAGTATGCGCCACAATCACTTTCGATTCTCGGCTCCGGCCATCGCCCGGCTACGGCGCAGGTCCGCGGCGATCGCGTCGGCGGCGGCCCGCACGGCGGGGACCAGCCGGTCGTGCACCTCGGTCATCGAATAGCGGGCGGCGGGTGTCGAAATGTTCACGGCCGCAAGGACGGAACCACCGGCGTCCAGGATCGGGGCCGCCATCGATCGCAGGCCCAGCTCCAACTCCTGATCGACCACGCAGAAGCCGTCGCGCCGCACGCGGTCGAGTTCGGCGCGCAGGGCATCGGGGGTGTGGATGGTGCGATCGGTCATCTGGGTGAACCGCGCCCGGCGCAGATAGTCGTCGAGTTCGTCGCCGGGCAATCCGGCGAGCAGCACACGGCCCATCGAGGTGGCGTGGGCGGGAAACCGCGTGCCGATACTGATGGAAACCGTCATGATTCGGCTCACGGCGACGCGGGCGATGTAGACGATATCGTCACCGTCGAGGACCGAGACCGAGGAGGATTCGGATACCTGCTGCGACAACAGTTCCAGATGCGGCGTGGCCACTTCGGGCAGCGAGATACTGGACAGATAGCTGTATCCCAATTCCAGCACCTGCGGACTGAGCCAGAACAGCGAGCCGTCGGTGCGGACGTAACCGAGTTCGACCAGGGTCAGCAGGAATCGGCGCGCGGTGGCCCGGGTCAGATCCGTGCGCCGGGCGACATCGCTGAGCGTTTGCCGGCGATTGTCCGCATCGAAGGCCTTGATGACCGCGAGCCCGCGGGCCAGGGATTGGACATAGTCGGACGACGACGGCTCGGTCATGATCACACAGCGTAATGGCAGCGTCAGCGGTGTCCGAGCGACCTGTCCAGGAAATCGAAGAAGGCCTTCTTGATGGCGCGGGGATCGGCGAGGCCGAGGAATTCGTGATCGGTGTCGCCGTAGCCGTGGAATTCGGTCGGCACCCCGGCCCGGTTCAGGGCATCGCGCAATTCGACGCTCTGACCGAACGGCACGATATGGTCCAGGGCGCCGTGCTGGATGAGAAACGGTGGATCGTCGCGGTCGATATAGGCGATCGGACTCGCGGCGCGAGCCCGTTCCGGGCAGGTCGACGGCGCGCATCCGAGGTACTGCTGTTCCGGGGAACCCGCATCGTGAGGCAGGCCGAGGGTGGTTTGGGCCTGCATCGTCGAGATGTCGGAGGGTCCGAACCAGTCGGCGACCGCCTGCACCCGGCTCGACATCGCCGGATTGCCGTCCTCGCCTTCGAGTTCCGCGACGCCGCCGGTCGTGCCCAGCATGCTGGCGAAGTATCCGCCCGCCGAATCACCCCATGCGGCAAACCTGTTCGGATCGATTCGATACCGGTCCGCATTCGCGCGCAGCCATCGCACCGCCGCCTTGACGGTGAACAGTGGTGCGGGCCAAGGATGTTCGGGAGCCAAGGCGTAGTCCACGGTGGCGACCGCATAGCCGCGATCGGTCAGCTCCCGCGCGGTGCCGTCTATCGTCCCCCAGGGCAACGGCATTCCGCCGTTGGTCCGATCGCCGATGACGAAGCCGCCGCCATGGAGATAGATCACCAGCGGCCGTGGCGCGGAACCGGCCGGGAGATACAGGTCGAGTTCCAGGGGAGACCGGTCCGCCGCGGTATAGACCAGCCCGCGGTGCACCTCGGCCGCGGATGACGGCCGCGCGGCGGCGGTCGGGGTATTCGCGCCGAGGCCGACGACGCAGATCAGGGCAGTGATCGCACCGGCTACCCGGACGGCGGCCGCGGCCCGGGAGCCGCCGTATCGGGAAGTGATCATGTGACCCTCGATGTGGAGATGTTCGATATACGAACACACGTTCAGAATTGCGCATCATTGTGTGGTTCGCCATAGTGGGATGTCAACCAGTGTGCAGAGGTGACGATGGCCGGGAATGTATCGAAACCCGGGGCGAGCGTGGCGTCGAGAGTGCTCGCACTGCTGGGCGCCTTCGACACCGAACATCGGCGCCTCACCCTCAGCGCCCTGTCGCGTCGCGCCGGGCTACCGGTGGCGACGACCTATCGACTGGTCGGGGAGTTGGTCGCCTGGGGAGCGCTGACCCGCCGCGCCGACGGCGACTACGAGATCGGCCAGCGGATGTGGGATCTCGGCCTGCTCGCCCCGGTCCAATCCGATCTGCGGCTCGTGGCCTCGCCGTTCCTGCACGATATCTACGGGGCGACCCTGGCCACCGTGCACCTCGCCGTCCGCGACGGCACGAAGGCGCTCTACCTCGATCGGCTGTCCGGACATGCGTCCGTGCCGATCCTCAGCCAGATCGGCACTCGATTGCCCTTGCACGCCACGGGCGTCGGCAAGGTGTTGCTCGCCTACGCCCCCGAGGAGATCAGGGCGGAGGTCCTGGCGAACCTGACCCGCATCACCCCGTACACCATCACGCAGCCGGGCCGGCTCGCCGACGAGCTGCGCCGGATCGACAAGGACGGCTATGCGCAGGCCATCGAGGAGATGAGCCTGGGCGCCTGTACGGTCGCCGTCCCGATCCGGGTCGCCGATGCGGGCGTCATCGCGGCGCTGGGCATCGTCGTCCCGAGCCTGAAGCGGGACCGTCCGCGGCTGGTGGCGGCGCTGCAGGTGGCGGCCGCCGGGATCGCGCGTTGCCTGGATCGTTGAGGGTTTCCACTCAGTGGAAGCTTGTGATGGCGGATGGGTCCACACCCGGTTTATCTGGTTCTATGCGTACCGAGGTCGCCATCGTCGGCGCCGGCCCCGCCGGTCTACTGCTGGCGCATCTGCTCGCCCAGGACGGTATCGAGTCGGTGCTGATCGAGGCGCGCACACCGGATTACGTCCTGGGCCGGCTGCGGGCGGGCGTACTCGAATCCTCGACGGTGGACGTGCTGACCCGGGCCGGCGTCGGCGAGCGTCTGCACCGAGAAGGTATGGAGCACAGCGGGATATATCTGCAATGGCCGGGGCGGCGGCATCATCTCGACTTCGTCGAGCTGATCGGCGAATCGGTGACCGTCTACGGACAGACCGAGCTGACCCGCGACCTGATGGATGCGCGGCAGCGGGCCGGGCAGCGATCGTATTACGAGGCAGCAGATGTCGTCCTGCACGATATCGACTCCGAGGCGCCCTCGGCCGCGTTCACCGACGCCACGGGTGTCCGGCGGACCGTGCACGCGGCGGCGATCGCGGGCTGCGACGGTTTCCACGGCGTGAGCAGGACATCGATTCCGGCCGCGCGACAACGTATTTGGGAGCGCACATATCCGTATGCCTGGCTGGGCGTGCTCGCGGCGGTGCCACCGTCGACCGATGAGCTGATCTATGCCTGGCATCCTGAGGGTTTCGCCTTGCATTCGATGCGTTCGGAATCGACGAGCAGGCTGTATCTACAGGTCGATGCGGCCGAGGATCTCGCCGACTGGCCGGACGAGCGGATCTGGGACGCGTTGGCGCTGCGGCTCGGTCACGGACAGGACGGCTGGGAGCTGGAGCGCGGGGACCTCACCGGGAAGGCGGTGCTGCCGATGCGCAGCTTCGTCTCCGCGCCGATGCGGTACGGCCGGTTGTTCCTGGCGGGGGACGCCGCGCATATCGTTCCGCCCACGGGGGCAAAGGGTTTGAATCTGGCCGTCGCGGATGTGACGCTGCTGTCGCGGGCATTGCGCGCGCTGGTGCGGGAGGGCTCGACCCGACTGGCGGACGACTACTCCGAGAGCGCGCTGCGCCGAGTCTGGCGCTGCACCCATTTCTCCTGGTGGATGACCAGCATGCTGCACACCTCGCGCGACGAGTTCGACTCCCGGCTGCAGCTGTCGCAACTGGAATGGGTCGCCTCGTCCACCGCGGCGGCGACCGGTCTCGCCGAGAACTACGCGGGATTGCCGATCGAGTTCCAAGGAGCACCGTCGTGAACGCCGAACAACCCCTGTCCTCACAGGCCGATATCGACGCCGAGATGACCTCGATCCACCTGTTGCACAGGCGATCCCGCGACTGCGCGCCCCGCCTGGATTTCGCCCCGTACCGCAGCTCCCTGCTGCGGCATCCCACCAAATCCCCGCAGCATGCCGACCCCGAGGGTGTGGAACTGTGGTCGCCGGTGTTCGGCGAGCGCGATGTCGATCCGCTCGAGGCCGATCTGACCGCGCAGCACGGCGGTGAGCCGGTGGGGGAGCGGATGATCGTCACCGGGCGCGTCCTGGACGGCGAGGGCCGCCCGGTGCGCGGGCAGCTGGTGGAGATCTGGCAGGCCAACGCGGCGGGCCGATACATCCACAAACGCGATCGGCATCCCGCGCCGATCGACCCGAACTTCACCGGGGTGGGCCGATGCCTCACCGACGCCGCGGGGACCTACCGGTTCACCACCATCAAGCCCGGACCCTATCCGTGGCGCAATCACCACAACGCCTGGCGCCCGGCGCATATCCACTTCTCCCTGTTCGGCCGCGAATTCACCCAGCGGGTGGTGACGCAGATGTACTTCCCGGGCGATCCGCTGTCCGACCTCGACCCGATCTTCCGCTCGATCGTGGATCCCGTTGCGCGCGGGCGGCTGATCGCCAGCTACGACCACGCCGTCACCCGGCACGAATGGTGCACCGGCTATCGGTGGGACATCGTGCTGACCGGCAGCCATCGCACCTGGACCGAACCCGAGGAGGGGCAGTGAGCGCCCGCACGCGACCCCCGACCCCGGGGCAGACGGTCGGCCCGTTCTTCGGGTACGCCCTGCCCTACGAGGGCGGACATCGCCTGATCTCGCCGTGGCATCCGTCGGCGATTCGCTTGCACGGCACCGTATTCGACGGGAACGGCGATCCCGTTCCCGATGCGCTGGTGGAGATCAGGCAGGCCGATACGACGGGTGCGGTGCCGACCGTGCCGGGATCGCTGCGCCGCGACGGATCGACATTCACCGGTTGGGGTCGCGCCGCGGTCGACGAGGCCGGTCACTACGAATTCGCCACCGTGACACCGGGTCCGGTCGCGGATTCGGCGCCGTTCATCGGCATGGTCATCTTCGCGCGCGGACTGCTCGACCGGCTGTTCACGCGGATCTATCTGCCCGCCACGGCGAATCCGCTCGCCGATCCGCTCCTGGCATCGCTGCCGCCCGAGCGGCGGCGCACGCTGATCGCCGACCGCGACGGTGACCGGTCACTGCGATTCGACGTGCGTCTGCAGGGCGCGGAGGAAACCGTCTTCCTCGATTTCACCCCGCGCCACCGGGGATCCGAGGCGCGGCCATGACCGCCGACCCGTTCTGGCCGGGCCGTCATCGCGCGGGGGAGACCTTCGACGCCGCGGCCCTGGTGCGCGCCATGACCGCCGTCGAGGCGGCCTGGTCGGCGGAAATGCGGGCGCGGGGCCTGGCCCCGGCCGCGGATATCGAATCCTTCGCACCCACCCCGGCCGAGATCGACGAGATCGCCCGGGAATCCGAACTGGGCGGCAATCCGGTGATCCCGTTCGTGCATCGGCTGCGCGCACATGTCCACCGTGAATCACCCGCCGCCGCCGACCATATCCACCGGGGCCTGACGAGTCAGGATGTGCTCGACTCGGCGCTGATGCTGTTGGCGCACAATGCGACCGGCACCGTCCTGGCCGAGATGGACCGGCAGCTGCGGACATTGACGGATCTGACGCGCACGCACCGCGACACCCTCATGACGGCCCGCACCCTTGGCCAGCCCGCCGCGCCCACGACCTTCGGCCTGCGCGCGCTCGGCTGGCGCGACGACGTCGCCTCCGCCGCCACCCGGATCCGGGCCTGGCGCGCCTGCGCCCCCGCCCAATTCGGCGGCGCCGTCGGCAATCTCGCGGTCCTCACCGATCGGCTGGGTGGGCCGGACTCCGCGCTCGACGTCACCGACAGCGTCGCGCTGCGGCTGGGACTGCGCCCGGCGCAACCCTGGCATACCGCGCGCGGACCGGTCACCGGACTCGGCGACGCGCTGGTCACCGCCTGCGACGCCTGGGGCCATATCGGCAATGACATCGTCGGCATGACACGGTCCGAACTGGGCGAGCTGAGCGAACCGGCCGCCCCCGGGCGCGGCGGCTCCTCGGCGATGCCGCATAAACGCAATCCGGTGTTATCGATCCTGTTGCGCCGCACCGGTTCCACCGCACCGCTGCTGGGCGCGCAGCTGCACCTCGCGGCCGCCGGCAGCACCGAGGAACGTGCCGACGGCGCATGGCATACCGAATGGGCCACGCTGCGCGAGTTGACGATCCAGACCCTGGCCACCGCGAGCATCGCGACCGAACTGCTCACCGGACTGCGGGTCGACCGAGCCCGGATGCGGTCGAATCTCGATGCCGCACTGGGGTACCGGCTGGGCGGACGTGATCCGGAGTCCGGCCTCGGCGCCACCCGAACCATGATCGACCGCGCGCTGCGCGACGAAGAAGGCGAGTAGATGTCTGTTCCATTCACGTTGTCCATCAGCCGCTTTCGTGCGCCCGAGCCCGAGCTGCCCCTGCTGGTGCTCGGCCCCTCGCTCGGCACCACGCACGCGGTCTGGGAGGACATCGCCCCGGCGCTGGCGCACAAGTTCGATGTGATCGCCTTCGATCTGCCCGGCCACGGCCGCAGCGCTCGCGCCGACACGGCATTCGACCTCGCCGCGCTCGGTCGCGCGGTCCTCGCGGCCGTCGATTACGAGCAGGCGCTGCGCAGCGATCCCGGCACTCGATTCGCTTATGCCGGAGTCTCCTTGGGCGGCGCGATCGGTCTGCAACTGCTGCTGGACTGTCCGGCCCGGATATCGCGGGCCGCGGTGGTGTGCGGCGCGGCGAAGTTCAGCGAGCCCGAGATGTGGCATGCGCGGGCCCGGCTCGTGCGGTCCGGCGGAACCGCCGCCGTGGTGGAGACGGCGCGGGACCTGTGGTTCGCCTCCGGATTCACCGACCTGCAGCCGGATATCGCCGGGCGACTGCTGGATTCGCTGCGCGGCGTCGACGCCGAGAGCTATGCGCTCTGCTGTGAGGCGCTCGCCGCCTTCGACGTCCGCGACCAGCTTTCCCGGATCCGAACGCCCACCCTGGTCGTCTCGGGCGGCGCGGATGTCGCGACCCCGGCCGCGCAGGGGGCCGAGATCGCCCTGGGTGTTGCCCGCGGGCGACGGGTGGTGCTCGATCATGTCGCCCACCTCGCGCCGATCGAATCCCCGCAGCGGGTGCTGGCGGAGCTGCTCACCTTCTTCACCCGTGACGCGGTCACCCTCGAAAGCCTCTACGACAGCGGGATGGCGGTCCGTCGCGAGGTGCTCGGCGATGCGCACGTGGATCGCGCGGTCGACGAAATCGACGACACCACAAGGGATTTCCAGGAGCTGATCACCCGCTACGCATGGGGCACCATCTGGACCCGCCCCGGTCTGGACCGGCACATCCGGTCGGTCGTGACGATCACCGCCCTGGTCGCGCACGGCCACTGGGAGGAACTGGATATGCATCTGCGCGCGGCCGTGCGCAACGGCCTGAGCCGCGACGAGATCGTCGAGGTGCTCCTGCAGACCGCGATCTACTGTTCGGTGCCCGCCGCGAACTCGGCCTTCCGCGTGGCGCAGCGGGTCTTCAAATCCCTCGACGAGACCTCATGAGGTTGCCTCCAGGACGACCGCGAGGCCCTGGCCGACACCGATACACAGCGCGGCCGGCCCCCAGCGACTGCCGCCGCGCCGCATCTCGTGGGCGAGCTGGGTGGCGTCGGTCATGATGCCGCCCGCAAGGCGCGCAGCGCCGACAACTCGTCGGCCGAGGGCGGTTCGGTGACCGTCACCTCCGCGGCGACCCGCAGATTCCAGCCGGTGGCCGCGCGCACCTGTTCGGTGTCGACCCCGGGATGCGTTGCGACAAGGATCAATTCGCTGCTCGCATCGGGCCGCATGACACCGAGATCGGTGATGACCAGTGTCGGTCCCGCCCCCGGCAGGCCCAGTGCGGCCCGTTCGCCGTGGCCGCGCCCGTGGCCGAACGAGGTGACGAAATCGACCTGTTCGACGAACGAGCGCCGCGATTGGCGAACCACGACGAATACCTCGCGACAGGATGCGGCGATCTCCGGCGCGCCGCCCGCTCCGGGCAGCCGGACCTTCGGATGGGCGTACTCGCCGATGGCGGTGGTGTTGATATTGCCGTATCGGTCGAGCTGGGCGGCGCCGAGAAAGCCGATATCGATACGACCCGGCTGCAGCCAGTAGTTGAACACCTCCGGCACGCTGATCACCGCGTCGGCGGTCTCGGCCAGAATGCCGTCGCCGATCGAGGCGGGCAGCCGGGTCGGCTTGGAACCCAATGTCCCCGACTCGTAGACGAGGACCAGGCCGGGTGCGTGGGTGGTGCGCGCCAGATTCGCCGCGGTGGACGGCAATCCGATCCCGACGAAACAGCGCTGGTCGCCGCGCAGCGCCCGCGCGGCGGCGACGGTCATCATCTCGTCCGAGCTGTACGTCGAATCCGGTGCGGTGGTGGATGTTTCGTTCACGGTCACGCATCGCTCCCGATCGTCGGGGCGTCCGCGAATACGTGTTCGCGCAGCCAGTGGTCGAAGGTGTCGCGGTCGCGCCCGATGACGTCCCAGGCGGCGTAGTAGGCGTTGTCGCGTTCGGAATAGCCCTGTGCGTAGGAGGGATGCGCGCCGCCGGGAACCTCGGCGACGGCGGTCACTGCCCACGCGGGCAATACGATCGCGCCCGGAACCGGGGTGAGCGTCTCGACGATCTCCTCCACGGTGACCAGGCTGCGCCGCGCGGCCAGTACGGCCTCCTTCTGGACCCCGAGCAGCCCCCACAGCTGCACGTTCCCGTTCCGGTCGGCGCGCTGGGCGTGGATGACGGTGACATCCGGATTGATCGCGGGCACCGCGGTGAGCCGTTCCCCGGTGAACGGGCACACGATCGGCTTGATCGTGTCGGTCACCGTCGGCAGATCGGTGCCGACATAGCCGCGCAACACCGCGAACGGCAGCCCCGACGCGCCCGCGACATAGCGATTCGCCATGCCCGCGTGGCTGTGTTCCTCTATCTCGAGCGCGGTCGGCCACGAATTCTGCACGGCGTCGCGGAATCGGTGCAGCGATCCGACGCCCGGATTACCACCCCAGGAGAAGATCAGTTTGCGCGCACATCCGGCCCCGATCAGCTGGTCGTAGACGATATCGGGTGTCATCCGCACCAGCGTCAGATCGCGCTTGCGCTGCCGGATGATCTCCTGCCCCGCGGCGACCGGAATCAGATGGGTGAACCCCTCGAGGGCGATCGTGTCGCCGTCGTGGACGAGTTCGGCGATCGCCTGCGCCAAGGACGAAATCCTGGCCACACTCTCTCCTTGTTCGCATAATGAACACTTGTACTCATTATGAACACGCGCGTCGAGTGGGTCAAGGAACCGCCGAATGCGGCTAGGATTGCCGACCGGTAGCTCCGGTTCCTCGATTCGTGCGCGATGGGAGAATCATGGCTGTGGGTATTCGGTTCGGCGTCCTCGTCCTACTGGGTGCGGGAGCCCTCCTCGCGAGCGGTTGTCATTCCGGGAATTCCGACAAGGCGTCCGCCGATCATCTCGCGATCACCGTCTCCGATTCCGCGGTCCCGGGCTACGACGGACATCTCGACCTGACCTGTCACGCCGCCGCGGGCACTCATCCGGATCCGAAGGGCGCGTGTGATCGCCTGGACCACCTGGTGGCGTCGGGTAAGGAACTGTTCGCCCCGGTCCCGCCCGGCACGGTGTGCACTCAGCAGTACGGCGGTCCGGCGACCGCCCGCATCGTCGGCACCTGGTCCGGTCGCGCCGTCGACGCGGCCTTCACACGTACCGATGGCTGCGAGATGAGTCGCTGGGACGAACTCGTTCCACTCCTGCCCCCGATAGCGTCCGCGCACTGACCGGGGCCAGCTCCTGCTCGATATCGCGCCACGGAAACGGCGTCTGTTTGCTCTCGGTGAGCAGGCTGCGATGGAAGTCGTTGAGTAGTACCGCGGGCCGCACATGCTGGTCGATGAGCGCGGCGAGTTCGGGCGGAATATCGCCGGGGCGCCGCCCCGCGATCCAATCGCGCAGGAACACTTCGTATTCCGCTTGGTCGCGCACTCTCGCGAACAGATAGTGTCCGAGCAGATGGGTTGCGGTATAGCAATAGTCGTAGACGCGGTGATCGGCGAGGAATTCGGATTCCTGTGCGGAAAGGTCGAATCGGCGACTGAGGGCGAGACCCAAATCGGCGAAGTAGATCAGGCGGCCATCGGTCAGGACATTGGCGAAATGCGCATCGAAATGCACGAATCCGCGAGAGCTCAGGAAGGCGGTACCGCGCGCCAAAGCCTGCGCCGCCCAGGGATATACGCCGGGATCGCCGCGATGGATATCCAGCCAATCGGCGAGGGTGTGCGGCAGATGTTCGAGGAAGAGCACGAGACTGGCGCGGGACCGGCCGATGGCTTCCAGCCTGCGTCGCACGGCCGGTGAACTGTCCCAGTGCGATACCGCCCCCTCCAGGCCGCCGAATTCGTCGGCGAATCCCTCGGGCGCGGTATCGGGCAGCACCCGCCAGTGATACATGATCGGGGAGCCCGGGTAATCCCCGCCCAGCACCCAGTCCGTGGTGATGAGATGTGCGGTGAGTTCCCGCCAGGCGCTGAAACCGGCCGAGCCGAGCCCGTATTGGTAGCACATCGGCAGCCCGAAGACGTTCGCCGTCGATCGTGCGTAGCCGGGCCGTAATTCCCACTCCGTCAAGGGAACTCGCTTGACGAACACGCGTGTGCCGCCGATGTCCACCGCCGCCGATCTGCCACCGATCCCGGATCCGTGCGGCACACCCGCCCCCACGATCCCCGCGAGCTCACGGTCGCTCATCGCGGACAACCGGTCGTGCGCGGCCGTATAGCGGGCCACGCGCGCGGCATGCAGCGGATCCGGATCGTGCATCGACAACTCCTCGCCGAGCGGGGACGTGAGTGATCGGCAACCAGATCGACCTTACGCCGCAACGCCTTCGCCCAGGTTATCGCGCCGGGCGTTGGTCGATGAGAGGGGCGATCCCGTCGAGAATGCGATCGAGGCCGAAGCGCAGCGCGTGCGCGGGATCGACGGTGGCGTCGTAGGCGGTACCGGCCGCCGTCCCGACCCGGGATGCCACGGGGAATCGCGTCGGATCGATCAGCCGAGCCAGGATCGGGCCGGTGATCTGCCACCACTGCGGATCCGTGAGGCCGGACTCGGCGCTGAGTCGTGTTGTGCCGGAAGATAATCGGGCGGTGCCTTGGACGTGGGTCAGCATCAGGGTCAGGATCGAGTCCATCTCCACATCGGTGAGGCCCAGGCCGTCGAGGGGACGCAGTTCGGCCTCGTATTTGGTGATGGTGTGCGGGCCGACCGTCCTGGTGCCGACGAGGTCGAGCAGCCAGGGATGGCGGCGGTACAGATCCCAATTCCGTTGGGCGATCAGCGTCATCGCCGCACGCCAGCCGCCGGGCGCCGCGGCGGGTTCGGCGGGATCGCGGTAGAGGTCGGCCAGCACGGCGTCGTACATGAGGTCCACCAGATCGTTCTTGCCGGGGACATGGGTATACAGCGACATCGCGCCGACCCCCAGGCGCTCGGCGACCCGGCGCATGGTGACCGCGTCGAGGCCTTCCGTATCGGCGAGATCGATGCCCGCGGTGACGATCGTGCCGACCGTCAGACCCTTACGGCCCGGTTTCGGATGTAAGCCCCACAGCAGGGCGATCGTGCGTGCCGGATCGGCGTTGTTCGAGGCTGCCACGGCCGACATTCTCCCTTCCCGCTGCGCGACTCCGCTTCTTCATGTACCGTACTGCGTACGGTACATCGTACTGTTTCAGAAGGGGTGAGGGATGGATCCTGCGATCGAGACCAATGAGCTGCGTAAGACCTATCGAGGGGCCGAGGACGGCTCCGGGCTGGACGGCATCGACCTCCGAGTACCGGCGGGGACGGTCTGCGGACTGCTCGGACCCAACGGTGCGGGCAAGACCACGACCGTGCGGATCCTGTCGACACTGCTGCGTCCCGATTCGGGCAGCGCCCGTGTCGCGGGGTGCGATGTGGTCCGCGAACCGCGCCGGGTGCGGGAGCGCATCGGGCTCGTCGGTCAGCACGCCGCGGTCGATGAGGTGCTCTCGGGCAGACAGAATCTGGACATGTTCGGCCGCCTCAACGGGCTCGCGCCCCAGGCCGCCGCGCGCCGTGCGGAAAAGCTGCTCGAGCGATTCGATCTGACCGACGCCGGAAAACGGCCGGTCGGCAAGTACTCCGGCGGGATGCGGCGTCGGCTGGACCTGGCGGCGAGCCTGATCGTCTCGCCGCCGGTGCTTTTCGTCGACGAGCCGACCACGGGCCTGGATCCCGTTGCGCGCCTGCGGGTCTGGTCGGCGATCGAGGAGCTGGCCGCCGCGGGCACGACCGTGCTGCTCACGACCCAGTATCTGGAGGAGGCCGACCGGCTCGCGGATCGGATCGTGCTGCTCGCGCACGGCCGAGTCATCGCCGAGGGCAGCCCCGCCGAACTCAAGGCTCGCATCGGAACCGATCGGCTGGAGCTGGTTCTCGCCGATCCCGCCGACCTCGGGCGGGTCGAGGCCCTGGCCCGGCCGGTCAGCTGCGGTGAGATCACCACCGATGCGCAGGCCCGGGTGATCCGCATCCCGGTCGCCGACCGCGCCACCGCCGTCGTGACGATCGCCGCCGCCCTGCGCGACCGCGGTATCGCGCCGCTGGATATCAGCGTGCGCAGGCCCTCGCTCGACGAGGTCTTCATCGAACTCACCCTGCACGGAAAGGTCCCCGCATGATCGTCCACGACATCTCGACTCTCACCCGGCGAGATCTGCTGCATTGGCGCAACCGGCCGGGACCCGTGGTGGTCGGCTGGCTGTTCCCGATCCTGGTGATCCTGCTGTTCGGCGCCCTGCTCGGCGGAGCCATCCAAACCCCCGGCGGCGGCAGCTATCACGAATACCTGATGCCCGGTATGTTCGCGATGACCATGCTGTTCGGTCTCGAATCGACCATGACCGCCGTCGCCACCGACGCCGCACGAGGTGTCACCGATCGGTTCCGATCCCTGCCCATCAACGACGCCGCCGTCGTCGCCGGGCGGTGCGCCGCCGACATGCTGAACTCGGTGATCGGATTGGCGATCGTCACCGGAACCGGGCTGCTCCTCGGTTGGCGCTGGCAGTACGGACTCGCCGATGCCGTGGCCGCCGCGGCCCTGCTGTTACTGCTTCGATTCTCGCTGCTGTGGGCCGGAATCTATCTCGGGCTCGTGGCCAAGGGCCCCGAATCCGTCGTCGCCGTACAAATACTCGTATGGCCGCTGCTGTTCGTGTCCAACGCATTCATCGATCCCGCCACCATGCCCGGATGGCTCGGCATGATCGCCGACTGGAACCCGCTGTCGGCGACCGCGTCCGCGGTGCGGGAACTCTGTGGCAACCCCGGCCGGTCCGGACACTCATGGCCCGCACACCACTCGATCGCACTGTCGATGCTCTGGCCGCTACTGATGGTCACGGTATTTGTCCCGTTGTCCATGCGCCGCTTCCGTTCGCTGGGCAACTGAACCAACAAGGCCTCCCAATCGGAGCATTTACACCAAATGTCTCCGGCGGTACGCGGCCCGACCTGCGGGTATGGAGTAATCATCAGCGCGGCGGCGGGCCACGGGAGAGTGTGTGCTGCAGCACGTTTTAGACGGACGGCAAGAAATGTGGCAGACTGTGTGGACGAGTACGGGTTGTTGAAGTGATCGCTCGACTCACGACAGGAAAGTAACAAATAATAATGACGCAAGGCAGCGTGAAGTGGTTTAACGGCGAAAAGGGCTTCGGGTTCATCGCGCAAGACGGTGGCGGTCCCGACGTTTTCGTCCACTACTCCGAGATTGCCGGCTCCGGCTTCAAGTCTCTGGACGAGGGCCAGCGAGTCGAGTTCGAGATCGGCCAGGGCCAGAAGGGTCCGCAGGCCCAGAAGGTTCGCGCCATCTAAGAGGCAGACGACGAAGAAACCCGCGCCGACGGCGCGGGTTTCTTGCGTTCAGGGCCCGTTCGGGGTGGGCAGCCCGTATTGTCTCCGCGACAGCGAGTTCGAGGAGAATACGTGTTGTACCGCCTGGACGACATCGACTGTGTCAGTGCGCGTGGACATTCCGCGCTGGGTGGGGCCCTGGCGATCCAGGCGGTGTGGCGTTACGACCGGGCCGTGGATATGGCCAGGCTGACGGACTTCCATGCGGCTCTGCGGCGCGGCACGCTGGGGCGGGTAGTGGCGCCCGCGCTGATCCCCGCCGCGGGCGACCGGTGGAGCGCGCGAGCCGAGTTCGGTCCGATCGAGGTGGCGTCCGCACCGATTCCGCGCGCGGAGCTGGGGGAGTGGATCGCGCAACAGGCCCGGGCGGAGCTGCGCACCTACGGCGGTCCGGCCTGGCGTTTGGCGGTGGTCGACCTCGACGACGGCGGGAGCGCGGTATCGCTGCTGTCCTCGCACACCATCGCGGACGGCCGCGCGTTCTGCGCCGCGATCACGGCGGCGGTTGCCGACGAGCAGATCGAACTCGACTGTCGCGGTGACGAATTCGGCCCGATGCGGCAACTGTTCAGTGATCTCGGCGCCGCCGCGAAACGGCTGGTGCCGACGCTCGGGGCCGTTGTTCTGGGTGTGCGGCTCGCTGCGGCCCGGCGGGCGGAGGTCCGGACCGATTCCGGGAGCGATCGCGATTTCCGCGTGCCGACCGTCGACGCGACGATTCCGGCGGAGCTGTGGCGGGCGGCCGCGCAAGCCCGGGGCGGCACCGTCACCACACTCGCGGTCGCGCTGATGGCCGAGATCGCCGGCGAGTCGGGCCGCGTCGACGAACAGGGGCGGGCCCGCATGATGATGCCGGTCAGCACCCGCACCGACGGCGACGAACGCGCCAACGCCCTCGGCGCGATCGAGTTCGAGGTGGCCGACGCGCCGACCGATCTGGCCCCGCTGCGCGCGCTCATGAAGACGAAACTGGCCGCGGAACAGGTTGTGCCGCCGGTGATTTCGATGGCGGTGGCGCTGCCGTCCGGTCTGTACGGCGTGCTCGCGCGGCAGGCCGCCACCGACGCGACCCGCACGGTGTGCTCCAATCTCGGCACGCTCGACCCCGCGATCCTCGAGATCGACGGCAGCCCGGCGGCGTCGATCACACTCGGACTGATCAATCAGGGCCTGAACTCGCGTGCGCTACTGGCCGCCCGCGGCGGCATCCTGCACGGCGTGTTCTTCGAATGCGCGGGCGATATCACGGTGCGGATCAACGGATTTCATCCACCCGCTCTCGAGAACGCCGACCAGCTGGCCGATCTGGTGCAGCGGGTGCTCGCCCGATACGATCTGAAGCCGGCCTTCCGCTAGTCCTATATGTCCGTTTTGTTCCCTGGGTGTTCACATTTCGTTGGGTTCGCTGCGCCAGGGTGAGGCCATGTTCGGTCCTGATCTCGGTGTTTCCCGGCGCACGCTGCTGCGCACCTCCGCCCTCGGCCTGGTCGCCGCACCCGTGCTGGCCGCCTGTTCGAACGGCGGGCCCGCCCTGGTGCGCACGCGGCCGAACCTCACCCACGGCCTCGCCGTCGGCGATCCGCGCAGCGACGGCGCGCTGATCTGGGCCCGCTCGGATCTGCCGGCCCGGTTGATCGTGGAGACGGCGGCCACCGAATCGTTCACCGACGCACGGCGATTCACCGGCCCGCTGCTCACCCCCGATTCCGACGGCACCGGCCGCATGCGCCTCGCCGGGCTGCCCGCGGGGCAGGTGGTGCACTACCGGGTGACATTGGAGGGCGAGGACGGCGCCACCTCCGAACCGTCGACCGGCGTCTTCCGTACCGCGCCCACCGCGGCGTCGGATATCCGGCTGCACTGGTCCGGCGATGTGGCGGGCCAAGGCTTCGGCCGCAATCCGGATCTGGGCGGTATGCGGATCTTCTCGACCATGGCCGCGCGCGACCCGCATCTGTTCCTGCATTCCGGCGACGCCATCTACGCGGACAATCCGCTGCAGGAGTCGGTGACCCTGCCCGACGGGCGGATCTGGCGCAATATCGTCAGCGAGGCGAAGAACGCGCCGGCGGAAACGCTGGAACAGTTCCGCGGGCAGTACGCCTACAATCTCGGCGACGAGAACTACCGCCGCTTCAATGCCGCTGTAGCGCAACTGGTTCAGTGGGACGACCACGAGACGACCAACAACTGGTCCCCGGGCGGAACGGTCGCCGCGGAGAAGGGCTACTCCGTGCGCGATATGGATGTCCTGGCCACCCGGTCCTGGCGGGCGTTCCACGAATGGATGCCGCTGGATCCGCAGGAGGCCGCCGACGGCCGGCTGTACCGCAAGATCTCGTACGGCCCGCTGCTGGACATCTTCGTCCTCGATATGCGCACCTACAAGGACACCAACGGCGCCAACACCGCACCAGACGGCCGGATCTTCGGCCCGGTCCAGACCCGCTGGCTGATCGATGGCCTGCGGGATTCGCGCGCCACCTGGAAGATCATCGCCAACGATCTCCCGCTGGGCCTGGTGGTCCCGGACGGCAAGACCGCCTTCGAGGGCCCCGCCAACGGCGATCCCGGCGCCCCCTCAGGCCGCGAATCCGAAATCGCCCAGGTACTTTCGGCCGCGAAGGCCAATCGCGTGACCGGCATGGTGTGGCTGACCGCCGACGTGCACTACAGCGCCGCACATTGGTATTCCCCCGACCGCGCCTCCTTCACCGATTTCGACGAGTTCTGGGAATTCGTCTCCGGCCCGCTGCACGCCGGCGCCTTCGGTCCGAACGCCCTCGACGCGACCTTCGGCCCCGAGGCGGTCTTCGTCCACGCACCCCCTACGCAGAACACCTCACCCCTGGACGGCGCGTTCCAGCACTTCGGCGAGGTACAGATCGACGGCACCTCGCGCGAACTGACGGTCAACCTCTGCGACGCGTCCGGAACGGTCCTGTTCAGCCAGCGCCTGGCCCCGCCGCGGTAGCACCCGATGTGCCGGTAGTCCGATCGTCGCCTATGCTGTGCGACACAATCGAATATCGGGCCGCGACGAATTGGAGCGGGAGAGCCCCCGGTCACGGGGCGCCGAAGGAGCAACCTCCCCGGAATCTCTCAGGTACAGGTACCGCTTCGATCAGGCCACTCTGAAAAGTAGGCGCGCCGAGCGCCTCACCCACGGTGCAAATCGCTTTCATGCGGTGAAGCTCTCAGGTCCCATGACAGAGGGGGAGTTCCGTTACTGGGCGGCAGCCCGGTCGACTCGAGGACTTCCCATGACTGTCGAATTCGGCGTTGTGCGCGTTGCCCTCCTTATCGAAGGAGGTCGGCAGTGAGCACGCTGTCGCCATTGGATGCCGTTCATACCGCGGCGGGCGCCTCGTTCATCGACTTCGGCGGATGGCGGATGCCGGTGCGCTACACCGGTGAGCTGGCCGAGCATCGGGCGGTGCGTGAGGCGGCGGGCATCTTCGATCTGTCCCATATGGGCGAGATCGAGGTGTCCGGGCCGGAGGCCGCCCGCATGCTGGACTTCGCGCTGGTGGGTCACCTGTCCGCGGTGCCGGTGGGGCGCGCCCGCTACACGATGATGTGTCACGACAACGGCGGCATCCTCGACGATCTGGTGGTGTACCGGCTCGCCGCGGACCGATTCCTGGTGGTGGCCAATGCCGCCAACGCACAGGTGATCTACGTGCTGCTGCGCGATCGGGCGCACGGCTTCGCCGCCGAGGTGACCGACCGCACAACGGAATTCGCGCTGATCGCGGTGCAGGGCCCCCGCTCGGCCGCCATCGTCGGCGCGGTCGCGGAGGCCGATCTCGCGGGGTTGAAGTACTACGCGAGCACGGCCGCCCGCGTGGCCGATACCGACGTGCTGCTGGCCCGCACCGGATACACCGGCGAGGACGGATTCGAGGTGTACTGCCCGCCGGATCGCGCCGCCGGCATCTGGGGCGCCCTCGTCGAGGCCGGGCAGCCGCACGGACTGCGGCCCGCCGGTCTGGCCTGCCGGGACACGCTGCGACTCGAGGCCGGAATGCCGTTGTACGGCAACGAACTCCATGTCGGCATCGCACCGTTCGAGGTCGGTCTGGGGCGGGTGGTGAAGTTCGACAAGCCCGGCGCGTTCGTGGGACGTAAGGCGCTCGCCGCCCGGCAGCAGGCCGGAGCCGATCGGATACTCGTCGGATTGGTCGGCGACGGCCGCCGCGCGGGACGGCACGGTTACGCCGTCTTCGACGGTGACGCCGAGGTCGGCATCGTCACCAGCGGCGCGTTATCGCCCACGCTGGGCAGGCCCATCGCGATGGCGATGGTGACCGCGAAGTACGCCGAGCCGGGCACCGCGCTGACCGTCGATATCCGCGGCCGCCGCGAACCGGTCGAGGTCGCCTCCCTTCCGTTCTATTCCCGTCCCTGAAAGGCCTTGTCCGCCATGAGCTTTCCCGAACATCTGCAGTACACCGAAGAACACGAGTGGCTCGATACCGACGGCGATGTCGCGACCGTCGGGGTGACCGGATTCGCCGCCTCCTCGCTCGGCGATATCGTCTTCGTCCAGCTGCCCTCGGTCGGCGACCGCGTCGTGCGCGGGGAGACCTGCGGTGAGATCGAATCCACCAAATCGGTCAGCGATCTGTATGCCCCGGTATCGGGTGAGGTCGTCGAGGTGAACGACGTCGTCGTGGAGGAACCCGAACTCGTCAACACCGACCCCTACGGCACGGGCTGGCTGTTCCGGGTCCGCGTCGAGGAGACCGGCGACCTGCTCGACGCCGCGGCCTATGCGGTGCTGACCGGTGCCTGAGAGCGGTGTCACGCAGATGACCCTGAGCGTGTTCGACATGTTCAGCATCGGCATCGGGCCGTCGAGCTCGCATACCGTCGGGCCGATGCGCGCGGCGTTGATGTTCGCCGAATCCCTGGCCGCCGAGGGTCATTCGAGCCGCGCGGTGCGGATCGGCGCCGAACTGTTCGGATCCCTCGGCGCGACCGGGCGCGGGCACGGCAGTGATCAGGCGGTGATCCTCGGACTGTGCGGCGCGCGCCCGGAGACCGTCGACACCGATGCCGCACCGGATATGGTCGAGGCCGTGCGATCGCAGCGCCGCCTGCGGTTGCCGGGCGGAGTCGAGATCGCCTTCGACGAGACGACCGATCTGGTGCTCAACGGTCGCGAATCGCTACCCGGACATCCGAACGGCATGCGGTTTCGCGCCTACGACGACGCGAATGTCGTACTGGCCGAACGCGTCTACTACTCCGTCGGCGGCGGCTTCGTGCACGACGAGTCCGCCGCGCCCGCGAGCACGGCCGCCCGCATCGTCCCGTATCCGTTCCGCACCGCCGACGATCTGCTCGCCCACTGCCGCGAGAACGATCTGTCGATGAGCGCGGTGATGCGCGCCAACGAGCGGGTGGGACGCGGCGACGCCGAGATCGATGCGGGACTGCTGCGGATCTGGCAGGTGATGGCAGACTGTGTGCGCCGCGGCTGCGAGCGCGACGGCGTGCTGCCCGGCGGGCTGTTCGTGCCGCGTCGCGCGAAAACGCTGTACGACAAGCTGATCGGTGAACAGCCCGGCGATCCGCTGGTCGCGATGGACTGGGTGAGCCTGTACGCGATGGCGGTCAACGAGGAGAACGCCGCGGGCGGGCGGGTCGTCACCGCGCCCACCAACGGCGCGGCCGGAATCCTGCCCGCCGTCCTGCACTATTACCGCCACTTCGTACCCGGTGCCGACGATGCGGGCACGGTTCGTTTCCTGCTCACCGCGGGCGCGATCGGCGTGGTGCTCAAGGAGACCGGTTCGATCTCCGGGGCCGAGGTCGGCTGCCAGGGTGAGGTCGGCTCGGCGTGCGCCATGGCCGCCGCGGGCCTGACCGAGGTGCTCGGCGGCACCCCGCAGCAGGTGGAGAACGCCGCCGAGATCGGACTCGAGCACCATCTCGGCCTGACCTGCGATCCGATCGGCGGCCTGGTGCAGATCCCGTGCATCGAACGCAATGCCGTGGCGGCCGTGCAGGCGATCAACGCCGCCCGGATCGCCCTGCGCGGCAACGGCATCCACGTGGTATCCCTCGACAAGGCGATCAAGACCATGCGCGCGACCGGCGCGGATATGAGCGATAAGTACAAGGAGACCAGCCGCGGCGGACTCGCCGTCAATGTCATCGAGTGCTGATCGCCGGCGGGTTATGGTGAGGCGATTGCATTCGTGGGGAGGAGATCGAGATGGCGGTCCGGGCCTCGGATACTGCGGTGGGA
The DNA here is from genome assembly GCF_044454005.1 of Nocardia sp. NPDC051570. Taxonomy (NCBI): domain Bacteria; kingdom Bacillati; phylum Actinomycetota; class Actinomycetes; order Mycobacteriales; family Nocardiaceae; genus Nocardia; species Nocardia sp. NPDC051570. The sequence goes on along the minus strand of NZ_JBITDI010000001.1, from coordinate 685,896 downwards.
CCGATGGCGGTCGCCGCGATCGAGCGGAACCTTCCGCGCGAACAGCGGCTGTTCACCGACGATCTGGCGATTCGGATGCTGCCGCCCCCGGTCCGGTGGACCGTCGCCGCCACGCGCTGGGCGCCGGCGCGGCGAGCGGTGCTGGCGGCGCTGGGGCGAGCCATGGATCCACGAGTGCTGCTCTGGATGGTCTGCCGTAAGCGCTATCTCGACGATATGGTGACCGCGGCCGTCGCCGAGGGGTTCGAGATGGTGGTCGTCCTCGGCGCCGGATTCGACACCCGCGGTTACCGATTGGGCGGCGGTGTGCCGGTGCTGGAGGTCGATCAACCGGTCAACATCGCCGCCAAACGGGCGCGCATGGCGGTGCCCGACCATGTGACCCTGGTGCCGATCGACTTCGAAACCGATGATCTGGCAACGGTTCTGACGCAGTACGGCTACCGCACCGACCTGCGGACCGTCTTCGTCTGGGAGGGCGTCACCCAGTACCTCACCGAAAGTGCGGTCCGCGCAACCCTGTCCGCCCTCGCCGATGCCGCACCAGGCAGCAGGCTGGGCTTCACCTACGTGCTCAGCGATTTCCTGGACGGCACCGCCCTCGACGGTATGGACGGCTTCCATCGCCGCTTCGTCGGGGAGGGCAAGATCTGGCTGTTCGGTCTCGCACCCGAGGCGGTCGCGCCGCTGCTGGCCGAATACGGCTGGCGCGAACGCGAACAACTCGACGCCGATGCCTGCCGAACCCGTTATCTCGACCCGGCCCACCGGCCGGGGCGGGTCACGCGGATCGAGCGGTGCGTGCTGGCCGAGAAGTCCTGAGCACCTCGGCGTCGATATCCCGGCGGTCCAGCCAACTCAGGATCGGCGCGGTCATCGTCGTGGTCACCAGCGCCACCAGCACGAGGGCGGCGAACAACTGGCCCGAGACGATACCGGCCTGCAGGCCGATATTGAGCGCGATGAGCTGCATCAGGCCGCGGGCGTTCATGAGTGCGCCGATCCGCAGCGCTGTCGCATTGGGCTCGCCGCGCAGGCGGGCGGCGAGCCAGCAGCCGCCGAACTTGCCGACCACGGCCACACCGACCGCGGCGACGCCGAATATCAGCACGGCCGGTTGGGCGAACAGATCGAAGCGGGTCTGCAGGCCCGAATAGGTGAAGAACATGGGCAGGAACAGGATCCGGGTCACGCCGTGCGTGCTGTGTACCACCTGATCGGCGGATTCGCCCGGCGGCATGGCCATTCCGACGCAGAACGCGCCGAACACCGAATACAGCCCGATCGCATCGGTGAACCACGCTCCGGCGAACAACACCGTGATCGTCACGAGCAGACGCGATTCGGCCGACGCGCCGGGTCGCGCCAGATACCAGGCCAACAGGCGGCGCACCACGAACACCACGACGAGGACGAAGACCACGCCGCCGCCGACGGCCAGCAGGATCGGCCGGACGCGTCCCGCGGCCACACTGAGCACGCCCGCGAGCAGAACCCACGCGACCACATCGTCGGTGGCCCCGGCGGCCAGCGACAGCGAGCCGTGCCGAGTGCCCGACATGCCGCGTTCGGTAATGATCCTGGCCAACATCGGGAAGGCTGTGATGGCGAGCGCCACGGCGACGAATGCGGCCGTCACCGCGACCGGAACGCCCGGGACGAAGAGATCCACCCGCCCGGCGGCGCCCAGAGTCAGCAGAACACCGCCCAGCAGTGGAACCAGCACCCCGGCCGCCGAGATCGCCAACGCGCTGCCCACGAGCCCGCGCCCGGCATGCCGGCGGAACTCGTATCCGGCGTGAAACATCAACGCCGCCAACCCGATCTGGCCCACGACGTAGAGCACCGGGCGCAGCTCCGCGGGAAACAGCCGATTCGACAGCCCGGGCGCGAGCAGTCCGAAGACCGATGGCCCGAGCAGCACCCCCGCGATCATCTCACCGACCACCGCGGGCTGACCCAGCCGCGTGAAGACGAACGAGACACTGCGACAGGTCAACAGGATCACCACGGCCGCGGCGAAGAACACCGGTGCGAGCTGGCTCGCGCTCATCGCGCATCCACCTCTCGCCCGGCGAAGTAGTTCGTGCACAGTCGCAGCCGCCGCGCGTCCAGGACCATCCAGCTCCCGAGCACGAGCTGGATCACACTGCGCGGCACCGCCTCCCAGCGGTCCCGCCAGCGCAGCAGCCTCAGCGCGGCCGTGGCCGGGCGCGTCGCCGGGCGCGAGGTGAATACGCACGGGCCCCGGTTCGGCAGCGACCGGGTGTGTGCGACGGAGGAGTCGATGCGATAGCGGCGCAGCATCTCCCGGGCGCAGACCCGCATCGTCATCGACGCGAATCCGCGCGCCGGGCAGGGGCGATTGGCGGGGATTCCGAACGGAATGTAGTGCTGCGGACGGGTGTGCGGATCGAGCCACCGATCCGGATCGAACCGTCCGTCGCCCTGCTGATAGCGGGTGTAGTCGAACAGCAACACCGAACCGGCCGGGACCGCGGCACGGTCCTCACCCCCCGGGATCTCCGCCGTGGTGATTCGATGAGCGATTCCGAAAAGTGGGTACTGCCAGAGGGTTTCGTCGATGACGCGATCGAGGTAGGCGTCGTCGAACGGATCGGCGGTCAGTCGATCCTGGACGGCCGGGTGAGTGGCGATGGCCAACAGCAGATGCGCCATCGCCTCCGACATCTGCACCACCGCGGTGTTGAAGAAGGTGCCCTGCAGGTAGTACGCCTGCTCATCCGGCGACAGCGTGCCCGGCAGCCGTTCGGGCGGCGGATTCGTGGCGATCCGATCGCGCAGATACGCGGTCAGCCGGTTCCGGCGGCGCATATGCCGCAGCCGAGTGCATTTCAGCGAGCTCACCACATCGTCGGCATTGCCCGTGATCAGATCCCGGGCCGCGCGGGGACAGGGCTCGCCGAAGACGAGCTCGTAGTACACCTCGGCCCAGATCGGCATCATCACATCGCGCAGGCGAACCCAGCGGACCCGCCGCCCGCCCGCGTCGAGTTCGTCGGCGATCCGATGGGTGCAGCGCGCGACCAGCTCGGCCCAGGCGGGCCGGTCGAGCCGGGCCAGCAGCCGCCGGGTGGTCTTGGCGACATCGTCGTAGCGCGGCCCGGGTTCCAGATGTTCCTGATGTACCTGCGCGCCCGGAGACAGCCAGTACCAGAACAGATCCGACAGCGCGGCGCCCGCGCTGCGGCCGTTCGCCGCGGGATGTCCGTACAGATACCTGAATTCGCCGATCGGCAACCGATCGCTCGGCGTCGGCAGGCCGGTATCGCCGTTGACCAGGTCGAAGATCCGCACCCGCAACGCGATCACCGAGGCGGGCAGCCAGTACGGCAGGCTGGCGGCCACCGGCAGCGCCACGGCCGCGCGCCACCACCTGCTCATCGCGACGCCCCGCGCACCAGATCGGGCGTCAGATCGCGCAGACTCGTACCGCCACACAGGGTCAGCGCATGCTCGAACTCCTCGCGCAGCAGCTCGAGCACGTGGTGCACACCCGCCTCACCGGCACAGGCCAGACCCCACAGCACGGGACGCCCGATGCCGACCGCGGATGCGCCCAGCGCCAGCGCCTTCACCACATCGGTGCCGCGGCGCACCCCGCCGTCGAGCAGGATCGGGACGCGCCCGGCCACGGCGGCGACCACCTCCGGGAGCAACTCGATGGTCGAGGGCACGGTATCCAGTTGCCGCCCACCATGATTGGACAGCACCAGGCCGTCGACGCCGTTCCGCACGGCCGCGCGCACATCCTCGGGATGCAGCAGTCCCTTGAGCAGGATGGGCAGCGAGGTGATGCCGCGCAGCCATTCGATATGCGACCACGAGATCTCCGGTGACATCACGATCTGCCGGACGCGACCGGATTCCCCGTCGCGCGGATCGCGCAGATTCTCACACGCCAGCCCGTCCGGCAGATCGGTGAAACCGTTGCGGCGGTTGCGTTCGTTGGCGCCCCGGGCCGGAGAGTCCACGGTGACCACGAGCGCCTCGCATCCGGCGGCCGTGGCGCGCCGGACCAGGCGCTCGGTGAGTTCGAGATCGGGCTGGATGTAGAGCTGGAACCACAGCGACGCATGGCCGCCGGTCGCCGCGCGCGCCGCAGCGGCGATCTCCTCGACCGCCACCGTCGCCGCCATCGCGACGATCATGATCGTATCGGCGGCCGCGACCGCCCGCGCGGTGGCGAGCTCACCGTCGGGATCCACCAGCTTGTGGAATGCGGTGGGTGACACCAGGATCGGCATGCTCGCCCGGCTGCCGAGCAGGGTCACATCGAGCTGTGGTTTGCCGCCGCCGCGCAGCATGCGGGGCAGCAGTTGTAGCCGCGCGAATGCCGTCTCGTTCGCGCGCGCGGTGATCTCGTCGCGGGCGGCGCCGGCGATGTAGTCGACGTACACCGGATCCAGCGCGGCCCGGCCCGCGGCCTCGATCTCCGCCAGATTCACCAGATTTCGCGGATCGGGCATGCGGGACTCACCGTCCCGTGCCGACGCTCGCCGCGGCCCGCGCCCGGGCGAAGAACCCGGTCAGCGGGGCCCGGTGCGCCCGCGGGTCGTCCCATTCGTTTTCCAGGTTCTCCGCCATGTGGTGGGTGTCGCGCAGCCGGCCGTCGCGCCAATGGCGGATCACCGGATGCAGATACGCCGCGTCGATCGCCTGCTCGGGTGCGTTCTGCGCGACCCGGCGCACCGAGATGTCGAACGGATCGACCTTGTCGTGGTCGGGCCCGTACTCCAGCGTGACGGTGAAGTAGTCACTGCCGTCACCGTTGTCGCGCGCGTAATCGATCGGCACCTCCTCGAGGTATTGCGCCGGGCCGTGCGGCGGTATCAGCAGCACATCGCCGAGGACGCCGAACTGCTGCCACAGCGCCGAACTGCGGTTGACCCGCGCGATCACCGCATCGGCGAGCGCGTCGGCGGTGGACTCGACCGGTCGCCGCGGCCACGGCCGATCGTGGTGGCGCTCATCGAGAATGCGGCTCAGGGCCCGCACCGCATAGCGGAAGCCGTGGATGAAGCCGCCGGTGGACTTCTTGAAATCACGTTGCTGCATCAGCGTTCCCGCGAAGTACATCCCCGGCACGTTCACCGATTCGTACGCGGATGTCAGCTCGGCGAATCGGTCGTCGATGACCAGCTGTGGCCGGGCATCCGGATCGAAAACCGAAGCATCGAAACGGAATCCGGTACAGACGATCACCCGGTCGTAGCGCAGCCGCTTGACCACCTCGTCGGCCCGGGAGAAGCTGACGTCCACCAGATAGCCGTCGCCGTCGCGCTCGATCGAGCGCACATCGCCGTCGAGCACCGCATTCTGCGATTTGAGCTGATAGGTGTCGAGGAAGTTGTTGTTCACCGCGCGCAGATGACCGACGTAATGGGTCTTCCAGGCCAGCCGGATCGCGCTGCGGCCGACCACATGGATCACCGCGGCGGTGGCGACCAGGTTATCGGCGGTCTCGAACGCGGAGTTGCCCTTTCCGATGATCAACACCCGCTGATCGATGAAGCCGTCGGGATCGACCGGGACCGTGGCGTACGGTTCGGCGGTCTCGATGCCCGGGATCCGCGCAACGTTGGCCGCGCTCACCCCCGTCGCCATCACCAGCCGCCGGGCCCGATGCTCGCGTCCGGCCTGATCGGTGACGACGAAACCGGTTGCGTCCCGGGCGATCCGAACCACCCTCGTGCGATAGGAGATCGTCAGCCCGTACGCCTGCGCGAAGTCCGCCAGATAGCGCACCATGACATCGGCATCGGGAAAGTACTCCGCGCTGTAGCGGGTGAACAACATCCGGGGATCGGGCGACAGCAGCGAATTCCAGTCCATCCGCAGATTCAGCTCCGGATCGCTGGTCCCGGTATGTCTCTTGTTGATCGAGATCAGCTGCCGATGCCGGGGATAGGTCCGGAAGAACTCGCCCGGCCCGTCGCCGGCTTCGAGAATCCGATACGAATGCCCAGCCTCCTGCAGCAACTGTCCGAGCTGCAGCCCACCCGGGCCGGCACCGATGATGAGGTAGTCGAGGAGCTCTCCGAGCGATTCGTCGTGCATTGGATCACCGCCGAGGGGTCGGGAAAAGAAACTGAAAGACATGAGTTTACGATGCCGACGGATCGTTAGTTGAACGTTTCATCAACTCCGTCCGGAATGAATCCGGGACACCGCGCGCGATCTAGGGGTGGGGTAGCGCGCGCTCCGCCAAGGCCTCGACCACCGGCGCGAGCGTCCGCGCGTAGGTGACCGTGAGGTGGTTGTCGTCGCGGTAGATCAGATCCTTGCGGTTGATCAGCGGACAGCGATCGGCGGTGCAGAACAGGGCGGTGAGATCGTCGTACTGCCCGCCCGCGGCCCGGGTCGCCGCGGCCTCGGCCGCGATACCGGGATCGTCGACCGCGTCGGCGCGCGTCGGCGCGCAGGCCAGGGCGTCGTCGAGATGGCCCGACAGGCAGGTCGGCACGGTGGTGTGCGGATCCGGAATCGGGCCCAGCACCAGGACGCTCGCCCCGGTCGCGCGCAACCGCCCGACCAGGCGCCCGAGGCTGTCGATCCAGGCCTGATCGTAGGAGACGAAGCCGAAGTCGCCGCCGTAGCGCCGCGACATGCTCAGCACGATCAGTCGCGGATGTTCGGCCTGCAGCCGGTCCAGGACCACTCCGCGCCACTGCTCGCATTCGGTGTACTCGCGACCCAGATACGGGCTGGTGATCGGCAGATCCATCAGCGGGCAGGTGACCTTGCTCATCGTCTCCAGCCGCCAATGCTGTTGCCCGGCAATCCGATCGAATGCCGGACTCCACATGGCGGCATGGGAATCGCCGACCAGGGCGACCGTGGTGGGGGAGTCGGGATCGCCCGAAACACACTGGGGCTGACCGAGCTCGCGCCAGGAACGCACGCAGCCGTTGACGAACACGTCGGCCTTGTCGCCCGGTGCGTCGGCGAGCGAGGGGGTGAGATTGGAAGGGACGGACGATGTTCGGGCCGACGCGGCGATCGAGGCCTGCACCTGCGCGGTGAGCTGGGTGACCGTATCGTCGGCGGGAGCGGCGACCGCGGCCGGCGCCGCCCGGACGGTCAACGCCTCGACCGCCTCCCCGTGCCCGACCGGCACGGGCACGACCACCAGCAGCGCCAGCGCCACAGCCGAGGCGGCCATGCTGAACCCGCCGCCGAGCGCCAGGCTGCGGCCCGCCGAACGCCGCAGCGAGGCGGCGAAACGAACCGGATTCTCCACCAGCTGCAGGGTCAGCATGGCCAGGCCGCCGGACATCAGTACCGCACCCGCCGCGCCGACCGTTCCGAGCGGATGGCCCAGCATCCGCGGGGCCAGGATCAGTACCGGCCAATGCCACAGATACCACGAATAGGACAGGCGACCGATCGCCCGCATCGGCGGCAGCGACAGCGCGCGACCGACACCGGAAGGCGACGGCGCGCACCCGGCGACGATGATCAGCGCGGCGCCCAGCACGGGCAGCAGGGCGGCCGTGCCCGGATAGGGGGTCCGCGCGCCCAGCAGCAGGTACGCGCAGACGATCAGACCCAGCCCGGCCCAGCCGAGGACGCCGGACAGCGACGCCGGCAGCCTGCGCCAGAGCCCGGCCGACAGGGCCACCATGCCGCCGAGCGCCAATTCCCAGGCCCGCGTGGGCAATCCGAAGAACGCCCACGGCGGCAGCGTCTGCGTCCACCGCAGCGAGAGCGCGAACGAGATCCCCGCGATCGCCGTGAGGACGACGAGATACGGGATCGGGGAGGGTCGCGCGCCCGGTCGGCGCACGAGCCGGACGACCACGGCGGTGGCGATGATCAGCGCGGGCCACAGCAGATAGAACTGTTCCTCCACACCGAGCGACCAGTAATGCTGGAACGGCGACGGCGGAGCCCCGGCATTGAGATAGTCGGTGCCCTGCAGGGCGAGCCGATAGTTGCCGACATACAGGGCACTGGCGATCCCGTCGCCGAGGACGGTGCGCGCCTGCAGCGGCGGCAGCAGCGCGGCCGCGGCGACTGCGGTGGTCACCAGGACGATTCCGGCCGCGGGCAGCAGCCGCCGGGCCCGGGCGCCGTAGAACCGCGCGAGCCCGATAGTCCCGTCGTCGGCCACCTGTCGCCACAGCGTCCCGGTGATGAGGTATCCGGAGATCACGAAGAAGACGTCGACACCGGCGAATCCGCCGCTGATCCCCGGTAGACCCGCGTGGAACAGCACGACCGCCAGCACCGCGACCGCCCGTAGACCCTCGATATCGGGCCGGAAACGTATCCCGGCGGATCCCAGCATGGCAGGCATTCTCGCCAGACCCTCGCCCCTGCGCCAACACCTTTAGGTCCACCTTCACACAATCGTTGTGGTGGTTCTGCGAGGGTCCGGAGGAAGCACTGAGCTGATTCACAGGGTCATTGATGACGCTGGATTTGGTAAAGGCCGACGTGAGGATCCCCATGCCACCCACTGCGACCGCCATCGACGCGGCACCTCGGATCATCGAACCGGCCGCCCGGAGGGCGGATGAACGAACCGGCCCTCGCCGACCCTACCTGTATCAGCTGGACCTGTTCCGGGTCCTCACCTTCGCGTGCGTGATCGGGGTCCATGTGGTGGGCCGCTCGACCGATCCGTCGAATGTCGCGGCCAACGAGGTGATGTCGCTGCTGCACTTCACGCGGGAGGCGTTCTTCGCGCTCACCGGATTCGTGCTGGTCTATCAGCAGGCAAACCGCCCGCTGCGGGCCGGGAAGTTCTGGCGTCGGCGGATCGCGCTGGTCGGCATCCCGTATCTGGCGTGGTCGGTGATCTACTGGGCGTATTCGATCGTGACCGGGATGCATGTCGAGACGGCGCGGGCGGCCCTGTGGCGGTTGGTCTTCGAGATCGCCACCGGCGGCGCCTGGTATCAGCTGTACTTCCTGCTGGTGACGATGCAGGTGTACCTGCTGTTCCCGCTGATCCAGCGGCTGCTGAAAGCGACTGCCGGACACCATCGTTGGGTGCTGGCCGTCAGTGCCGCGGTGCAGGTGGGGTGTCTGCTGTGGCTGGCGCATCCACCGACGCTCACCGGCTCGGCCGCCGGGGTCTGGACCGACCTCTACGTCACCGTGCTGCCCTATCAGTTCTATGTGCTGGCCGGAGCGATCGCGGCCTGGCATATCGACGCGATCGATCGGGTCGTGGACCGATTCGGACCGATGATCGTCGGTGCGACGGTCCTCGCCGGAGTCGCGGCGGTCGCGGTGTATATGGACCAGATCGGCCAGGGTGTGCCGCCCTGGCAGGCCAGCGAGGTCTTCCAACCGCATCTGATGCCGTTCTATGTGCTGATCATCGGTGGCCTCTACACCGTGGGCCGCTGGTGGGCGCGGCATCGCCGATCCGACACGCTCATGGCCCGCGCCGTCAGTCTCGGCGCCGACCGCTCCCTCGGTGTCTTCCTGCTCCACCCGCTCGTGCTGCAACTGCTCGCACCGGTGGTTCCCTGGTTGACCTCCGCATTCGGCACCCTGTCCGGTGTTGCGGTGCTGTACGTGGTGGTGCTCGCGGGAACCCTGTTCGGCACCGAGATCCTGCGCCGCATCCCCGGCAGTCTCTGGCTCACCGGTCGCCCGATGCTGCACACCCGCCTGCCTCGAATCGGCTATCGAAAGGCCATCTCCCCCGTGGCCCCGACGCCGACCTATCGGCCGCTGGTGACCCAATCGGTTCCCTTCCCGCGGTGAGGAAGTGGCGCACCGGCATATCGAGCAGACGGCTCGCTGTTCGAGGTGTCGGTGCGCGGGGTCATGATTCCGGCGGAATCAGGCCAGCCACGGGTTGGGCGAGCAGAGCATCGAGTTGTGGTCAGCCCATTTCCGCGTTGTGCTGACGATCGGTCGAGGCCTGCCGCACACTGATCTCCTGGCAAACCTCTTGTGAGGGTGGCGTTTTCATTCGGGAGCAAGCATGACCGGACCCCAATCCCCTTCCGACGACGAACGCCGGCTCGCCGAACTCGGCTACACACAGGAACTGGCGCGGTCGTGGTCCGGATTCACCAACTTCGCGATCAGCTTCACCGTCGTGTCGATCCTGACCGGCGGACTCGCCAGTTACGGGATCGGGCTGGCCAACGGCGGGCCCATCACCATGTCGTGGGGGTGGCCGCTGGTATCGGTCATGGTGCTGTTGGTGGGGCTGGCGATGGCCGAATTGGCCTCGGCCTATCCGACCTCCGGCGGATTGTATTGGTGGGCATCGGAATTGGGTGGTCCGGTGTGGGGGTGGTTCACCGGGTGGTTCAATCTGGTCGGTCAGATCGCGGTGACCGCCGCGATCGATTACGGCGCGGCGATATTCACCACCGTGGTGCTCAATGTCATCGGCATCCCTATCGGAACCGACCGCACCGCGATCTTTCTCGTGTTCGTGGTCATCCTGGCGCTGCATGCGCTGCTGAATATCGTCGGCCCGCAGCTGTCCGCGGCGATCAACAATGTCTCCGCGTGGTGGCATCTGGGCGGTGTCGTGATCTTCGTGCTGGTGCTGGGAATCGGTGCGCGCCATCATCAGAGCGTCGGATTCGTATTCACCCGGACCGTCGACAACAGTGCGATCGGATTCGGTGGCGTCGCGTTCAGCTTCCTGCTCGGGCTGCTGCATGCCCAATACACGTTCACCGGCTACGACGCCTCGGCGCATATGTCCGAGGAGACCCGCGACGCCGCCCGGATGGCGGCGAAGGGAATCGTCAACACCATCGTCGTCTCGGCGGTGGCCGGATATCTGCTGATCATGGCGGTGACCTTCGCGATTCCGAATCTGAACGATGCCTTGGATCCGGCGAAGAACAGCGGCTATCCGGTGATCTACATCCTGGAGAACTCGTTGAATTCGTTCTGGTCGGGTCTGCTGCTGCTCATCGCCGCGATCGCGCAATTGTTCTGTGGCTACGCCTCGGTTACCTCGGCCTCCCGCATGCTGTTCGCCTTCGCCCGCGACGGCGCGGTGCCCGGATCGCGATGGTGGTCGCGGCTGTCGGCGCGCCGGGTTCCGGTGAACGCGGTGCTGTTCATCTCGGTCTTCGCCTTCGTGCTGCTGATCCCGTCGATGCTGGTGCCCGCCGCCGACGCCCCGACCGCCTACGCCGCGGCCACCTCGGTCGCCACCATCGGCCTCTATATCGCCTACGGCATCCCGATCCTGCTGCGCCAGTTGCACGGTGGGCGATTCCGCACCGGCCCTTGGCAATTGGGTTCCTGGTATCGCCCGATCGGGATCGTCGCACTGCTCTGGATCGTCTTCATCAGCCTGCTGTTCATCCTGCCCACCGACGACCGCGGCTATCCGTGGAACGGCGAGTTCACCTGGAACGCGGTCAATTACGCGCCGATAACCCTGGTCGGTGTCGTGGGCGCGATCGCGATCTGGTGGTTGGTCTCCGCCCGCCGCTGGTTCACCGGCCCGCGGCGCACCGTCGACGGAATGCCCGCTAGGACGGCGGCCGGGCGGTCGACTGCCGGAGTCGAAGATCCACCGCGACAGTGACATTCGGCAGTATCGGTCCGCGGCAACGTTGCCGAGTTCGAAGCAGAATCGGGGACCGAATGTCCGGAACAATCGCTGGGTGGTCGAGGGCATGTTGTATCGGCTGCGGACCAGCGTGCCGTGGCGGGACCTGCCGGCGGCGTTCGGCCCGCGGCAGGTCGTGTGGAAACGGCAGCGCCGCGACGCCGGTGACGGTACCTGGGATCGGGTGCTCACTGCTTTGGCGGCGTTGGCCGACAACAAGGGTGACCTGGATTGGGCGGTGTCGATAACTACGTGCGGCGAGCCGGGAGATCCGGCTCGCCGCACGTCTGTGCTCGTCGTGAATAGTCAATCCATGGGTTGTAGCCGCGTACCAGAACGCGTTGCGCGCCGACTCGCGCGGTTCTGCGATCTCAAAGGACGTCAGGTGTGAGACATGCAATAACCGTCAAAACAACGACAATGACCGCGTTTCCAGTTGCCTCCACCCACCGCGAAATCCCTTGCCGGAGAAAGACGCCTGATACACATGACACCGCTGTCGAGTACATGACCGGATGGGCTACTATCGACAATGGGGACACGCGGTCGCAAATTAGCCACACGACTGCCCCACTGATGAATCCTGCGGCCATAGGTATCCAGAAGGAATACCACGTATCCACATCCCGTATGGACGCTGGTTTTCTCTCGGCACGGCTGGTGATCTCATCATCGCCACCCGCGATGCGCCTTTTTCTCAATACCCAAGCGGACATTACCACCAACACTGCCGAGATAACATACGTTACCGAGACAAACGGTTCCACAGGGGTCTCCAATTATTGACACGCCTTCTGAATGGCCGGTATCATCAGGAAATCTTTTGCGATTTCCACCGGGATGCTCCCGTTCTTGAAATTAGCCCAAGTAGCCGCCCGTTCTTCGGGGGTTCTTGCGCCTCGCCACAGCTCCCATGCCTCTCGTGCGCCCCCTACGCCCTTGATAAATTTCGCGATCTTGACAAGTTTTGCCGCCGGAATAACGAGCGAGCCCACGGCTACAACAATCGTCGCCATACAACCTGCATCCTTGAGCGTGACGCCGTCGCCGAATCTGCACGCGCCACCCGGGCCGCCGTATGTTCCGAGCACACAGAAATCACCGAACGGCCAGGTTCGTGGTTCCAGATCTTCACCGTCGCTCTGTCGGGTGGGACTCGGATCCTTGTATCCGTAGGCGGGCACCTTCATGTCCACTGCCAGGATGGAACCGTTCTGGAAGTCCTGGCGAAAACCGTCGTACTCGGGGTCTCTGTACTCATCGCTGGTCGGGTATCCATAGGGACCGTTTTCCCAGCCGTTTTGTGCCCATTGATCGCGGATCATTCCCCACACCGGATGTGCCCCGGTCTCCCACCTGACGTGCCCCGGTGTTCGGATGCCAGTAGAACGAAGCAGTCTTCTCGAACACCTGGAACTTCCCGCCCCGGGCTGCGTTCGCCTCATCGGTGGTCGGGCAACCGTACACACGCTGTCCGCCCCGCGCGTTGTATTCGGCCTCGATCGCCCCGAACACCATTTTGCCGCACACCAGCGAATCTCGGACCTGCACCCCGTCACCCGACGGGGTCTTCGGATTGTCCGACGCTGACGGTGCCGATGACGACGGTGTCGGGTTGGGTTCGGGCCGAACGGTACTCGGCGCCGGGCGCGTCGTGGTCGGCTGCGGCGGGGCCGGGGCGGTCGTGGGCGGCGCAGATGGCGGTATCGGAGCGCCGGTGGATGGCGCCGACGGTGTAGTGGTGGTTGGCGCCGGGGTGACCGGCGGCTGGGGTGTGGTCGGCGGCGAGGTTGTCACCGAGGGGGTCGGTGTGACCGAGGGCGAGCCGGGCTCGGCGTGAGCGATGGCGCCGGTGGCCAGAACGGTGAGCATCGCCGCGATGGTGACGGCCCTGGCCGCCCGGGTATGTCGGCGGCGGGTATGCCGCATCAACTGGTGCATGAGAGCAATGGGTCTTTCTCGATTGTGTCGATGCACAAGGCAGACACGGATCACGTGTCAGGTTTGCCTGAATGCTGAACGCCTCACATCGATACCAGCAGCCAGCGTTTTGCAGAAATCGATGTTAGCCCCAACTAACCCCGTTGAAGAGGACCCTCGCCCATCGGGACGGGGAACTCCAAGCATCCGAGATCTCGATCCCGAAACGAGATCCTTTCCACCTCAAGGGGAATGGTCAACCGCGAGCTGGACGACCGACCATCTGGAGCGCTCTAATCGACACACCAAGAATTCAATCAAAGCTAGAACGCGTTCAAAATCGGCCTGCCGCACGCTGATATCACATTTGTCATGTGTTTGGTGCACTGCGGCTATCCGAAGCGCGCGGTTCGGCCTTACCGACCGGCTTCGAGCCCGGTAGCGGCGGCGTGGCCCGCGCTGCCATCAGTCTCGTGTGCCTTGGTGGTCAGCCCGCCACGGGAGCGGCCGATACCGTGATCGACAGGTTCATCGAGCAGATTGTTGTAATTCGGCAGAGCCCTAGAGCGGCGTCACATACGCACCGGAGATCCCGCCGTCCACCAGGAATTCGGATCCGGTGATGAACGAGGAATCGTCGCTGGCGAGAAATGCCACGGCGGCGGCGATCTCCTCCGGTTCGGCGAAGCGGCCGAGTGGGATGTGCACGAGTCGGCGTGCGGCGCGCTCGGGATCCTTGGCGAACAGCTCCTGCAGCAGGGGAGTGTTCACCGGTCCGGGGCACAGCGCGTTGACGCGAATTCCCTGGCGCGCGAACTGGACTCCGAGCTCGCGGCTCATCGACAGCACGCCCCCCTTGGAGGCGGTGTAGGAGATCTGGGAGGTCGCCGCGCCCATGACGGCGACGAAGGAGGCGGTGTTGATCACCGAACCCTTGCCGCGCGTGAGCATATGTTCGATGGCGTACTTGCTGCACAGGTAGACTGAGGTCAGGTTCACCTCCTGCACCCGCCGCCAGGCGTCGATGCCGGTGGTGAGGATCGAATCGTCCTCGGGCGGTGAGATTCCCGCATTGTTGAACGCGATATCGAGCCCGCCGTAGGTGTCGACCGTGGTCTGGAACATCGCCCGGACCTGGGTCTCGTCGGTGACGTCGACCTTGACGTACAGCCCGCCGACCTCGCCCGCCGCGGCCTCTCCGGAGGCGGCATCGATATCGGCCACAACGACTTTCGCCCCCTCCTGGGCGAAGCGCCGGGCGGTGGCCAGTCCGATGCCGCTGCCGCCGCCGGTGACGACCGCGACCCGATCCTGTAAGCGCTGCAACGTATCTCCTTCTATTCGGTGGCGATGAAAACGTTCTTGACCTCGGTGAAGGCCCGGGCGGCATCCGGCCCGAGCTCACGCCCGAGCCCGGACTGCTTGTACCCACCGAACGGCGTCCAATACCGCACGGAGGAATGGGAATTCACCGACAGATTCCCCGCCTCGACCCCGCGCGCGACGCGCAGTGCCCGGCCTACATCGGAGGTCCAGATGGAGCCGGACAGGCCGTATTCGGTGTCGTTGGCGATGCGCAGGGCATCGGCCTCGTCGTCGAACGGCAGCACCGCGACCACCGGGCCGAACACCTCCTCGGTCAGCACCCGGTCCGTGGGCCGCGAGGGCAGCACAACCGTTGGCGGGAACCAGAATCCGGGACCGTCCGGCCGGGTGCCGGTGAACGCCACCTTCGTCGAGGGCTCCAGGAATCCGGCGACCCGCTCGCGGTGCGCCGCGGAGATCAACGGTCCCATCTCGGTGGCCGCATCGGCGGGATCACCGACCCGCACACCCCGTACCGCCGGTTCCAGCAGCTCCAGGAAACGATCGAAGATGCTGCGCTGCAGGAGAATTCGCGAGCGGGCGCAGCAGTCCTGCCCGGCGTTGTCGAACACCCCGTAGGGCGCGGTGGCCGCGGCCCGTTCCACATCCGCGTCGGCGAACACGATATTGGCGCTCTTGCCGCCCAATTCGAGGGTGACCCGCTTGACCTGGTCGGCGCAGCCCGTCATGATCGTCTTGCCCACCTCGGTGGAGCCGGTGAACACCACCTTGCGCACCGCGGGATGGGTGACGAATCGCGCGCCGACCACCGACCCCCGGCCCGGGATCACCTGGAAAACATGCTGGGGCAGACCGGCTTCCAGCGCCAGCTCGCCCAGCCGCACGGCGGTGAGCGGTGTCAGTTCGGCCGGTTTCAGCACGACGGTGTTCCCGGCCGCGAGTGCGGGCCCGAAGCCCCAGGCCGCGATCGGCATCGGGAAGTTCCACGGCACGATGATGCCGACGACGCCGAGCGGTTCGTGGAAGGTGATATCGACACCCCCGGCGACCGGAATCTGATTGCCCAGCAGGCGTTCCGGCAGTCCGGCGCTGTAGTGCAGCACATCGCGGACATTGCCCGCCTCCCAGCGGGCGTTGCCGAGGGTATGGCCGGCGTTGCTCACCTCGAGCGCCGCGAGATTCTCGAGGTCGGCGTCGACGGCCTCGGCGAATCGGCGCAGCAGTCGCGCCCGGTCACCGGGTGCGATCGCACGCCAGCCCGGCAGCGCCCGTTGTGCGCGTTCGATGGCCGCGTCGGTGGCCGCCTCGTCGGCCGATTCGACTGTGGCCACGACCTTTTCGGTCGCGGGGTTGACGATCTCCGTCATTGTCACCGGGCGCGCTCCCTTCCATATGCCGTCGCCTGCTCGACCAATGCCCGCATGAGCCGGAGATCGGTCGCGTTCTCCTCCGGATGCCATTGCACGCCCACCAGGAACGGCCCGGTGCGCGCCTCGGCGGCCTCGATGGTGCCGTCCGCGGCGTGCGCGGTGGCGACCAAATCGGTTGCGAGCGTATCGATCGCCTGATGGTGGTGGCAGTGCGCGCTCACCTCGGGCCCGGCGATCGCGGCCACTCGGCTGCCCGGCAGTGTCCGCACGGTGGTGACGCCGAAGACGCCGGGTGTGCGCGCGTGGCCGGTATGCCCGAGGACGTCCGGAAGATGTTGGTGCAGTGTGCCACCCAGTGCGACGTTCACCAATTGCAGTCCGCGACAGACCGCGAGCACCGGCATATCCACCGCGCGCGCCAATGTGAAGAGGGTGAACTCGGATTCGTCTCGGTCCGGGCGGGTTCCGCTGGCGGGATGCGCCGGTGCGCCGTAGCGGGACGGGTCGATATCCGCGCCGCCGGTCAGCACCAGCCCGTCGAGCCGGTGCACGAGTTCGGGGCGCGCACTTCCGTTGGGCGGCAGCAATACCGGGATGCCGCCCGCGCGTTCGGTCATCTCGACGTAGGTGCGCGGCAGTACCGCGCTGTCGAGGTCCCAGTGCCCGAAGCGGGTGCGCTCGCAATAGGTGGGCAGCCCGATCAGCGGGCGCGGCTCAGAGTCGCTCGAAGCCACGGATCCGCTCCCAATCGGTCACCGCGGCGTCGTAGGCGTCGAGCTCGACCTGTGCCGCATGGCGGTAGTGCCGCACCACATCCTCGCCGAAGGCCGTCCGGGCGATCTTGCTCTCGCCGAACAGCTGGGCGGCCTCGCGCAGCGTGCGCGGCACCCGCGGCCGCTGGGACCGGTAGGCGTTGCCGTGGAACTCCGGTTCCAGCGGCAGCCGATGTTCGATGCCGTGCACTCCCGCCGCGATCGCCGCCGCCACGGCGAGATACGGATTCACATCGCCGCCCGGCACCCGGTTCTCCAGCCGCAGCGACGGTCCGTGACCGACCACCCGCAGCGCACAGGTCCGATTGTCGCGACCCCATGCCACCGCGGTGGGCGCGAAGCTGCCGTCCTGGAATCGTTTGTAGGAGTTGATATTCGGGGCGAGGAAGTAGGTCAGTTCGCGCAGCACGTCCAACTGCCCGGCGATGAAGTGCCGCATCAGCGCCGATTCACCGCCGGGTTCGTCACCCGCCATGACCGGCTCGCCCGCATCGTTGCGCAGGCTTATGTGGATGTGGCACGAATTGCCCTCTCGCTCATTGTATTTGGCCATGAACGTGAGGCTGCGCCCCTCCTGCGCGGCGATCTCCTTGGCGCCGGTCTTGTAGATGCTGTGGTTGTCACAGGTCACCAGCGCCTCGTCGTAGCGGAAGGCGATCTCGTGCTGACCGGGATTGCATTCGCCCTTCGCGGATTCGACATACATTCCCGCACCGGTCATGTCGTTGCGGATGCGGCGCAGCAGCGGTTCGATGCGCGCGGTGCCGAGCATGGAGTAGTCGACGTTGTACTGATTGGCCGGTGTCAGGCCGCGATAGCCGCCGCGGAACGCCGCCTCGTACGTATCGTCGAAGACCAGGAATTCGAGTTCGGTGCCGACATAGGCGTGCAGGCCGTGCGCGGCCAGGCGGTCGAGCTGGGCGCGCAGCACCTGCCGCGGCGAGGCCGCGACGGGTTCGCCCTGCGGCTGGACCTGTTCCACATCGCACAGCACCAGTGCGGTGCCCGGCCACCACGGCACCAGCCGCAGCGTGGTGAGATCCGGGCGCAGCACGAAATCCCCGTATCCGGTGTCCCACGAAGACATCTCGTATCCGCCGACGGTGGCCATCTCGACATCCACGGCGAGCAGATAGTCACACGCCTCGGTCGCGTGATCGAGCACCTCGTCCACGAAGTACCGTGCCGAACACCGCTTTCCCTGCAACCGGCCCTGCATATCGGTCATCGCGACCAGGACCGTATCCACCGCCCCCGCATCGACCTGCCGCACCAGCTCCGCAACACCCAGCATCCCGGCTCGCATCACGACCCCTTCCGACATCATCGTGATCACGCTAAGCGAATCGGAGGCCCGCGCGGGCGGGAATTGGCAATGACCCGATGGGCGGGCGGGTCATGCGCGGCTACGGAACCGGGACCATTTCCGGGTGCAGCAGGGTGACCGGAGCTTGGGGGAGATCGTCGTATCGACCGAGTGTCGTATCGAAGAAGGTGCGCAGGTAGCCGCGCTGCAGATCGAGTGAGTCGCGCGGATCGATGGTGCCGACCAGCTGGGCTGCGTTCTCGGAGGATGTGATGCCCGCGGCGGCGAGTGGGGGCACGATCAGTTGGTTGTCACAGAACGACAGGTGCTGAGCCCCGTCCAGCCGGAAATCGAGCTTCGGTCCGTGATCGTTGGCCCGGAACTGCTGCCAAGTCGGGTCGTTGTCACGGCCGTGGTTTTCAGCGCCCACGAGCATGAACGGGCGATCCAATCCGTCGATGACCACTGAACCCGACAGGACACCATCGAGATTCGCGCCCGCCAAGATCCTCCGGTCGTCGTGCATCGACTGGGCCGCGGTGGTGCCGCCCAAGGAATGTCCGAACATGGCGACCTTCGATACGTCGAGTATTCGGGCGAGGTTGTCCGGTAGCGGGTGCCGGTCGGCATCCGGGTTGTCGCCTGCGGCGATGTCGGCGAGCTTGTCGAGCACAAACCGTGTGTCGGCTACCCGGATCGGTAACGCGCTAGCGACCTGGGCCTTGGTCTGGTCGCGGTCGGTTGCCGGCGGCAGGACGCTTTTCTCGATCCGCCCGTCGGGGAATTGAGTCGCGAACGTTTCGTAGGTGTAGCTGGAGGTGACCACGATGAAACCGTGGCTGGCAAGATCTTCGGCCTGCGCGGTGCTCAGCTCACGCGGCATACTCAGGCCGGGGGAGAACAACATCACCGGACGACCTCCTCCGGCCACGTCCGCAGGCGCATCGACATGGCCGTGACTGGGAGCCAGTATCCATGGCACCGCCATCGGAATACCGTAGTGAATGAGGCCCTCGGCATACATTCGAGCAAGGTCGGGAGCGAGCCATGACCGCACAGGCACTCCCGCAACGTCGATGGCGGGATACCAGATGCTGATCATCAACTCGCGAAGGCGATCCGGGATATACGGATCGTGGCGGGAGGCATCGACCAGATGCAGATCCACCACGCCGATCCCCTCGGTGCCGGTCGGCTCCGGCAGGGCTATAACCATCGAGTTCTGGTGCGCTGGAACCGGTTCGGCCTGGGCAACGACGTCGACCGTGGCGAACGCCAGCATCAGCAGAACAGATAGACAACGAAATATCCTGCCCAACAAGATAATTCCCTCCCCTGTGCCGACGGTGCACGCCTTCGACCGCCACAGCTTAGCCCAAATCTGTGGTTGGACTGCCGCATGGGCGGCGGCCACGACGAGGCGATGACGTCGCCACGGCCAGGGAGACGTTCACGAACGGCCGTCGCGCGACGGCCGTTCGGTCATGCAGGAGGCTCGGTGTCTCAGGAGCGTTTCTGCACCCGGGACAATGCCGCTTCCACAGCGTCTTCCGGGGTCTTGGCGGCCACCGCCTCTTCGACCGGATTCCCGTCCGCGTCGAGGATCTGCCATCCACCGAGGGTGACGACCGGGATGCCGCCACGCCGGTGCGCCAGCGCTTGCTCCGATAAGGTGCCCCACGACCCGCCGATGACGATTACAGCATCGGCAGACCACACGATCACGGCATTGCGAGCCTCGCCCATATTGGTGTAGATCACTGCCGACAGGCCGTCGCAGATACCGGCTGGATCATCATCCGGGCGGATACCGATGACCAGACCGCCAACCGATGATGCGCCCTCGGCGACTGCGGCCATGACCCCAGTTCCCCCGCCGCACAGCACGGTCGCGCCTGCCTCAGCGAGGAGCCTCCCGACCTGCCGAGCGTTCTCCGCAACGGCGTCGGTGATGTCGCGTGGGCCACAGACGGCGACTTGTATTGCAGGCAATGTCGTCACTCCTTGGTTCTGGTCTCGGCGGTGTCGCTGATTTCGCGTGCCGCGCGAGTGCCGGCGGCCAGAGCAGCCAGCTCGCTGGCGGCCGTGTTGACCCGTTTGACGATGGGAGTAGTTCGTAGTTCGACCGGTAGGTTGAGGATTCCTGATATCCGTGCGCTGGCGGCATCAAGGTTACCGAGCCCGAGTTGTGTTCGGGCAGCGTCAAGTTCGCCCGCGGCTATGAATTCCGGTGGGTGGACGCCCCCGCACGCTCGACCAGGGCGACGCCACGGCTGTTCTCGCGCCACTGTGTACCGCTACCTCTCCGACATCGACTGACCCCTGAATGCGCAAAACCCCGGAGGGATAGACCTCCGGGGATCGTGCTTGTGACGCCTCTGGCAATCAGTCTTCAGTCCAATAGAGGGTGGGGACTACCGTCGGGTTGCTTTGATAAAGCAGCTCCATTACTTCATCATATCCAAATGCTCCATTCTTGAAGTTCGTGACTATCGCCTGCACATCGCCTGTGTACTTTGCTTGGGTGGGTTGAAAGTCCGTTCGCCACCATGCCTCATCCAGAATGAGCGGGCTATAGTTCCCTTCGATAACGGGATCGGTAACACCCTGAAAGAACTGTGATGCGCTCTGGTAATCTTTGTCGGGCAGCAGCCAGTACGCTAACTTCTGCTGCTCTTTGTGCAGTACGAGCGACTTGTAGTCCTCATCGAATTCCAAATACTTCACCGGCTGATTTCTGGCGTCGAGCATTTCCTCTCTATTTGTCGGAAACAGCCAGCTTCTTTTTGCCCCGAAGAATAATATACTATTCTCCAGCATGTCGGAGGGAATCGCTTTATATTGCTTCGAAAGAAACGATGCCGACAAGAACACATACCTGCGAGATCCCATTGCCCTGCTCCTTGCGATCGGACAGCGTGACGCATTGCTATTCAACTGTCTCACAAGATGTTTCGCGGCAGGTGACTATGCCCTGAGTGCCTACAGCCTGCCGACTCGGGCGCCCTTCTCCCGTCTCCGGCGGCCGAAAGCGAATGCCTTGCGCCACAGCAGGGTCCGTCGCCACGTGCGCGGATGACGAGTCAACAGCGCTGCGGCAGTGGCTGAATCGTTGATGAACAGGTTCGCGACCAGCCCGGCCGCGTCGAAGACGACGAGTCCGGTCCGCTCACCGCCCGCGAACGACAGCGGTACGGCGACCACGGTGGTCCTGTTCCAGTGTCGGACGGCCGCGGCCCCGGACCCTGTGTAGTCGCCGAGTTCGCCGACCAGCTGCGCCCAGAGGCCCGCGATCCCCTCGGCCGAGACCGATCCCGACAGGGCGGTGCCGAAGTCCGCCCACGCCTCCTCATGCCGCCCCGCCGCGAGATGGGCGAACACCGCGAGCGCCCGCGGTTCGGCATCGGCGACCGGCCCCGGCGACGACTCCTTCCATGCGTCGGCGACACCCGCGTCGGTCAGCAGCGCACGCGCCTGCTGGAGTTGGTTGTCCGCGACCATGATTCGCCGGGGAAGGAACCCGAGCGAGCCTTCCGTACTGCTCATATGTTCGTCGAGAAGTACGGCCCGGATACCGGCGTCCTGCAGCAGCGCTTGCGCGAACGAGAGGAGCACGGCGTCGTTGGTACGAAGCAGCTCAGCCATAGGAGAAGGGTCCCAGCCGGGGAGGTGGAATGTAAATGGCCGGTACTCCGCTGGGGCAGCGGACAGCGACGTGGATCGATGGCAAGAATCCTGCCCGGCTCTGTGTACGAGCCGAGGCGCGAGTGGGGTCGGCATCGACACACCACCGAAATCCGCTGTGGCCGTGACCCGTAGCCAGGGCGTGCAGTTTCATGATCGTGAGCGGCGAACTGATCTATGTGAGCGGGTAACTGGTCACGCGCGGCTGCCGACGAGACCTAACGGTCCGTACGAGCGGGCCGAATGACCGCTGTCGGCAGGGTGGGCTATGACGAATCGGTGATCGAACGGCTCGATGGATCGCACTGTCGCTGCTTTGGTGTCTATGGTCCGAGGATGAGAATCGATCGTTACCGTGATGCCGATCTGGATGTGCTCGCGGGTTTGCGCGCGCAGCTGTGGCCGGACGGAACGGTTGCCGAGCAGCGCGCTGATGTCGAAGAGACCTACGGTGGTGAGCGCCCTGCGGTGGCGTTCCTGGCTCGCAGCGAGGACGGCACGGTGATCGGATTCTGCGAAGCCACCCTCCGCAACGACTACGTCAACGGCTGCGACACCTCACCGGTGGTGTTCCTCGAAGGGATCTACGTCGAACCGGGTCAGCGGCGATCCGGCGCGGCACGAGCGCTGTGCGCCGCCGTCGAGGAATGGGGCCGCGAGTCGGGCTGCACCGAGCTGGGTTCCGATGCGCTGATAGACAATTCGCTCGGCCACGAGTTGCACCAGGGACTCGGCTTCGAGGAACGCGAACGAGTCGTCTGCTACCGCAAGCTTCTCTGACAGCGGTTCAGTGGCCGTATCCTATGCGGTGATGAGCGAGGTCGGTCACCTGGATGGCGGCGAGAGCCGTTCGCCGCGAGCTGTTTTCGTGGTCAGGTTGGCGGAGTTGTGGGAGGCTGCGGGGAATCCCACCCTGCAGCGAGTCGCGGATGCGGCGGATGCGCGGATGCGGGGCACACGGGCACGGGGGGACAGCCGGGGATCCTCGATGCAGCGCATCAGTGATTGGCGGGCCGGTCGTAATGTGCCCTCCCGGTTCGAGTCGTTCGATCCGGTGTTGGTGACATTGATTTCGCTGTCCCGGCAAGTGTCCGGTCCGGTCCCGCGGGTCTTGTCGAATCGTTCGGCCTGGCAACGGTTATGGAAGGCGGCGAGCGCGGAACCGTCACGGCCGACGGTGACGACCGCATTGCGCCGCGATATCGACACGTTCATCGGACGTGATGGCGAGTTGCATCGAATTCTGGATGCGGCGGGACCGGGCCGGGTGGTGTCCATCCATACCGTCGACGGCATGCCCGGTGTCGGGAAGACCGCTCTGGTCACCCGTGCGGCACATCTGTTGGCCGATCGGTTTCCCGATGGCCGGTTCTTCGTAGAGTTGAATACTCATACCCCCGGACAGGTTCCCGTCGATCCGATCGATGCGCTGGCCACGCTGCTCACCGATCTCGGAATCGCGCCGAGCCATATGCCGGACTCGCTCGATGCGCGTCGTGACCTGTGGCGGGATCGGTTGTCGGGCAAGCGGATACTGCTGGTGCTCGACGACGCTCGTGACCATGCCCAGATCGAACCGCTGCTCCCGGCCGGACCCGAATGTCTCACCTTGATCACCAGTCGTCGCCGACTCATCGCGTTGGACAACGCCCTTCCGTTGGCGCTGAATATCCTCGATCCTGGCAGCGCCGTTGATCTGTTCTGCCGGTTGGCGCACCGTCACCTGAGCGGTGGTGACGCAGCGGCGGTCGCCGAGATCGTCCGGTTGTGCGGGTATCTGCCGTTGGCGATCGTGCTGCTGGCCGGTCGCCTGGCCCACCATCCTGCGTGGACCCTGACCGGCCTGGCCGCAGAATTCGTCATGGCCCAGGATCGGCTCGGCGAACTCGATACCGGCGACCGCGCGGTCCGTGCCGCCTTCACCACCTCCTACGACAATCTGCCTCTCGGTCGGCAACAGGTGTTCCGCAGGCTGGGACTGCACCCCGGTCCCGACTTCGATGCCTACGCTGTCGCCGCGTTGAACGACATGCCACTCGCCACGGCACGCCGCGAACTCGACGCGCTCTACACCGACCACCTCGTCGACGAGACCGCGCCCGATCGCTACCGCTTGCATGATCTGCTGCGCGTCTACGCGCGCGATCTCGGTGCGACCGACCCGGCTGCCGCCCGGGAGGACGCCCTGGACCGGCTCCACTCCTACTATTGCCACGCAGCTGCGATGGCCAACCGATATCTCGGGCGCTTCGCCCGTCCCGGCAGCACACCGTCTCCGGGACCCGATCCCGCAGCGAGGGATCTGCACAGCGTTGCGGAAGCGATCGCGTGGATACGCCTGGAACGAGCCAACTTCCTGGCTTTCATCGACTATGCGGCGTCCCACCGTCAGCCGGCACAGGCGATAGCGCTGATCGATTCGCTCGCAAGCTTGCTCGATCGGGACGGGCCATGGCCGCAGGTGGCCGAACTCCACCAACGGGCTATCGCCTTAGCGCAACAGATCGGTGATCAACTTGCCGAGGCCGATGCTCGCGTCTACCTCGGTGCCGTATGCGACCGAAGCGGCGATCACCAGGTCGCTCCCGAGACATTCCGGCAGGCCCTCGCGATCTACCGTCGGCTCGGTAACCGCCTCGGACAGGCGCATGCCCTCAGCGGTCTCGGCTTGCTGCATCTGCGGACCAGCGCCTATCAAGACGCCACGGATCTGTTGCAGCAGGCCCTGACGATCTACCGCGACCTCGGTGACCGCGTAGGTCAAGCGGACGTTCTCACCAGTTTCGGTGTGGTGCACTGGCGATGTGGAGATTTTCCTGGCGCTGTCGACCTGCTACAGCAGGCTTTGGCCGTAATCCATGACCTCGGCCACCTTCATGAACTCCACGTCCTGGTGGGCTTGGGACTGGTGCTCGAGCAGAGCGGCGACCTCCCGGCCGCTGTCGACGTGGCCCAGCGCGCCCTGACCATGGCCCGTGCTCTCGGCGACCGGCACGTCGAAGGTATCGCTCTCGGCACTCTCGGGTTGGAACGCAAACGCAGCGGCGACATTCCGGCGGCCGTCGCCATGATGCGGCAGGCCGCAATGATGTTGCGCGACAGCGGTGACCGCGCCATCGAGGCGGAAGCCCTCAATCATCTCGGTAAGCTGCTGGCCGAGACCCATGAGCACGAGAGCGCATTGACCCAATTCGCCGCTACGCTGCGGTTGGCGCGCACGATCCAGAGCCCGCTGGAGGAGGCCCGCGCGCTGGAGGGTTCGGCCCGCAGCCGGGCGAGCCTGGGCGATACCGCCACCGCCATCACCGAACTGCGGGCCGCCATCGCGCTCTACCAACGCATCGGAGCACCCGAAACCGAACCCGCCACAACCTATCTCATGACTCTGCAACGCAATCCCGACAGCGGGTAACTCGTCTATGGACTATCGGCGGTCAGCAGTTCGCCGGAGTCGGAGTCGAACAGCAGGGTATGCCCGGGTTCGGGGACTGCGGTGAGTTCGTCGCCGATGGTGGGTTCGTCGGTCTCGGGGACGGTGACGCCGAGTTGGATGCCCTCGGCGCAGTCGAGGACGACAAGTGCTGTGGTGCCAAGGTTTTCGACGACCGAGACGGTACCGCGGATGCCGTTGCCGGGTCGAAGGGTCAGGTACTCGGGGCGGATGCCGATCGTGACCGTCGGGCCTTCCCGGTGATCGAGGCCGGTGGGTACGGGCAGCACGGTGCCTACCGCCTCGATGCCGCCGGCGACGAACCGTCCGGGGAACAGGTTCATCGGTGTCGAGCCGATGAAGTTCGCGATGAATGTGTCGGCGGGACGCTGGAAGATCTCCCGCGGCGTGCCGATCTGGCGGATGCGGCCGGCGTCCAGTACCGCGATGCGGTCGGCCACCGCGAGGGCCTCGGCCTGGTCGTGGGTGACGAAGACCGTGGTGACCGCGAGGTCGCGTTGGAGGCGCTTGAGGAATGTCCTTGCCTCCAAACGCAATCGGGCATCCAGATTCGACAGTGGTTCGTCGAGTAGCAGGACATCCGCGCCCATCGCGATCGCGCGCGCCAGGGCCACGCGTTGCTGCTGCCCGCCGGACAGTTGGGCGGGGCGGCGGTCGAGCAGGCCTGACAGGCTCAGTTCGGCGCCGGTGTCCTCGGCCACCTCGAGGCGGCGGGCTCGGGGAGCGTGGCGCACGCGCAGGGGATAAGCGATGTTCTCGGCGACGGTCATATGCGGGAACAGGGCATAGTCCTGGAACACCATGGCCACATTGCGCCGGGCGGGGTCGATCCCGGTCACGTCCCGGTCGCCGATGGTGATGCTGCCGCTGCTGGCCTGCTCCAGACCGGCGAGGGTGCGCAGCAGGGTGGTCTTGCCGCAGCCGGAAGGTCCCAGCAGTGCGAAGAACTCGCCGTCGGCGATGGACAGTGTGAGTTCGTCCACCGCCCGCACGCCGTTGGGATACACCACGGACAGGCCGTGGATGTCGATGCCTGCCATCAGCCCTTGATACCTCCGTGGAAGCGGAACCCGTAGCGCTTGTTCACCAGCAGGAACAGCACCACCACGGGGATCGAGTACAGCAGCGAGAAGACCGGCAGGGCACGCAGATCCGTGGCGCCGCCCTCGTTCTGCATGGTGTGGATGATGACCGCGGCCGGTTGTCTGCCGGTGTCCTGTAACAGCAGGAACGGCAGCAGGAAGTTGCCCCAGGCGTTGACGAACGACCAGACCAGGATGGTCGCCAGGCCGGGGCGGGCGATCGGCAGCACCACCTGGGTGAGCACCTGGCGCGGTGAGGCGCCGAAGACGCGGGCGGATTCCTCATAGGACGACGGCACCGAATCGATGAAATCCTTGAGCATGAAGATGGCCGCGGGCAGCAGTCCGCCGGACAGCACGACCGCGGTGCCCAGCCGCGAATTGATCAGTCCCAGTTCGTACATCATGAGGAAGATCGGCACCATCGCCGCGGTCCCGGTGACCACGCTCGACAGCAACAGCAGCAGATACAGCACCGCGCCGCGGCCCGGAATCCGCACGCGCGAGAGCACATACGCGGCGGCCGCCGCCAGCGCCACGGTGATCGCGGTGCTCACCGCGCACAGGATCAGCGAATTGACCAGGGAACCAACGACATTCGGATTGTGCAGCGTGGCGGCGATATTGGCGGTGGTCCAGCGCGGCCAGTGCACGGTGAGCCCGGGATCGCGATCGAACGGCTCGGACGCCAGCCACAGCATGGGCAGCGCGAAGAACACCATGACCACCGCGATCAGTGTGTAGAACCCGATCCGGCGCAGCATCCACCGCGGCGTCATGTCCGCCTCCTGAGCAGTCGCAGATACAGCACGGCGATCACCAGATTCACCACCAGCAGGATCGCGGACACCGCCGCGGCGTAGCCGAGCTGATCGCCGACGAGGGCCTGGTCGTAGATGAACACCGGCAGCACCTCCGAGGCATGGTTGGGGCCGCCCGCGGTGAGCAGATAGGGCGTGAAATCGTTGGCGGTCCACAGCGTGATCAGCAGCGTATTGGTCAGCACATGGCCCCGGATATGCGGGAACACCACGTCTTTGAGCAGTCGCGGGCCCCGGGCCCCGCACAGCCGCGCCATCTCCACCTGCGCGGGCGGCACCGTGGTCAACGCGGAGCTGTAGAGCACCATCGAGAACGCCGCGCCGCGCCAGGTGTTGAAGACGATCAGCGTGAGCATGGGGTATTGGATCAGCCATGCGGTGGAATGGTTGTCCAGCAACGCGTTCAGCGTGCCGGACTGTTGATCCAGCAGCGCGAACCACAGAAAGGCCACGACGGTGCTCGGCAGGATCCACGCCAGCAGGACCAGCCCCTGGGCGCTGGCGCGCAAGGCCTTCGGCGCGCGGGGCAGTGCCCACGCCAGCAGGAATCCGAGCAGGTTCTGCCCGATCACCGCCGAGCCCGCGACGTAGATCACGGTCAGCCACAGCGCATGACGGAAATCCGAATCGCCCAGCGCCTTGGTGACATTGCCGAGGCCGACATTGTCCGGACGTACCGAATTCGGCCCGGCGAGTTCGTAATTCGTCGAGCCGATGTACAGCGTCCACAGCGCCGGGAAGATCAGGAATACGGCGATGACGAGCACCGCGGGCGCGAGGAGGGCCAGCGCCCGCGGCGCGCCCAGCCCGGCCACATCTCGTGGCTCAGTTGTCGACAACGTTATCCCTGCCCACGATATCGGCGAGTTTGTGGGAATAGGTGGCCGCCGCGGTGTCGGGGGAGCGGCCGCTGATCACATCGGCGGTCGCCTGCTGGATCAGCGCCGACACCCGTGCGTAGGCGCCCTCCGACGGCCGGAAGTAGGTGTGCGGCAGGGCATTGCGGGCGATGTAGTTCATCAGCGGATCGCGTGCCAGCAGCGCGTCGTTGACATCGGTGCGCGGCATGAGCTGCGACGCGCCGAGGTAGTCGCGCTCATAGGCCTCCATCGCCGCGGCCGAACTCATGAAGCTCAGCAGCGCCCACGCCTGCTGCGGGTAATCGGTATTCGGGTTGACCAGCCAGACCGCGCCGCCGGAGAAGGTGAGGAAGTCCTGCCCGCCCACCCCGGCGCCCGGCCGCATCGCCGGAATCAGCGCGTAGCCGATCGCGCTGTCCCGGTTGGGCATCGGATCGGTGCCGACCCCCGGCGCGAGGATCGACCGCCACAGATAGTCGCTCTCCGGGTAGATGCCGATGGTCCCGGCCGCGAAGGAGGCGAAGGACCGGTCCCGGCCCTGGGCCTCGAGGTCCAGATTCGGATCGGTCAGATGCCGGGCGACGATCTGCTGATAGAAGCCGAGCGCCGAGCGCATCGCGGCCGTATCGCCCTGCCATTTCCCGTCGGCGAAGATCAGCGCGCCCGCCCCGGCGAGCAGCGGCAGGAATCCGTTGATGGTGGTGGTCTCGGCCATGGCCGTGCCGCCGTCGAGTTGAATCGGGGTGACGCCCGGCAGTTTCGCGAGAGCCGTTGCGGCGGTAAGGATATCGTCCCAGCTGTGCGGCTGCCAGTCGGCGGGCAGACCGGCCCGGGCGAACAGCTGCTTGTTGTAGAACAGGACTCGCCCGTCGGTGCCCTTCGGAATGCCGTAGTCCTGTCCGTGGAACTGATCGAGTTGCCGCACTGACGGCTGGATCTGGCCCCAGCCGTCCCATCCGGCGACCGCATCGGCCCCGACCACCTCGGCGAGCGGTTTGATCAGCCAGCTCTGGGCGAAGTTGCCGACATCGGTGCCGTCGATATCGAGGATGTCGCCGCCGCCTCCGGTGCGCAGCTGCAGGATCTGCTTCTGCTGATAGGTGCCGTCGTCGGCGCCGCTGCCCTGGAAGCTCAGCGCGACCGTGACGCCCTTGGCCTTCTCCAGCTCCGTGAACCGCGGAATCACGTAGTCGGTGAGCCATTTCGCGATCGAGGAGTTCTTACCGCCCGCGATCGCATTGGAGGCGATCGTCAAGGTCACCGTGGTGGCGTCGGCATTGAGTCGCGGGTCGCTGACGCGGGCCGGTCGGCCGAGACATGCGCTCAGCAGCAGGCATGCCGTCAGAGCGAATGCCAGATATCCGATTCGTCGTCGCACAGCGGGTCCCCATGATCACCTGGACAGCCGGAGGGTGCGGATCTCGAAGGGGCGCAACGTCACAGCGATTCCGGAATCGGTGATGTCGTAGTGCGCCGTCTCGTCGCACGGCCGCTCGAGCAGATCGGTGGATATCGCCGCGCGCAGCCCGAAGCCCGCGGTCAGCCGGGCCGCGGCGCGACCGCCGCCCGATTCGTAGAGGCGCACGATCACATCTCCGGAGCGGTCGTCGGCCAACTTCACCGATTCGACGACCACGGCCGGATTGTCGACCTCGACCAGCGGCGCCACGGCGGCGTCCGCGCCGTGTACCTCGCGGGCGGGCAGATTGATCCGATAGCCTTCGCGCACAGCGGTATTCACCTCCGCGCCCGGGATCAGCGCATGACGGAACCGGTGGATGCCGTGATCGGTGTCCGGATCCGGGAAGCGCGGCGCGCGCAGCAGCGACGCCCGCAGCACGGTGACGATGCCGCCGCCCGCGCGCGGCGCGCGGCCGACATCGTGGCCGTAGGTCGCGTCGTTGGTCAGGGCGATGCCGTAGCCGGGTTCGGCCAGTAGCACCCAGCGATGCGCGCAGATCTCGAATCGCGCGGCCTCCCAACTGGTATTGACATGGGTCGCGCGGTGGACGTGGCCGAACTGGATCTCCGCGGTCGAGCGATCGGCCTGGACGTCCAGCGCGAAGGCGAGCTTCAGGAACTTCTCGGCCTCATGCCAATCGACCTCGGTGTCGATCTCGACCCCGCGCCCCCCGGCGCGCAGCGTGAGCCGCTGCCGCACCGTCGACGCACCGAAGGATCGCACCACACGGACCGTGGCCCGGTCCGGACCGGCCTCGTCGAGCCCGATCTCGTCGACGCCGATCAGATCGGTGACGGTGTTGCGGTAGAAGCGATCCACATCCCAGGCGTCCCACCGATTCGGCACATCCGGATGCAGCTGCAGCAGGTTCCCGCGCTGCCCCGGCGCGAGGACCTCGCGGTCCGCGGTCCGGTCGTACACCGATCGCAGTAATCCGCTGGCGTCCACCACGATTCGCAGCGCCTCGTTGCTCAGTGCGAAACCGCCGTCCATCGGCTCGACGGTGACCGGGCCCGACAACGTATGCGCCCGTGGGCCCGCGCCCATGCCCGGGACGCCGTCGTGCGCGTGCGGGGCGGCGTTGAACACCACGGTCGCCGGGCCCGTCCCGGCCAACCGGCGCTGCGCCTGCGCGATGATCTCGGTCAGCTCCGCGGCCACGGTCGCGTAGTCCCGATCGGCGTCGCGATACACCCACGCGATCGAGCTACCCGGCAGGATGTCGTGGAACTGGTTGAGCAGCACCATCTTCCAGAGCCGGTCGAAGGCGTCGTAGGGGTAGTCGGCATCGAGGCGCACCGCGGCCGTGGCCGCCCACAGCTCGGCCTCGCGCAGCAGATGTTCGCTGCGCCGATTGCCCTGTTTGGTCCGGGCCTGACTGGTGTAGGTGCCGCGATGCAATTCCAGATACAGCTCGCCCACCCAGACCGGCGCGTCCGCGTATTCGGCCTCGGCGCTGCGGAAGAACTCGCTCGGCGCCTGGACCGTCACCCGGGGCGAACCCTCCAGATCCGCCAATCGTGCCGCGCGGGAGAGCATTTCGCGGGTCGGACCGCCGCCGCCGTCGCCGTATCCGAAGGGGACCATCGATCGGGTGGCCTCGCCCTTATCGGCGAAGTTGCGTTCGGCATGGGCCAGTTCGGCGCCGGACAGTTCGGAGTTGTAGGTGTCGACGGGCGGGAAATGGGTGAAAACCCGGGTGCCGTCGATCCCTTCCCACCAGAAAGTGTGGTGCGGGAACTTGTTGGTCTGATTCCAGCAGATCTTCTGGGTGAGGAACCAGCGCGATCCGGACTGCGCGATCAGCTGCGGCAGCGCGGCGGTGTAGCCGAACGAATCCGGTAACCAGACCTCGCGGGTCTCGAGCCCGAATTCGTCGAGATAGAACCGCTTTCCGTGCACGAATTGCCGGGCCAGCGCCTCGCCGCCGGGCATATTCGTATCCGACTCGACCCACATGCCGCCGACCGGGACGAATCGGCCCGCCGCCACGAACTCCGCGACCCGGGCGAACAGTGCGGGGGAGTGCTCCTTGATCCAGGCCAGCTGCTGGGCCTGCGACATCGCGAAGACGAAATCCGGATTCTCGGCCAGCAGCGCGGTGACGTTGGCGGCGGTCCGGGTGACCTTGCGGACTGTCTCGCGCAGCGGCCACAGCCAGGCGGAGTCGATATGCGCATGCCCGATCGCCGAGATCCGATGCGCGCTGGCGTGCGCGGGCCGCGACATCGCGTCGGCGAGTTCCGCGCGGGCGGCCTTGGCGGTGGCGGGAACGTCGTGGACATCGAGCGCGTCCATCGCGCGTTCCAGCGCGCGCAGCAGTTGCCAACGGCGCGAATCGGTGACGGGCAGCTCCCGCATCAGCTGCGACGCGACCTCGACATCGGCGACGAGCTCGGCCACCTCGGCATCGAAGACGGCCAGATCGATCCGGCCGAGCCGGTAGAGGGGTTGCTCGCCCGCGGTCGCCCGATCGCCCAGCGGGGTCGGCCGGAACGGATGTGCGGAGCGACCGTCGAGGATGACCGGGTTGGCGGCCGCCTCCACATACAGCAGGACCTGTTCGCCGCCCGCGGCGGGAGAGCCGATCCGCACCCAGTCGTTGCGCGGGCTCAGCCCCTTGATCACCGTCCCATCGGGGGTGTAGACCAGGCCCTCGCATTGGAAACCCGGGATCCGGCCGTCGAATCCGAGATCGATGACGGCCTCCACGATGCGCCCGGCCCAGGCGGCGGGCACCGTACCGGTGACGCGCAGCCAGGTCGTCGACCACGGCGGGCCCCACGGCATGCCCGATTCGGCCGGACGATAGTCGCCCGACAGGCCGTGGGCGACCGGCACCGGTTCGCCGGGCGCCTGCCACCATTCGACCCGGGCGGGCACCGACACCGGGTACACCGCGGTGCGGATGCGTTCGTCCAACAGCCGGTCGATACGGTCCTCGATCAGTACCCGATCGTCATGCATCCGCGACTCCGAAGGTCAGCGCCGACAAACTCCGCAAAACCATGGAACCACAGGATGTTCCGCCGCGGTGGTCACTTGAACCAGGCGCGCACCGCCGCGTCGTCGTTCCTGCGGTAACGGTTGAACATGTCCTGGGTGGCCTTGGTCTGGGCGCGCTGATTCCATTCGTTGTTCGGATCGAGCGCACCGCCCGGGCCGTGGCATTGGGCGCAGAACGGGTTGCGTCCCTCCTGGATCGCGCGGTCGGCCAGCCGTTGGTCGTAGTAGAACTCACCGCGTGGTTGCAGCAGCGACCAGAGCAGCAGCGTGGCCGCGCCCGGCGGTGTCAGGGCTATGCCGTCCTTGACGACGGCCGCGGCGGCGCCGAGCACGGTGATATTGCCCGAGGTCAGCACGTCGGTCGTATTCGCGGCGGGATTGACCGATTGCGCGGCGGCATAGGCGTCTCCCGTCCTGAACAGGATGTACGCCCCGATCGCCGCGCCGACCAGCAGGCCCGCGCGGCCACCGCCCCGTGGACCGGCCCCGCGGGCCGCCCCGCCCAGATTCTTGGTGGCCGCCGAATAGGCCTCTCGTGTCGTGGTGGTGACGACGACTCGGCTGCGCAGCGCCTTCTCGGTCGCTGTCTCCGCCGCGTTCACCCATTCGGTGCGCGCGGCATTCGCCTCGGCACGCCAGGCGGCCACCTCGGCGGCCGAGGAGATGCCCTTATCGCTGTCATGCAGCACGCGCAGGGCCGCGCCCTTGGTATCCGATCCGATCTTCCCGGCCTTCTCCAGCTCGACGAGTTGGTTCTTGACCTGTTCGAGGTTTGCTGTGATATCGGCGACCCGTTTGGCCGGGACCTGATTGCGGGCCGAGTCGACGTGCCGGGCCTTGAGATCCACCACCTTCTTGGTGCCCTTCGGGGTCTCCTTCACCTCGTCGGGAATGGTCGTCTTGGTCTCGCCGGGGATCCGCCCCTGATAGTCGGTCTTGATCGGAGCGAGGCCCTTCTCCCCGCGGCGCGCATTGGCCGCGGCCTGATGATCCTTGCTGGCCTTCTCCATGCTCGCGCCCAATCCCTGCTCCTCTTTCCCGAAGCCGGTCGGATCGGAATAGCGCACCGGATTTCCGGCGGTATAGGCGTAGACATTGGTGCCGTCGATGAATTCGGCCGGGTCGCACTGAGTCCAGCGTCCGAGCCACGGTGCGTAGTGGCGGCCGGAGAAGTAGTAGAACCCGGTTTCGTCGTCGTGTTCCTTGCCGGTGTAGCGATACCGTTTCGGCGCCTCGGTGCCGCGACGCACGGCCTGATAGGTCGAGCCGCCGTAGGGCGCGTATTCCTCGTAGGAGATCACCTGCGCGGCATCGTCGAGTTCGAGACTCGTGGAATCCAGATGGTTTCCGAGCTGATAGCGGATCAGACGATCCGGCCCGGGGTCGCGGTCGTCGCTGTCGATCGTGCGGGTCTCCACCAGCGCGATGCGGCGCTGATCGTCCATGACGTGCAGGGTCTCGCGCTCGAGCACGGCGGTATCGTCGCCGAGGGGTCCGGGGTGGCGGCGGAAGATCTCGAATCCGTCGAGATAGATGCGCTCCTCCACCAGGCCCGGCGCCTTCCGCACCACCTTGCGCACGCGCTGTCCGGCGGCGTTGTACACGTAATGGGCTGTGCCGCTGCCCACTTCGGCGCGGTACAGGTGATCGCGGGCGTCGTAGTGCATGTTCGCACCGGAGGATCCGGCCCCGAGATGCGGCATGCGCACGATGTTGCCGTGCGCGTCGTGCCGGTAGTCCTCGACGTCCGAGCCGATCGTGGTGCGGCTCAGCCGATTACTCGTCTTGGACGGTTCGAGCTGGCTGGTCTCGTCGTAGTCGTAGGTTCGGGTCCAGCCCGGATACGCGGCGTTGGTGCCGCGATGGCGGACGCTGCGAATGTTGCCGACCGGATCGTAATCGTAGGTTTCGACATAGCGGGCCATGGCATTTCCGTCGCCCGGATGCACCAGCCCGCCGCGCTGTCCGAGATGTTCGCGGCCGGTGGCCTCGATCAGCCGGTAGAGCGCGTCGTAGCGATAGTCGTTATCCGGGTCGACCCGGCGGTTGTCGAAGAAGATCGTCTGCTGCGCGGTGTCGTGGATGTGGGTGATGTTGCCGGTCGGGTCGTAGGTGTAATGCAGATCCTGCAGGCGATGCGGTGGTTCGGGTCGTTCGGTGCGCAACCGGATCAACCGGAAGGTCAGCGGGTCGTAGTCGTAGTGGGTGCGCGCGCCGTTCTTGTAGACGATGCGCAGCCGCTTACCGTGGGCGTCGTAATCCATGGCGGCGACGCCGACCGGCGAGGGCGGTAGCGCGACTGGGTCCAGCATCGCGTCGGGTTCGCGGTCCAGTCCCAGCCAGATATCCACGCGCTCCAGCAGATTGGCGACATTGAACACCGGTTGCACGACGGTGCGGGTCGCGCGCGGCAGACTGCTGTGCGGTGCGATGGACTGCACGGCCCGATTGAGGGCGTCGAAACGCGCACTGTTGGTGAAGGTTTCCGAGTCCAGCGCGGGCTGGCGCGACCAGTCGGGCAGCGCGGTGGGATCGGTGAGCAGCTGCCGGGCGCCGCCCAGCAGATTGCCCTTGAAGTCGTAGCGCGCGTTGGTGACCACCCCGGCGAGATCGAAATGCCGATGGATGCGGGTGCGGAGATTGTCCCCGACCGCGCGATCCCGTTCGGCGGCGGGCGCGTTCGCGCCGGGCTCACCGTATTCGACCCGATCGATCAGGATGTCGCGATCCAGTGTGCGCGGATCGGAATCCGCCGTCGTGCCCCGGACCGTCTGCGTCACCTGACGGCGCAGCACGTCGTAGCCGGTGGTGAATACATGCCCGCGAGAGTCCCATGCCAGCACCGGATTTCCGTGAATATCGCCGAGCAGCCAGCGCTCGCCGGATTCCATGCTGTGCTGATGGATCCGATCGCCCAGTAGGTCGTAGGAGTACCGCATCACGATGCGGCCGAGGCGATCTCCGGCCTGTCGCACGGCGTCGCGCAGGGTGCGTTGATTGCCCTCGATATCGAGGGTCGTCAGGGTCGGCAGCGATTCGCCGCCGGTATTGCGGGCCACGTGCAGGTACGCGCGGCCGAGCGAATCGAGCCAGGTGGTTGTCGGGGTGTCCGCGTGGGCCGCGGCCCGGACGGCGGCCTCGCGCTCCTCGGGCCCGAGCGCACCGTCGATGCGCTGGGTGTACCAGGTCTGCCAATCCTGCGACAGGGCAGCGAAGTACGCGGCGACATATCCGCGGATATTGGGATCGGTGCGCGGATCGCCGGTCTGCGCGCCGCGCGGCGCGCAGGTGTCGTTGACGTCGTAGGCGATCTGCCGCCAGGGATGGACGATCACCTTGTCGTAGGTGTGATTCGGATACAGCGTGGCGATGACACGACCGGGCGGATCGTAGAACAGGATCGCGCTGACCCCGGCGCGGACATCATGTTCGAAGCGAGGGGTCGCGGTGAAGAAGGGCTCGTATCGGCGCACCGGTTTGCCCTTGTTGTTGTAGATCGTCCAGCCGCTGGCGATCCACCGTGCCGCGACCTCGGCGGCGGAGCCGTCCGCGCCGATCATCGGACCCGGTTCGGCCTGGGCCTTGTGCTGGATCTCGCGGCCGAAGCCGTCGGAGTAGGTGAACGCGTGCTGGATTCGCGTCCGCTCGCCCGGCGCGAGATCGGCCAGATGGGTTTCGCGGGCGAGCGCGTAGGCGACGAGCGGCTGCGGCCGTGGCGAATCGGCGGTGCGCTGGAAGGCGTTGCGGTCGTAGACCACCCGGGTGGTGGCGCCCGCGAGGATCGCGCCCGGATCGGCGAGCGGGTCGGCCAGATGCGCGAGGATCGTCGCGTCGTCGAGGTCGGCGTCGAATCCGTCGAGCGAATCGCCCTCGGCCCGTTCGGGTTTGCCCATGATCGCGGTGCCGACGACGAGGCCCAGGATGTCGTAGGCGACCGCGGTGCGATTGCGGTTGGGATCGGCGAGCAGCCGCGGCTGCAGCACCCGGTAGTCGTGTCCATCGGGCAGCACCGTGCCGTCGGCGGTGCGGGTCCCGGCCGTGCTCAGATTGCCCAGCGGGTCCCGGTTCGCCGTGATCAGCAGATCGTAGCGGTCGTAGTCGACGTGGCTGTCCGCGCCGAACGGGTCGGTGAAGCGGCGCGGGAGGAAGAAATGCCCTTGTGCCAGGGCCGATTCCACGGCGGGCGGATCGGTCGGGTCGGGGGAGTAGGACAGGTGCCCCGACGGGATCCACCATCGGGGCGTGTCCTCGTCGTCCGGGAACAGGCCTCGGGATATCTCCTCGGTGGTGTCGGTGTAGCCGCAGCGCGGGCCGAGTACCGCCGCCGGATCGGGCAGCAGATTCTCCACGGTGCCGTCCGGGCGCGGTCGCCGGTACACCGCATCGATCAGCCCGGCGGTCAGGGCGAGGGTGTAGTGGGCGTAGGGCAGTGCGAGAGATTCCATGGCGCCCAACGGAAGTGCCGAGGTGAGGTCGTCGGCGCGGTAGAGCGTGCGGGTGTGCTCGATGATGCGCCGATAGGGCGCCGGGGTCGTCGCGCCGAGGTGATCGGTGTCCTCGTAGGGCAGATCGTGGTGGCCGTCGCTGGCCGTATCGGCGATGGCTCGCATCTGCGCGAAGTCGAACAGGCCGGTGCCGCGGCACGGTTCGGGGAGGTTGACCATTTCGTAGGTGCGGGCCTCGGCGGACATCGGCGTGCGATGTGCCGCCGGTGTGTCGACGGGATTGGTGTAGCGGCTCTCGGCGAGTGTGGCGAGCGTATCGCGTTGCGCGGCAAGCAGAGCCGGTTCGACATCGGTCCGGTCGGTGGTCCGGCGTCCGTAGCCGAGGGATACCGACCGCAGCACATTGCCGAAATCGTCGACCCGCAGCACGATCTCGTGGCCGATCCGGGGATCGGCGGTCCGTTCGTAATGCGCGGTCACCGTCTCGCGGGCGTGGACATGCACGACCGTATGGATCCGGTCGACATCGGGTGGCAGCTGCGGCGGATCGGGTTGCAGCAGTTCGATGGTGTAGTTGAATTCGGTGATCGTGTACGGGCGGCCGGCGGCCTCGGTGTCGTCGAGCGCGTAGATCTCCTGACGCAGCGGGCAGCCGTGCAACGCCCGCACGGCCTGGCGGCGTTCGTCGTCGGAGGGCCGCCACGGGATCGGTGCGCGGCCTGTTCGGCGCACGGTGCTCGGCAGCGGGCTGTCCGGGAGCGCGAGGCCGGTCTCGCGGTGGTACTCCGCGTCGTACACCCTGCTGACCGGTCCGAGACCGTGATAAGCGCCGGTGTGAAACCAGGTGCGGGTCAACACGGGAGGCACCGAGGCGGCCGGATCGAGGTTGGATCCCGCCTCGCCGGTCAGCGCCGCGACGATCTCGGTGTCGTACTGCTCGACCATGCCGAATCCGCGGAACTCCCGCTCGACTCCGTCGAAATACCCGTGGTGATAATGGTATTCGCTGGTGAACCGGTTGCCGCTGATCCGGTCGAGGACCTCGACGCGGTCGACGACCTGCACCGGGAACGGCAGCCGGGTGCGCCACGGTCGCCCGGCCGCCCGGTCGGAGAGGTAGAACTCGGTCGAGGACCGGTAGCGGATCCGGGTCTGCGCGCCGAGATTGTTGACGACCGAGGTCAGCAGATGCGGTTTGCCGCCGCTCATCAGATCGAGGTACCGCAGCGCCCGGCCCTGGTCGGCGGGCAGCGGACTGGACCACACCAGGCAGATGGTCCCGGTGCCGAGCAGATCGATGGCCGAGACGTCGACGGTCTGATCCAGATGCGGGAACGCCGTATCGAGCCGCCGTGGTGCGCCGAATCGGTTACCCGCGTGATTGAAGTACAGCGCGACCCCGCGACGATGCAGATAGATCAGATCGGTCGTGCCGGACCCGTCGATATCGGCCAGCCGCAGCCGGCGGTGATCGAACTGATCGGGATCGTCGAACCAGGGCGAGTCGTCCATCGTGATCCGCGCGCCGAACCGGCCGTAACCGAGATTGGGCCAGTAGCAGGTCTCGCCATTGCGGACGCGGATCAGATCGACCAGGCCGTCGCCGGACATATCGGCCAGATAAAGGGATTCGGTGGCGTCGGCGAAGACCAGGCGCGGCCCGGACTCCTCATCGGTCTTGGCCGGATAGGTGCGCCGCGGCGCGCCGAAGCCGTTCTCCGCGGCCGACGGCCACCACAGATAGGTGTCGTCGCCCGCCAGCAGCAGATCCGCGTGCCCGTCCCCGGTGAGATCGATGAAGCGCAGATCGGTCGTGTCGTCGATGCCGACCGGCAGCGCAGGGAAGGGCCGGAATCGTTGCCAGCCACCGGAATCGGCGCGATCGTAGAAGCCCGGGGTCGGTCCGGCGAAGTCGACCAGGTCGAGATGGCCGTCCCCGGCCAGATCCATCAGCTGCTGCCGCCCGCCGCTCAGCTGGGCCAGCGAGGGATACGGCGAGATCCGTTGCAGCGGACCGAATTCGGCATTGCCGAGATTCGGGGTGTAATACCACGCGTCGCCCTGTTCGGTGAGGACACCGGCGATGCCCTCGCCGTCGAGGTCGACGAATCGGTAGGCGCCGCCGATCCCGGCCGGAAGGTTCTCGAGATGTGCCGGATCGACGAGCCGGATGTGGTCGTCGATCTCCGGTCGCGAGTACTCGAACAGCAACGGTGGCAATGATTTCCGTGCCGGCGTGCCCTCCGGATCGCGCCGGTGACCGGATGCGGTGACCGAGATCAGCAGTGACGCGTCCGGATTCTCGCGGTAACCGAATTCGGTCGAATGGACCAGGCAGTCGGCGCCGGCGGTCGGCTCATCGGGGAAGTGGTGGAACATCAGCACCCGTCGGCACAGCCGATAGGTGCGGACCTCGAAACCCGCGCGATAGCTGGAGAACGGGTCGGGACGGACCGCCCACGGCCGATCGGCCCGCGGTGTGGGCGCGTCGGGGTCGTGGTCGCCGTAGTCGAAGACGACCTCGAACATCCAGTCGTCCGGATCGGGGTCGAGACAGCGGGGGGTGCGGTTGCCGTAGCGGATGCGCGCGAGGTAGCGCCCGGCGCCGCGGTCACCGGTCGTGCGATTACGTTCGTGCACAGCGGGTTCGACGCCGGTATCGTCCTCGGCCACGTAGTCGTAGCGGATCATGTTGCCGCGGTCGTCGTAGCTCGAGCTGAGCAGCCACTGGAAGATGCGGGTCGGATCGTGCGGATCGGCCACGCGGCTGTTCGCCTCGGCGCCGTAGACGGCGGTGATGTTGTCGGCGGTGATCGTGCGCCAGTGGATGTCACCGGTGCGCGCGGTGGTCCAGCGTTCGATGCGGGCGAACGCGCCCTCCACGCGCGGGCGGTAGCGGTGGATCCGATACTCGACGTCGTCGACGATCCGATCCACGCGCATCCGCCGCCATATCCCGTCGTCGTCGACGAGTTCGGGCACCAGATCCTCGGCGCCGGACAGGAGGAAGACATCGGACTCCGGATCGTCGCAATAGGTCGGAAGACCCTTATCGGTCTTGCGGGTCACCGCCGGTAGCGACAGACCCCAGCTGAATCCGAACGGGCCGTTGCCCGCCCCGGAGTCGTAGGACAGCGACAGCTGCGGGCCGAATCCGCCGCGGCCGGAACTGGTCGCCAGCGGCACGGTCATCGAGGCCGTGCCGGTCACGGGATCGGCGGTGAACTTCTCGCCGATCCCGCGGATCGCGCCGCCGCCCTTGGGCAGGGTGATGGCGGGCGGCACCGTGAACGCGTCGGCATGCTTGCCGGACGTATTCGGTGTCGCGGACTCGCGTCCGGTGGTGTGCTTATTCGAACGGTCCTGTGCCGGAGCCGAATCGGGCTCGGTCGGTCTCATCCGCTCGGTCTCGGGCTTACCGATCGGGTGCTGGGTGTCGTCGGGCATCCGCCGACGGGTGTCGTCGGTCATCGGTCGTGCCCCCGCCCCGATTGGTGCCCGCAGCCGCACGTTCCGCAGCCGCATACGCCACGGTCACCGCATCGGCACGCCCGCCGGTCGCCGCAGTGGTCCGCGGGTTCGGCGCAGTAGTCCAGGAGAAGGTATGCGTCGCAGACGGTTCCGGCATCCTCGGGAATGACGAAGGTGCCCAGGCTGGTCGGCCGGTCCGCGGAGATCGGTCCGAGCGGGCGATGGCCGGTCAGGTCGACCTCACCCCAGAACAGACCCGGATATTCGCTGGCCGCGATGCAGCGCACCAGGATTCGATCGCAGTCGCACGCACCGTCGCAGCAGTGATGGCCGTGCGGCAGGAACCAGACGGTGAGATTCGCGCTCGGCTCGGCGCAGGGGGCCTCGAGGAGGATCTCGACGCGGTCGACGGAGCGGACCCGTTTGCCGGGCACGAACGGGAACATCGCGCCGAACAGCCGCAACTCCAGTTCGCGCCGCCCGCCGCGCAGGCCGTTCCACACATCGGGCTGATCGTGGCGCACATCGATCAACCGCTGACCGTCGCCGGGCAATCGGCTACGCGCGGCCGCGGCGGCGGCGGTGCGCAGCGGATCGCCGCCCTCGCGCGCGGTGTAGTTCACATGCAGCACGACATCGGCGAGGGTGTCGAAGTCGAAGTAGTTCGTCTCCGTGGGCAATTCGATCCGCCAGCGGCTCACCGCCCCGGCGAATTCGAACGGCAGATACCGCTCGTCGCGGAAACTGAGTTCGAACAGGCCGCTGTCGTTCTGTCCGCTGGAGGTGGCGATCGCCTCGGTGGCGGTGTAGGCGCGCACGATGCGCGGATCATCGATCCGGGCGGTGTAGCCGTCCGCACCGGGAGCACTGCAGTGGCAGGGGTCGGGTTCGGGTGCGCAGCAGCAGCTTTCGGCCGTGTCGCAGGTGCATTCCTCGGTGCAGCAGCCGTGCGCGGCCGGGGTGAGGCGCGGATCGATCCGGGTGCTGTGCGACAGCTGCGTGAGTCGGCAGTGCACACCGGAGTACGGTCCGGTCACGCACGGGATGGTGACGGTGATGTCCTTGATCCGCCGCAGGTAATGACCCGGATAGTCGAGATCGAACATCCATTCCGGAATCTCGATCTCGATGGCGTGGCCCCGCTGCAGCCGCAGGAACTCCCGCGGGAAGTGCAGGCGCAGCGAAATATGTTTGGTCAGTTCGTATTCGCGGCAGTTCTCGTCGATATACGCCTTGTCCATACTGCGCACGGCGAGTACGAGCCGATCCGCGGCGAGCAGTCCGTCGTGCAGCGTGTCCCAGGCGTCGCCGGGCACGAACGTGCGTGTGGTGTAGCCACGTTCGTAGTTGAACGCGCGTTCGGCCTGACGGGCGGCGCGGTGGGCGAGCCGATAGGCCTGTCGGTACAGCGCCGCGGTCTCCCGTTGCAGATACAGATACAACTGGTCGGCGGTGAACTTGTCGCGCAGGAAGTCCTGTACGGCACGGGAGTTGTCGATCTGGCGCCGATAGTTGTCCAGCTCGCGCAGCGCCTGATCGCGGCGGCGTTCGGCGCCGAGGATCTGACGTTCGATCTGCTCGATCTCGATCGAGGTCACCTCGCTCTGCACCTGCCAGTCGACCTGGCGGCGATCCCAGTTCCCCTCGGTCAGCTCCAATCCGCCCGAGGTCGAGGCGATCTCGCCGAGCGAATTGGCCAGGCGCGCACCGCTGGCGAAGACGCCGGCGAGTTTCGTGCCGATCGGCAGCTGCATGTAGAACAGGGGTGTGCCGCCGAATCCGGCCACGCCGTTGAAGATGTCCGGCGTGGAACCGACGGCCTGGGCCACCGCCTCCACCGCGGTACCACCGGTCCGCAATCCGATCGCGGTGCCGGTCAGCGACTGGTAGCCCTGTTCCCCGGAGTTCAGGCCGCCCGAGAGCAGCGTCAGGTAGTTCCGAAGTCGGCGCTGCGCACCCTGTTTCGTCTTGTCGAGGGCCTGCACCTGCCAG
Source organism: Nocardia sp. NPDC051570 (assembly GCF_044454005.1). Lineage (NCBI taxonomy): Bacteria > Bacillati > Actinomycetota > Actinomycetes > Mycobacteriales > Nocardiaceae > Nocardia > Nocardia sp. NPDC051570. The sequence continues at coordinate 643,352 of NZ_JBITDI010000001.1, read as the reverse complement.
TCGGCGTCGCGGACCGCGTTCTGTCGTTCGGACAGGGTCAGTTCGAGCAGTTGCAGTTCCTGCGCGGCGCGCACGCCCGCGAGATACTCCGCATCGCCCTTCTCGTACGCCGACAGCAGTGCGTTCGCGAGAGTCCTTGCCTCGGCGGCCAATTCGGCGGCCTTGCCGACCAGTACGGTGAACCGGTACGGCTCACAATCACAGCAGCAGCCCGCTTGCGCGCCGCAGGCGCAGCCCGGGGCCCGGGGTGAATCCGCTCCGAAGTACGGCATATCGGTGTCGGGGCGGCCGTTGCGGTAGCGCCGTTCGGTGAGCCCGGCGGAGACCATGGCCGCGCGATCGGCGGTGCGATCGTAGAGCGCGATCAGCCGGGGGTTGAGGCGTGCCTGCCGGGGCGTGAAGGTGTCGACGGTCTGCACCGCATCGTCGTCCTGGCCGACCACGGTCACCGGGCGTGCGCCCAGGATCCGGGCGATGGTGTCGAGCAGGACGTCGGCCTGCCGGAAGCCCTCGGGTGTGTTCCGGCACAGATACGCGTCGGCCCAGTCGAGCATGGTCTCCAGATAGGCGAGCAGGATCGCCCGCTGCCGGGCGCGATCGTCGCTGGGGGCGATCGTTGCACAGCACGTGTCGCCGTCGCCCGAAGACAGTGCGGCCGTGACGTTGTCGGTGGGTGGGCGGCGTCGATCGCAGTCGGTCCAGCCGTTGTCCGCGGCCAGCGGCGGGCGGACGAGTGCGTACCAGTCCAGGGCGGAGTCGAAGCGGCAGTCGGCGCGGAGTGCGCCCGCGACCGTGGTGGCGACCGCGAACGGGGTGAGCGGTTCGACCGGAGCTCCGGGGCAGGTGAAGGCGAAGCGGGGATAGGCATCCAGCCCGCCCGGCCCGGGCGCGGGATCGCCCGGTGGTACCAGCAGCGGCAGCGCCCGCGCGGAATCGGTCGCCAGGTCGTAGCGGAATCCGGGATTCACCGGATCGGTGTAGCCGGTCGGCCGAACCCCGACCGCCGCCTGGGCGGAGTCGACGATATCGAAGCGCAGGGAATCGGCGGTGCGACCCAGGAACCGCAGCCGCGGATCCTCGGTGAACGACGGGTCGACGATGATCGGGTCGGCACAGCGACGCGGCGGCTGGAATTCGCCGCGGTGCAGCCGCGACCAATGCAGATATACGACTCGGACCGGCGGCCAATCCAGCAGCGCCGGAAGGGTTTCGGGCCGATGCCAATCGCTGGTCTCATCGGCGTCGGTGACACCGATATCGGCGTTCTGCGGGATCGGCGGATCGTCGGAGGCGCTGCGCGTCCAGAACGCGGGATACTCGGCGCCGGTCTGCAGCCAGAAGTAGTACTCGTCGATACCGGCGGTGTGCGGATGCGCACAGCCACAACAGGAGTCGACATCCGGCGGGCACGGGCCCTCGAGGGCGTCGACCGGTTCCCCGGCGGCGGCGAGGCGGACGAAGCTTCCGCCCAAGCGAATCGCCGCGCGAATCCACAGCGGCAGCCGGGCCTCGTCATCGGGAATCGGAGCGAGGGCATCGAATTGCGCTGCGGCGTCCGGTGTCGCGAGCAGATCCAGATTCTCCGGAATCGGCCCCGGCGTGAGCAGCGCGACGGTCGTCGACGCGCGCCGACCCCGCGTGGCCCGTGCGAGCGGTCCGACGGCCGGATCCGCGGGCCACCAGGCCCGGGTGGTCGGCGTCGCGACCGTGAGATCGCCGCGGCGCAGCTCGGTCTCGAGGATGTGGAAGGCATCCACGCGCCGGGCCCGGGCGAGCTCATCCCATTCGATCCAGTTCTCCCGGTAGAGATCTCGTTCGGTGCAGCGCTGCCACTGCCGGAAGGTGGCGAATCGGTCCTCCCACAGCTGCCGCAGCTCCGGCGACAGCACGAAATCGGGTTCCAGACCGAGCCGGGTGCGCTGCACGAATCCGTGGACCGCGCTGATCGCCTCCTCGATCCGCGAGGCGCGCACGCCGGTGCCGGTATCGATGTCCTGCAGCAGCACATCGCCCAGATCCTCGGAGCGCCGGGCGAATTCGCCGGGCGCATAGGGCAGCGGGACACGATCCATGCCGCACAGATACGCGATCAGGGCGGTGCGGGCGCGCAGCCGCAGCTCGTCGTCGAGGCCCCGCAGATCCTCGTAGCGACGCGGCGCGCCGTTGTCCACGCAGCCGCTGCGGACGAAGTCGGTGAGACTCTCGCCCTGATCTCCCATCGCGGCCGGATCGTCGGCGGCCCACGTCGCCGGGAGCGCGTCGGTGATCCGCACCGGCGTGAAGCAGTGCTGTACCGCGTCGAGCCACAGCGCCGCGCGCTGCACGCGGATCGCCCACGCCTCCGAGGTCAGATCCGCCGAGGTGACGGTGTAGAACTCGGGGGTGTCGAAGTAGGTGAGCGCCAGCGGCGGTTCGGTCTCGGCGTAGGCGGCATCGATGCCGAGGTGGCGCACGAGTTCGGCGGCGAGATCGGGTTGATTCTCCGCGGCCTCGTAGAACAGCCGCCACGCGGGCCGCTGCCGTGCGGCATAGGTGTCCGCGCGCAGCTGCACGTAATCGTGCAGGCGTTCCCAGAGATCGCCGAAGGCCGCGATGCGCGCGGCCGAGGGCGCGGACCGCTGATCGGCTCCCGGATCGGGCGGCAGATACGGATCGTCCACCGGGAGCAGATTGGGATCGAACCAGACTCGGTGCGTACCGAATTCGTCCGATCCGGTGCGCGGATGGGAGGTACCGGCGAAGGTTTCGGCGTGCTCGAGCAGATAGCTCAGCTCGGATTCCGGATCGGTCGGCAGCGGATGGGCCGATAAGCCGAACCGGTGCACGAGCAGCGCCGCCTTGTACGCGCGCTGATAGGTGCCGCGGATATCGCGCAGGCTGCTGGTGTAGCGGGCCCGCAGGTAGCCCACCGCGGGGTCGCACGAATCCAGATCGACGCCGAGCGGTGCGTCGACGCGATCGCGGTACAGGCGTCGGGCGGGAATCGTGACCAGGGTGCGGTCGGTGTCCGGCCCGCGGTACTTGAGGTCGAATCCGGTGTGCCGCGGGCGGATATCACCCGGACCGGCGAAGGTCGGTTCGGTATGGGCGAAGTCGATGGTGATCGCGTAGACGCCACGGCGCAGGTTGATCCGTCCGGACCGGTAGTCGGCGGCATCGTCGGTGTCGGGCCAGTCGCGATCGAGCAGCAGCCATGTCTTCTGCCCGCGCCCGAGCCGCACCCGCCACCGATGCCCCGGACAGGCCTCCGGATCGGGCGTCTGCCCGTCCGGAACCGGTGCGCCGGCGGCGAATTCGTACCAGCCGGGCGTCTCCACCAACAGCGATCCCGACCACGTGACGGTGAACGGCTGCGCCCCGAACAGCGGCTCACCATCGGAATCGCGGAACGCGAAACCGTTGCGAACCTCGGCGAAACGCCGCTGCGCGGTGTCCAAAGACAGGTCCAGAGACGGGATTACGGTCGGAACGGGCGCGTTGGCGCGATCGCGGTCGACGCCGAATGCGACCATCGGCCGCCGGATCTCCCGCCAGGTGAGTTCCTCGTCGATGCGGTACTCGCCGAGCAGTCCGGTGCCGACGAGACCGAGCAGCGCCGCGAACGCGCCGCCGGTCGGCCGGACCGGCCAGGTCACCGCCGGGGGCGGGTCGGCCTCCCAGGACGAGCCCGCGGCGGCGTTCTCATCGCCCCACAGCGAGCGCAACAGCCGCCAGGTCTCCGCGGCGCACAGATGTCCGCGCTGCTCATCGGACGCGGCGTTCACATGGTCGGTGAGATGGTCGACGATGCGATGGCAGCGATGGTGGAAACGCGCGAATTGCCGCTGGAACCAGGCGAATCGCTCCTGCTCGTCCGCCGCGCTCACCAGCCGATCGACCGCGGCCTCGAAATCGTCGAACAGCAGCGCGAACGGCGCCAGCACGGCGCGGGGCGCGAAGTAGAGGGTCTGCACGGCGGTCTGCTCGACCCCGCTCAGCTGGCGGATGCCCGCGAGCTTGTCCAGCACCGCGGCGTCGCGCAGCGGCAGTTCGGTCCACAGCGTGTCGGATCCGTTGTGCCGGAACGGGCCACCGGGCGGGGTGTTCCACATCGCCGGATCGGTATCGGCCGCGGCGAGCGGCGTGGTGAAGCGCCGGGCGCCGGGAACCGTCGCGATACCCTCGGCGGCCAGCACCGAGGGGAAGGAATGCGTGCCCACCGCGGTGAGCGGATCGCCGGATGTCGCGGGGTCGTAGCCGAAGGTGTCGGCGAGGGTCGTGGCGATCCGCGTCCACGTCCACGCGGCCGCCTCGCCAGGACCGACCTCGATCTCGAGCAGTTCCCGTCGCAGCTCCCACAGCGCGAGATCGTCGGCGTCATCGGGTAATTCGAGCGGATCGTCGGCGGCGTCGTTGGCCGACTGCAGCTCGAACGGATCGTCGCCGTCGAGATGCTGATCGGCGAACAGGTACAGCACCTCGCCGACGGTGAACTGCGACACCTCGAGTTTCACCAGCCATTCGACGAACCGCAGCGTCGCGGCCGGCCGGGACCACCAGGTGTCACCGGGCACGGCCGGATCGAATCCGGCGAGCACCGACAGCGGATCCAGGTTGGCGGGAAGCAGTTTCGTGAGTTCGGGCTGATGTTCCAGATCGGGCCGCAGGCAGTGCGCCACGCGTTCGATGTTGTCCAACAGCGTGCGCACCGCCCAGGTCCAGTGCACCGAATCCGGTCCCTGCCACAGGGCGAGCAGATGGACGCGGTTCGGGACCTCGGAATCGGTGGGCGGGTGATAGTCCGGATCGCGCAGCGGCAGGCAGAGCAGCTCGCGCAGCAGGGTGAACGAGGCGAGCTGCCGGATGAAGTCGGGATTCACCGAACCGTCACGGAACAGCTCACCGTCGGTCGCCACATCCGCGAGATCAGCGAATGTCAGTGTCGCGCAGGCATTATCGCGCAGTCTCCGCCACAGTCGGATGAACACCGCCAGTGGGCGTAGCGCCGCGGCGGGGGAGCGGCCGAAGTCGATCCGGATATCGTCGAGGCAGCAAGGCTCGCAGTCGGGGAAGGAGGACGAGGGCTGGCCCTCGGAGGTCCGCCTGCGGAACGGGACATAACCCGAGCGCCACAGGTCCAGGAACTCGCAGTACGTCAGGCCGGTGCGGGTGAGGAACTCCGGCAACTGCGACACCACATCGGTCCACCGCCGGGTGCCGGGGAAGCCGTACACCTCCGGCAGCGAGAGCTGTCCCTGGGTCGGCTTATCCGCCAGATCCTGGGTAAACAGCAGCTGGTATTCGTCGGGGGTGATCCGCAGATACTCCAGCGCGATCGGCAGCCGCAGCGGATACCGCCACTGGTGCGCGGCGAAATCGGCGGGTTCGTGTTCGGCGTCGAGGGCGAATTCGGTGATCTGGTGGCGGAATACGCGCATCACGGAAAACCGTGAGGTGCGCAGGTATTCGAGATAGGAGCGGTTCACATCCAGCGGCTGCGAATACGGCAGCCCGGGCGCGGTGAAATCACTCCGCAGCGCCTTATACGCGCCCGGCGCCGCGACCGGTGTTGCCGGAGAGGAGTATTCGGGAATCGCGGCGAACAGGGTCTGCGGATCGTGCCGCCACGGATCGCCGCCGATATCGTCGGGGCCCGTGGCGAGTGCGTGCCCGTCGAGGAAATCCCCCGCGGTGTCGTGGACCGCGCCCGCGGGTGCGGTCTGCGCCGCGACCGCGGCGGTGGCCGCCTCGAGGCTTTCGTTCACCAGATCCAGGGCGGGCACCGGGGTGTGCAGATTCGCGGCCGTCGCCGCGAGCTGACCGAGCGGGCCGCGGCGCGACGCCAGCAGCGCGCCGAGCCGGTTCACATCGCCCGGTTGCAACGGCTGCTCGCAGGTCGAGGCGGCCGAGATCTGCAGCAGCTCGGCGAGGTATTGCACCGGACCCAGCGGTGAGAGATATTCGGGCGGAATGCAATCGGTGAGCGCGCCCTCGGGATTGACCGGATTGAACTCGCCCGGATCCTCGACCGGTGTCCCGCCCGAACCCTGTGCGTTGCGGTAGATATCGGCGGCATAGGGATAGGCGACGCTGCCGGTGAGCGCGTAGGTGAAATCGGCGAGGCTGAGCGCGGCGATCGAGCCGATTCGTGAGAATCCGCGCGCGTACAGCGCCTCGGTGAGCGAGAAGTGCAGTTCCTTGTCCCCGACCTCGGCGGTGCACTGCCACAGTTCGGTGATCGTGACGATCGCCTGATGCAGCCATGCGGCCGCGGCCGGATCCCCGGGGAACACATCGGCCGCCGCGGCGGTGATCGACTCGTCGACTCCCGGCGCGGTCAACGACACCGTCGTGAACGAGAACTCCGCGCCGCCCGACCGTGCCGGATAGGCCGACAGGAATTCCGCGATCGCATCGAATCCGGATCCGGGCAGCGTCGGCGGCGCATCGATCGCCGGTGTGGGGCCGGTCGGATTGACCGTATGCACGGTGAAGAAGGTGCGCAGATGCCGGATGAACGCCTCGGCGCGCTCGGCCGGGGTGCCCGGTTTGGTGAAGTCGGGCAGCAATTGCGGTCGCGTGGCGAAGAAGTCGCGCCACTGTTGATCGGTGAGCGCGATCAGTCCCGCCACATCATGCACGCCCAGATCGGTGCCGATCGCCGCGATCAGCGGATCGAAGGTATTGGTGATGGCATCGAGGACCAACCGCAGATACGCCGCCTTCTGCCCGGTCACCACGCCGTCCCAGAAGGCGTCGTCGATATCGGTGCTCGCGCCCTGATATCCGAGCCAGCCGTTGATGATGACATCGATCGGCGGCTCGACCGTGACGATCGGCAGACCCGACTGCGGCCCGCCCAACGCGGCGAGCCGGCGAGCGGCTTGATCCCCGGTGAACGTCGGGGGCGGCGGCGTGGTGGGGACGGTGTACGCCGCGACGGGCAGCCCGATCACGCCCGCGTCGACGGCTGTCGCGAGCGCGGCGAGCGTGCGTGCCTCACCTGCCAAACGTGCTGTGTCGTACCGCTGCCCGGCATCGACCTGATTCGGTACCGCCGCGGACAGGGCATAGAACACCGCCGCCGGAACCACGAATCCCAGGGGCGTGGGCGTCCCCCCGGCCGGGGGCGGGGCGGGCTGCAGGGCGAGCTGGGCGGTGGGCACCGTGGTGGCGGCCGGATCGATGATCAGCGGCAGATCCAGTACCGCGCGGGCGGCGCGGATACTCATGAGCTCCTGCAGCACCGCCGCGCTCGCGGAGAATACGAATCCCGCCAGCGCGACCACCTCGCCGTCGTTGGTGGCGTAGTAGCTGCTGCGGTCGGCCTCGAATTGCGCACGCGCCTGGTCGATCTGATCGCTCGATACACCGGGGATATCCGGCGTCGGCGTCGTGTAGAGCAATGCGGCGGCGGGAATGACGAGTTTGGGCTCCGGCGGCGGGAATACCGTTCGGTTCCAGACGATCTCGGACGCCACATACTTGCTCTGCGCGGCCGTGAGCGGTGTATTCGCCGCACACAGGGCGGCCAGCGTCGTCGCGCCCGGATCCTTGGCGAGCACCAGATCGATCGCGGCCACCACCTGATCGAACGGCGGCGGGCTGCCGTCCTCGGGCAGATCGACCCGACCGAGCGTGGGATCGAAGCCCGCGCCGTTGGGTGGCAGTGTGACATAGGCGCTTTCGACGGCCCCGGCGTAGAACTTCTTGCTCTTGCTCAGATTCGCCCGGTCGGTGACCTCGGAATCGGTGACGTGGATATTGAATTCGATGCGCCGATCGAGGATCGCCTGGGACGCGTGGGTGATCTCGAGCCGGATGTCGAAGGCCGTCGGATCCGGATACTCCGGATGGTTCGGCAGGGGATCCACCACGATCACCGCGGTCGCCCCCGACAGCGCGGTGCGCGAGGTGCTGCCGCCCTCGGTCTTGTCCTCCCAGTGCTGGAAGATCTGCTTCTGCGTCACATCGATGAGGTCGTCGCCGAACCCGCCGAGATCCACCAGACCGGTGGCCGTGCCCAGCGCCGTCTCGACACCCGAGAAGGTCTGGTCGAACGCCTTGATCGTCAATCCGTCGAGCACATCGCGGAACTTGTCGGCCGCGGTCGGCTTCGACGGGATCAGCGTCAGGATGATCAGACTGATATTCGCCATGGTGACCCCCGCCCTTCCAGGGCGCTCGGTGGCCGGCGGCATACCGGGCCTCGGATCGCCCATATTTCTCCGAGCGATCGGCCGGGGAACGAGTAGCGGGCTACTCGAATTCGCGCGGCGCTGCCTGCGGTTTTCCGGTCACCGCCGAGCACAGCGCGGCCACGCCGCCGTCATCGGTGTCGAAGTGGTCGAACCCGTCGGGTACACCGATACCCAGGAACGACACCGCACCCGCCGCTGCCCCGCGCACTGGGGTCCGCACCGCGGCGTGGATATCGCGGACACCGGTGGCGGCGATGACCTCGCGCGCGTTCGACGCCCGGATGCCGCCGCAGGCCATGATCGCGATCCGATCGTCGGCCTGCGACACCAGCGCGGCGATGGCTGCCGCCCCGTCGATCGCCGAATGCCGCGCGCCGGAGGTGAGCACCCGGGCGAATCCGAGCCGGATCGCCTGATCCAGAACGCGGCGCGGCGATGCGCTCGCGTCGATGGCGCGATGCAGGGTGACCGGCCTGCCCTCGGCGGCCTCGATCAGCGCCGCACACGCCTCGGTGTCGAGCAGACCGTCCGCATCCAGCGCGCCGAGGACCACCCCGTGCGCACCGGCACCGACGGCGGCACGGATATCGCGCGTCATGACCGCGATCTCGACCGGCGTATACCGAAAGTCGCCCGGCCGCGGGCGAATCAGCGGATGCACCTCGACACCCTCGGCCCGCCGCACCGCGAGTTCGAGCAGCCCTCGACTCGGCGTGAGCCCGCCTTCGGCCAGCGCGCCGCACAACTCCACCCGATCCACCCGGTACCGCGCCGCGATATCGACCCCGGTGATCGTCTCCACGCTGATCTCGATCCGCACCTACTACAGATAGCACCCGGATGTCTCGCTGACCGGATCGATCTTCTGTAACAGGTTACAGAAATGCCCGGAATCAGTACCGTGGTCGGCATGGACTACGGGAAACTGTTCATCGGCGGCGCCTGGGTGGAACCCGCCGGTTCCGAACGCCTGCAGGTGATTTCGCCCGCCACCGAGGAGCCGGTGGGCAGCGTTCCGGTGGTGACCCGCGCCGATGTGGATGCCGCGGTGGCGGCCGCCCGGCGCGCGTTCGACTCCGGGCCGTGGCCGACCCTGCCGCCCGAGCAGCGGGCCGAGGTGCTCACCCGGATCGCCCGGCTGATCGAGGAGCGTTCCGCCGACCTGATCGCCGCGTTGTCCGCCGAGACCGGCGCGCCCGCCGCCACCGCGATCACGCTCAACCAGTTGCCCGCCGTCGCGGCACTGGATTCCTATGCGGCCCTGGCGAAGTCGTTCCCGTGGACGGAGACGCGAATCGGCCCGTTCGGCACGACGCGGGTGTCGCGGGAGCCGATGGGTGTCGTCGCCGCGGTCACCGCCTGGAATGTGCCGATCTTCCTGGCGGCGAACAAGCTGGCCCCCGCACTGCTGGCGGGTTGCGCACTCGTGCTCAAACCGGCGCCGCTGACCCCGTTGTCCACCAACCTGTTCGCCGAGATCTGCGCGCAGGCGGGCCTGCCCGAGGGCGTGCTGTCGGTGCTGCCCGCCGAGGCCGACGTCGCCGAATACCTGGTCGGGCATCCGGGCGTGGACAAGGTCACCTTCACCGGCAGCACCGCGGTCGGCCGCAGGGTCGGCGCCCGGGCCACCGAAGGGCTCAAGCGGGTCTCGCTGGAACTGGGCGGCAAGTCCGCGGCAATCCTGTTGCCGGATATGGATCTTGCCGCATCCATTCCGGGCCTGGCCTTCGCGGGCCTGCTCAACAGCGGGCAGGCCTGCGTCGCCCAGACCCGCATCCTCGCCCCGCGCGGCCGGTACGACGAGATCGTCGACGCCCTGGCCGACCAGGTGGCGACGATGCGCGTCGGATATCCGGATGATCCGCAAACTCAACTGGGACCGCTGATCTCGCGGCGTCAGCGCGAGCGCGTGGAGGCCTACATCGCCACCGGCCGAAGCGAGGGCGGACGCGTCGTGGTGGGCGGCGGGCGCCCCGCCGGACTGGACCGCGGCTGGTTCGTCGAACCGACCGTCTTCGCCGATGTCGACAACTCCGCGACCATCGCGCGCGAGGAGATCTTCGGCCCGGTGCTCGCGGTGATCCCGTACGCGACCGAGGACGAGGCGGTGGCCCTGGCCAACGACTCCGAATACGGTCTGGCGGGCTCGGTCTGGACCACCGATATCGAACACGGCGCGGCGATCGCGGCCCGCATCCGCACGGGGACCTACGCGATCAACTGGTACGCCTTCGATCCCGGCTCACCGTTCGGCGGATACAAGAACTCCGGCATCGGACGGGAGAACGGTCCGGAGGGTCTGGACTCGTTCTGCGAACAGAAGTCGTTGCTCATGCCGATGGGGTGGACGCCTTAATCCGCTGAGCCGATCCCACCGCCGTCGAGCACCCGGACGCCGCGAGCGCGGCTACGCCGGAACCGTTGTGTCGGCGACCGATTCCAGGATCGGCGCCAGGCGGCGCAGCTCGGCCAGGTGCAGGCGGCTCAGGGCCCGCAGGCTCCGCGACCCCGCCTCGGTCAGGGCCAGGCGGACCGCCCGGGAATCAGTGGCATCCGGAACCCGCAGCACCAGGCCGGATTCCACCGCGCGATCGACCAGGCCCACCGCGCTATGATGACGTAGCACCAGATACTCCGCGACATCCCGGATGGTCGGTCCGTGCTCATCCGGATGCCCCTTGATCGCGAGCAGCAGCTGGTGCTGAGCGGGCGTCAATCCGACCTCACGCGCCTGTTGCTCACTCCACCGCTCGAAGCGGCGCAGCGCCGTGCGGAACATCAACAGGCTGGCGTAATCATGTAGGCCCAGCTCGGACATCGGATCTCTCCTCGCATCGATGCGACCCACCTCCGTTCGTGCCCCAAACGTGAGGTGCCTCAACAGATTCTATCGTGCTACGATAAAAGAATATCGCGGCACGATACATTAGCGGGAGGTGGACGGCATGCCTCTGGAGATCCTCGCCGGCACGCTGTGCGTGATCTATCTAGCGGTAGTGGTAGCGATGCTGCTGATCGGCCTCGCCGGTCTCGCGGGTGCACCCAGGCCGCCACGCCGCGACAACAGACCGGCACCACCGCCTCGCCGCGGGAGTACCCGGAATCGGTGAGGCCCACGCCGAAATTCAATTGCGCGTAGCGATGCGCTGCCGGCGACGGCCACCCGTACCGGGTTCTGGGGGTCGGGTGGCGGCCCGTCGGCGGTAGACGATGAAGGGCCACTTCAGTCGCGTTCCCCGGCTGTCCGAACTCGCCCACGCTCGAGGCGTCGGACGAGTCCGGCCAATCCGGCCAACCGGCCCAGCGAAAGCCAGCCTCCGCCAACTTCTTTCGCGGTAAGACTCTTGCGTGGTCCCGATCACACCGGGTACTGTGCAATGTCACACCTCACATAGCACTCACTGTGGCACTTCGCTCTTCGATGGAGGCTTGTATGTCCCAAACGATCTCCTCGGCCGAGACCAGGCCGTGGCACGGTGTTCTGGTCGCGACGGCACTGCCGTTCGCCGACGATTACTCGGTGGATTACGACGCCTACGCGGAACATGTGCGCTGGTTGGCGGATAACGGATGTCACGGCGTGAGCCCCAACGGATCACTGGGGGAGTATCAGACCCTCGACGACGACGAGCGGGCCCGAGTGGTGCGCACCGCCGTCGCGGCGGCGCCCGCGGGATTCACGGTGATGCCGGGGATCGCCGCCTACGGCGCGCTGCAGGCACGTCAATGGGCCGAACAGGCCGCCGAGGCCGGCGCGCAGGCGGTGATGCTGTTGCCGCCCAACGCCTATCGAGGCGGGCGCGAGGTGATTCTGGATCACTACCGGACCGTCGCGGCGGTCGGCCTGCCGATCGTCGCCTACAACAATCCGATCGACACGCGGATCGATCTGACACCCGCGATTCTCGCGGAGCTGCATGCGGAGGGCCTGATCGTCGCGGTGAAGGAGTTCACCGGCGATGTCCGTCGGCTCTACGAGATCAAGGAGCTCGCACCGGGATTGGATGTGCTCGTCGGCTCCGACGATGTGGTGCTGGAGCTGGGCATCGCGGGCGCGGTCGGCTGGATCGCGGGCTATACCAACGCGATTCCGCGCGCCACGGTCGAGCTGTACAACGCCTCGGTGAACCGGGATCTGGACAAGGCACTGCCGCTGTACCGGGATCTGCACCGGCTGTTGCGATGGGATTCCAAGACCGAATTCGTGCACGCCATCAAGCTGTCGATGGAGGTGGCCGGACGGCGCGGCGGCCGATGCCGCCCGCCGCGCGTCCCGCTGCCCGCCCAGATCGCCGCATCGATCACCGCGGCCACCGAGGCCGTACTGGCCAAGGGATATCGGTAGACAACGAAAACTCCGACGGCGCACACGTATTCGAGGGAGCATCCGATGACCGACAGTGTGGTCCAACCACTACCCGATTCGACGATCGAGGAGGTCGAGGCGGTTGTCACCGCCGCGGCCGCCGCGGCCGCGCCGTGGGCGGATCTGGATCCGGCCGCCCGGGCCGGGGTCCTGCGCGGCATCGCCGACCGGCTCGACGCGCACGGCGCCGAGCTCGTGGCGCTGGCGATCGCGGAGACCCGGCTGGCCGAAGGGCGGCTGACCGGTGAACTGCGCCGGACGAGTTTCCAGCTGCGCCTGTTCGCTCAGATCGCGCTCGAGTGCGACTTCCTCGACATTCGCATCGACCCGCCGGATCCGCAGTGGCCGATGGGTGCGCCCCGTCCGGACCTGCGCCGGATGAATGTGCCGCTGGGCTCGGTGCTCAACTTCGCGGCGAGCAACTTCCCCTTCGCCTTCTCCGTCGCCGGCGGCGATACGGCCTCGGCCCTGGCGGCGGGTTGTCCGGTGATCGTCAAGGCCAGCCCCGGACATCCGGCGCTGTCCCGCAGGGTCGGCGAGCTGATAGCCGAGGCACTCGGCGAATTCTCCGCTCCCGCAGGCGCATTCGGTCTCCTCTTCGGGCGCGAGGCCGGGGTGCGGGCGCTGACCCACCCGGCGGTGACCGCGGCGGCGTTCACCGGATCCACCGCGGGCGGGCGCGCACTCTACGACCTGGCCTGCCGCCGGCCGGTGCCGATCCCGTTCTACGGCGAATTGGGCTCGATCAACCCGGTATTCGTGACACCGGACGCCGCGCGCGCCCGAGCGGCGGAGATCGCGGCGGGCCTGATGACCGCGGTGAGTTCGAGTGCGGGGCAACTGTGCACCAAGCCCGGACTGGTCGCGATCCCCACGGACGCACCGATATTCGAGGCGATCACCGATCTGATGCGCACGCATCCGATGCCGACCGGGCCGATGCTCAACGACGAGATCGCCGCCACCTTCAGCGCTGCCGTCGACCGGATCCGCTCGCATCCGGAGGTGCGGGTACTGGCCGGTGGCGGTCCCGGACAGGCATTGATGCTGGCCACGTCGGCACGGGCGGTGCTGGCCACGCCCACCGCACTGCTGCACGAGATGTTCGGTCCGGCAACGCTGTTGGTCGGCTACCGCGACACCGGCGAACTACTGGACCTGGCGCGGGCGGTGGGCGGCCAGCTGACGGTGTCGATCTTCGCCGACCGTGCCGACGACACCGCCCGCGCGCTGATCGCGGCCGCGACGGCCGCGGCGGGGCGGGTGCTGTGGAACGGCTGGCCCGTCGGGGTGTCGGTCACCCACGCCCAACAGCACGGCGGCCCGTATCCGGCCACCACGGCGCCCGCGGCGACATCGGTGGGCAGCGCGGCGATTTCGCGGTTCCTGCGGCCCGTGGTGTACCAGGATATGCCCGACGAACTGTTACCGCCGGAACTGCGGTCGGACAACCCACGGGCGGTGCCGCGGTCGATCGACGGGGCACGACCGCGATGACCGATGTCCTGATCGTCGGCGCGGGGGTGATCGGATGCGCGCTGGCGGAACGGCTTTCGCGATCCGGGGCATCGGTCCTGGTCTGCGAGCAGGGAGCCGTGGCGTCGGCGACGACGGCGCACGGCGAGGGCAACATCTTGATCTCGGACAAGGGCCCCGGACCCGAACTGGCGTTGGCGCAGTGGTCTCGCCGACTGTGGCCCGAGGTCCTCGGCCGCATCGGCGAGCGGCTGCCCGGCGATGCGGCCGCGGTGGAATGGGAGGCCAAGGGCGGCATCGTGGTCGCCACGACCGGCGCGGGCGCCGACGCGCTACGCACGTTCGCGGCCGACCAGCGTAGAGCCGGAGTGCGCTGTGAGGAACTCGATGCCGACCGGCTGGCCGTGGCCGAGCCCGCGCTGACCCGCGACGTCCACGCGGCGATGTACTACCCGGACGACGCCCAGGTCCAACCGGCCGGTGCCGCAACCGCTCTGCTCGCGGCGGCGGTCTCGGCCGGAGCGGTGGTCGAGACCGGATGTGGTGTCCTCGGCCCGATCCTGCGGGACGACCGGCTCCTCGGCGTACGCACGACCCGAGGACCGCGATACGGCGATGTCGTGATCAATGCCGCGGGGCCATGGTCGGGTGCGGTGGCGCGAATGCTCGGGGTGCCGATCGCGATCCGGCCGCGGCGCGGCGATGTGCTGATCACCGCACCCCTGCCGCCGACGGTATTCCATAAGGTGTACGACGCGGATTATGTGGGCGCGGTGGGCAGTTCGGACGGCGGCCTGCAGTCCTCGGCGGTGGTCGAATCCACCCGCGGTGGTCCTCTGCTGCTCGGATCGTCGCGCCGCCAGTGCGGATTCGACGATCGCCTGCGCCCCGACAGCCTGGCCGCCATCGCCCGCAAGGCCCTGCGCCTGTTCCCGATACTGGCCGAGGTGGCAATCATGCGGGCCTACGGCGGGTTTCGCCCCTACGTCGACGACCACCTCCCGGTCATCGGACCGGATCCACGCCTGCCCGGCCTCTGGCATGCGACCGGTCACGAGGGTGCGGGCATCGGATTATCGCTGGGCACCGCCGAACTCGTCGCCGACGCCCTGGCCGATCGCCCCGCCGAGATCGACCCGGCGGCATTCCGGGTCGACCGCCCGGCGGTCCTCGGCGCGATGGAGAGGATCACCCGATGAGCTCTCGGCTCATACCCGCGGGGAGCGACCCGGTCGGCCGCCGCGACCAGCCATTGGCTGTCACCATCGACGGTATCCCGATATCCGGTGTGCGGGGGCAGACCCTGGCCGCGGTGCTGCTGGCCGCCGATCGCACGGCCTGGCGCACCGCGCCCGGCGGGGGTGGGCGCGGTGTGTTCTGCGGTATCGGCGTCTGCTTCGACTGCGTCGCCACGGTCAACGGCGTGCCCGATATCCGGCTGTGCCGACGTCCCGCCCGGGACGGGGATGTCGTGGTCACTCAGTCTCGTGAAATGTGTTCTCCCGCAACGGATGGAGGTGTGTGATGACTTGTCATATCGTCGTGATCGGCGGTGGCCCCGCCGGTATCGCCGCCGCCGAGGCCGCGTTGCGCTGCGGCGCGACCGTCACCCTGATCGACTCGAACGAAAGCCTCGGCGGGCAATACCACCGCCGCATCCCGGCCGCGTTCGGCGTTCGCCACCCGCTGCGCATCGGGCACGGATACGCGGCCGCCGAACGGCGAGCCCGCGGACTCGCCGGCCATCCGCGCTGCACATATCTGTCCTGGGCGGCGGTCTACCAGATCGAGCCGCGGCCCGAGGGCGGTTGTCCGGTGGTCCGGCTGCTGCGGGGCATCGAGGGCGAACAGCGCACGCATCACGAAATCCGGGGCGACGCACTGATTCTCGCCACCGGGGCCTACGACCGGGTGTGCCCGTTCCCGGGCTGGGATCTGCCCGGCGTCTACACCGGCGGGGCCGCGCAGACGCTGGCGAAGACGCAGCGGCTCCTCGTGGGGCGATCGGTGCTGGTCTCCGGAACCGGACCGTTTCTGCTGCCGGTCGCGCAGTCGCTGGCCGACGGCGGCGCCCGGGTCGGGGCGGTCCTCGAGGCGAATCCGGGCCTCGACATTCTGCGGCGGTGGAGCGCCCGGCCCTGGCAGCTGCGGCACAGCGCCGCGAAGGCCGCCGAACTCGCCGAATACCTCGCCTGCGGTGTGCGCCACCGCATTCCGCTGCGCACCTCCTCTGCGGTGATCGCGGTCGCCGGAGACGGCCGCGTCGAGGAGGCCACCGTCGCGCGGCTCGATCACGACTGGACACCCGTTCCCGGCACCCGGGTGACCGTGCCGGTGGACGCGGTCGCGGTCTCCCATGGATTCACCCCGCAGACCGAACTGGCCGTCGCCGCCGGAGCCCGACTGACCGCCGACGGATTCGTCCGCGTCGATGACGCCCAGCGCACCACTAGCGAATCCGTCTGGGCCGCAGGCGAACTCACCGGAATGGGCGGCGCCCAGGTGGCGGCCGTGGAGGGCATGGTCGCCGGTATCGCCGCCGCCGGAGCCGACCCCACCGCGGACCGCGCCCTGCGTGCTCGCCATCGCGCCGCACGGCAATTCGTCACCCGCCTGGCCACCGCACACCCGATCCGGCCGGGCGTCCTGGGCTGGTCCGCCGACGATACGGTCGTATGCCGGTGCGAGGGAACGACTCGCGCCGATCTCGTGGCCGCCTGGTCTCGAACGACGGGCGGCTCCTACCGCGCCACCAAGCTCATCACCCGCGCCGGTCTGGGCCCCTGTCAGGGGCGAATGTGCGCGGCAACCATCGATGTCCTGCGCAACCACCATCACCCCGGCGATGAATCGCCGCCGCTGTCAACGCTTCCGGGCCTGACCTCGCCCACCTCTGCCCGACGTCCGTTGGCAGCCCCGATCCGCCTGCGCGAATTGGCCGATCTCGACAACGAAGGATCTCGTAATGACCAGCGGTCGAACCGTTTCCACGAGTAGCGGGGAGGCCGCCGCCCTCGATGAATGGACGCTCGCCGATCTCGACCGTGAGGGGACTCTGTAATGCGAAGCAGCCGAATCATTTCCGCGATCGATACCCATACCGAGGGGATGCCCACCCGGGTGATCACCGGCGGTATCGGGACCGTGCCCGGGGAGACGATGGCGGCGCGGCGGATGTACTTCGCCGAACATCTGGATGGGCTGCGCAGGCTGCTGGTGAACGAGCCGCGCGGGCATGCGGCGATGAGCGGGGCGATCCTGCAGCCGCCCACGACCGGCGACGGTCATTACGGCGTGTTGTTCATCGAGGTCAGTGGACTCTTGCCGATGTGCGGGCATGGGACGATGGGTGTGGCGACCGCGCTCGTCGAGGCGGGGATGGTGCCGGTCACGGAGCCGGTGACCGAGATTCGGCTCGACACTCCCGCCGGTCGGGTGGTGGCCGCGGTGAGTGTCGTCGGCGGGCATGCGGATTCGGTCACGCTGCGCAATGTGCCCGCCTACTGTGCGAGCCTCGACAACGATATCGACGTCCCGGGGCTCGGCATGGTGCCCTACGACATGGCCTACGGCGGCAACTTCTATGCGATCGTGGATCTCGGCAAACTCGGCCTGCCCTTCGACCGCTCGCATCAGGATCGCATTCTCGATGCGGGCCTGCGAATCATGGCGGCGATCAACGAGTTCCGCGCCCCGGCGCATCCGATGGACCGGCGCATCACCGGCTGCAAACACGTGCTGTTCCTCGATCCCGCCGCACAGCCCGCGCACACCCGCAACGCGATGGTCATCCATCCCGGCTGGTTCGACCGATCACCGTGCGGCACAGGCACATCCGCGCTGCTGGCGCGCCAGCACGCGCGCGGCTTGTTATCCGGCGACGAGGTGCTGCGCAACGACTCGTTCATAGGCACCACCTTTCATGCCCGCGCCGTCGAAACGACCACCGTGGGCGGACATCCCGCGATCGTGCCCGAGATCACCGGCCGCGCCTGGCTGACCGCGACCGCGAACTACCTGCTCGACCCCACCGATCCCTTCCCCGAGGGTTTCGTCTTCTGACACCGAGGAACGCACGCCATGAAACCCGTCGACATCCGGGCATCCCGGCCCCGACCGACCAGAGACACCCTGCTGCGCCGCATGCCCGTCACGGTCGTCGACACCGGTGACTTCACCAAGAGCATGGGGCTGTGGCAGCTGGTCGCGCTCAGCCTCGGCGGTCTCGTCGGCGCGGGAGTCTTCTCCCTCGCCGGCGTCGTCGCCCACGATATCGCCGGTCCGGCGGTGCTCGTCTCCTTCGCCATCGCGATCGTCGCCTCGGGTGCGGCGGGCCTGTGCTACGCCGAATTCGCCGGAATGGTGCCGCGCGCGGGCTCGGCCTACACCTATGCCTATGTATCGCTCGGTGAGATCATCGGCTTCCTGATCGGCTGGGATCTGCTGCTCGAATACACCGCCATCGTGTCGGTCGTCGCGATCGCGGTCTCGGGCTATCTCAACTACATCACCCACTACTTCGGATTCGACCTGCCCACCTGGGCACTCGGCGCGCCGGGCACCGGATCCGGACATCGGGTCGATCTGTTCGCGATGCTGCTGTGCCTGCTGCTGGCCTTCCTGCTCTCGCGCGGGACCCGCGAATCCGCCCGGGTCCAAACCGGACTCGTCGCGGTCAAGATGGCGATCGTCGCGATCGTGGTCGTGGCCGGAGCGTTCCACATCAGGGCGGGCAACTACGATCCGTTCTTCCCCTTCGGTCTCGGCGGCGCGGTCTCCGGTGCGGCACTGGCATTCTTCGCCGTCTACGGTTACGACGCCATGAGCGCCGCCGCCGAGGAATCCACCGACGGCAAGCGACTGCTGCCGAAGGCCATCATGATCAGCCTCGGCATCGCCTCGGTGGTCTACCTGCTGGTGTGTCTCGTGATCGTCGGCATGGTCAACTACACCGATATCACCGTCGCCTCACCCTTCTCCAGCGCCTTCGACAGCATCGGCATGGGCGTGCTCGGTCTGGTGATCGCGGTCGGCGCGGTCGTCGGCGTGACCACCTCGGCCTTCGCGAATATGCTCGCCGTCACCCGGGTCGGCTTCGCGATGAGCCGAGATGGGTTGCTGCCCGGCTACTTCGGCGTCCCGGATCCGCGCCGCCACGTCCCGGCCCGCGTCATCTGGCCGGTCGGCGTCGTCTCGGCCCTGATCGCCGGATTCCTGCCGATCCGCGAGGCCGCCGAACTCACCAACGTCGGCATCCTCATGGCCTTCATCGTCGTCGCCCTCGGCGTGATGCGGTTGCGCCGCACACGTCCGGAGGCCGAACGCGCCTTCCGCACCCCGTGGGTTCCGGTGGTGCCGGTGATCGGGATCGTGTTCTCGGTCTGGCTCATCAGCCACCTCACCTGGGTCACCTGGGTGCGGTTCGCGGTCTGGCTGGTGCTGGGCCTGGCGCTGTATTTCACCTTCGGTCATCGGCACTCGAAACTGAACGACCAAGCGAGCTAACTACTCTGGTAGGGACACCGCGCCCACCAGGACGAATACGGAGAACGGATGATCGAACGGCTGGATATCAGCAGACGGCCGACGCTACGCGACCATGTTTCGGACGCGCTGCGCGCCGCGATCGTCTCCGGTGAACTCGAACCGGGCGTCCTGTACTCCGCGCCCACACTGTCGGAGCGGTTCGGGATCTCCGCGACTCCCGTCCGGGAGGCGATGCTCGACCTGGTCCGGCAGGGATTGGTGATCTCGGTGCCCAACAAGGGTTTCCGAGTCACCGAGACCTCCGAGGAGGATCTGGACTCGATCGCGAAGATCCGGATGCTGCTCGAGCCGCCGAGCGTGCGCTCGATCGTCGGCGCCATCCCCGCCGCCGACCTGCCGGCCCTGCGCGACCAGGCCGATAAGATCGTCCACGCCGCCCTGCGCGGCGACCTGGTCGAATACGTCGACGCAGACCGGCGATTCCATCTGATGCTGCTCGACTACTGCCACAACCCGCGCCTATCCCAGATCGTCAGCGACCTCCGCGCCCAAACCCGCCTCTTCGGCCTGGCCGCCCTGGTCGAACGCGGCGAACTCGAGAAGTCGGCCCGCGAACACCACACCATCCTCGACCTCATCGAGACCCACCAAGCCGAGGAGCTCGAACAGTTCCTCCGCCACCACATCGGCCACGTACGCGGCATCTGGGCGGCGAGCAACGCCTCCGACCGGGCCTGATTCAGATCAAGTGCTTGGCAAAGCAATTGGATAATGGGAGGTGCTCGTACGGGGGAAACAG
This sequence comes from Nocardia sp. NPDC051570, assembly GCF_044454005.1. Lineage (NCBI taxonomy): Bacteria > Bacillati > Actinomycetota > Actinomycetes > Mycobacteriales > Nocardiaceae > Nocardia > Nocardia sp. NPDC051570. The sequence continues at coordinate 623,044 of NZ_JBITDI010000001.1, read as the reverse complement.
CGGGATGCGGTGATAGCCGCTGCGTTCGTAGAACCGGACGGCCTCGGGCTGTAGGTGGCCGGTCTGGAGCACCACCCGAGGTGCGGACAGGTCGCGGGCGGCCGTCTCCGCGGCGGCGAGCAGCAGATCGGCCATACCGGTGCCGCGATGGCGTGGGCGCACGAACATCCGCTTCACCTCGATATCGCCGCGGTTCCAGCGGATCGCGACGTGTCCGGCCGCATCGGGCGCATAGCCGACGAAGGTACCCGCGACCGCCTCGGCGGCAACGGCATTCGGATTCTCCGGCAACGACCGCAGCAACGCGGCATAACGCGGCCCGACCTCGGCGGCCATCTCCGCACGCAGCGCCACCGCATCCGCGTCATCCCACGCGACGGCCACCACAACCGCCGACTCGGTCCGTGCATCGGTCATACCGCCGACGCTACCGACCCCGCCGACGCCCCGATACCGATTGCGCTCAGCGGGATTGTTTCCCGCACAGTGACTTTCGTCATCGGAAATCGCCCCCGCTCGCCTGCGGCCTCGCTCAGTCGTGCGCCGAGACATACGGCAACATGGGCGGAAATCCCCGCTCAGCCATGCGATAGGACGTGTCACGGCGTTCAACGGCGATCGTGCTCAGCTGTGCGCCGAGGCGTGCGGTGCCGACTGGCGGCAATACCGCACTGGTCAGCCGTACCGTTCCCACGCATTGTCATGCTGAGTCGAGGATGTTTCGCGGACTCGCTGTTCGTGGCGAGCGCTGCGACGCCGTTATACATGTCGGTGTCGTTGATCGGCGGGCTGCCGGCTGATCCGCACCAGCCGGTCGAAGTCGGTGGCGACCCCGCGCAGTAGCAGATCGACCAGCGGGCCTGCCGATTCCTGGTCGATCGGTGCGTCTCCGAACAGTGCCTTTTGGTAGACCACGGAGGCGAGCAGGTCGACCAGCAGTTCGGGGTCGTATTCGGGGCGCAGATCACCCCGGTCGACCGCGCGCCGGACCGAGATCATCGCAGCCGCCCTCGTCGGCTGCATGAGCGTGTCGACGAGGCGTCGGTGTAGGTCCGGTTCCCGTGTGCAGTCCGCGATCAGCGGAGCCAGTACCCCGGGCGGCAGCCGGTCGTGCAGGGCCTCGGCGAGTAGCTGCACGCTCTGCGTCAGATCGCATCGGGTGCAGTTGTCGTCCGGTACCGGCGGCGTGACCAGAACGGAAGCGAGCGCGTCGATCACCAATTCCTGTCGGACCGGCCAGCGCCTCCTGATCGCCGCCTTCGTCGTGCCGGCCCGTGCCGCCACTGTCTCGAGGGCGAACCCCGCGTAGCCTTTCTCGCGCAACACTTCGAGCGTGGCGGTGAGCACGGCGGCGTCGATCGCGGGGTCACGTGGCCGACCGGCCGGGGTGCGAGTCACGACGTGGTGTCCTGTGGGTACCAGCGCAGTTCGACGGTGTTGCCGTCCGGGTCCCGCACGTAGATCGACTGTGCCCGACCGCGAGCACCCCACCTCGGCGCCGGTCCGTCCAGCACGGTGAGGGTGCCCTCGTCGATAATCTGTTGCCAGTCGAGTGGTTCGACGACAAGGCAGATATGGTCCACATTGGACTCGCCACGAGGCCGATCCATCAGGTCGATCACGGTGGTCGGGCTGACCCGCACGGACGGGAACGGCACCGTACCGGCGCGCCACTCGGCCACTCGTTCCGGTTCGAGGCCGAGCGGCCCGCAGTAGAACTCCAGCGCGCGCTCGATATCGCGCACGTTGAGCACCAGGTGATCGAATGCCTTGACCTTCATCGTCACTCGCCCCTTCCAGGAATTCAGATCCGGTCCGGTTCGTATTGTAATAGCAGAGTGGGAGTGATGGAAGGGCCCGAAGATCGGTGCGGTACCGCGGAATTCGCCGTCGCGCTGCGAATCATGCAGCAGCAGGGCCGGTTTCCCGCCATCGACGCCCAGGCGGCAGCGATCCGCTTCCAGTCGATGAAACTGCGTGTACCGCAGTAGCCTTCACCGCGCAGCCCTGTCAACCCCGTTATTCCGAGATGGTGCGTGGCCCGCTGCCGGGGCATGCTGGAAGTGGCAATGTAGGACGCAGCCGAGCACTGCTTGCGCAGCATGATCGAGGGTCGGCCGGTGCGTAGCGACTTTCCGCCGCGCCGTGTCGGTAGGGTGAGCGTGCATGCTCGGCTCCCGTGAATGGAGGACAGTATGCGAATTCCCCTGCTGATAGTTGCGCTCGGTCTCGCTTTCGCCGCATGCGGTGTCGGCTCGTCCGGGCATGCGGACCCGCCGTCGGCCAGCGCGCCCGGCATTCAGGCCGCGGCGGCCGTGGCCATTGGTGCGGAGGCCGACGGCAAGGATGTGTCGCTAACGGTCGGACAGCAGCTGGTGCTGTCACTGCAGGCCAATCACACCACCGGATATCAGTGGAAGATGCAGGCCCTGGATCAGAGCATCGTCGAGCAGGTCGGCGACCCCGAGTATCACCCGGCCTCGACGTCGAACAGTCCCATGGGCGCCGGAGGAACATCGGTGTGGCACTTCACCGCCGTAGCCCCCGGGACCACCACCCTGGCACTCGATTATGCCCGCTCTTGGGAGCAGGACACCGCTGCGGCACAGCACTTCACGGTCACCGTACAGGTCCGGGGGTAGGCGGCCTGGCCTCGGCGGACTCCGATTCTGCTTCCGAGAACAGTGATTCTCGGAGGCGGAATGGCGCGTCGTTTTCCGGGTCACACCGCACGCTCGGACCGCATGCGACGAGGCGGTTGATCGCTTCGGCGATCGGCGCGAATTCCCTGTCGGAAAACATATTTCACCGGCTCGACGGTCTCGGTCGGTTCGACCGACCGGCCGCCCACCCCAGGCCGCCTCAGCGTGTCGGGGAGCGGCGCGCGTGGATGCTGGCAGGATGCTCTCGTGATCAACTCGATCATCGTGGTCGCCCTGGTGGTGGTGCTGTGGGCGCTGTTCGCGGCGCGGCTGCACGAATGGCGTATTGCCGCGCCGGTGCTGGTGGTGTTCGCGGGGATCGCGATGGGGTTCGGGGCGCGGAACAGTATTGCCGAGACGCTCAATACGCAGGTCGCGTTGCGGATTGTCGAGATCATCCTGGCGGTGTTGCTGTTCGTGGATGCCACCGAGGTGCGCGGTGGGCTGCTCGGGCGTGATCCGAAGTCGGCGTTGCGGATGCTGTTCGTCGCGCTGCCGCTGAGCCTGGGGATGGCGGTCGCGCTCGGGGCGTGGTTGCTGCCGGGGGCGTCGTGGGCGGTGTTGCTGGTGATCGCCTGCGTGGTGGTGCCGACGGATTTCGCGCCGGCGGCGACGATCGTGCGGGACGAGCGGATTCCGGCGCGGGTGCGGGATCTGCTCACCGTGGAGAGCGGTTACAACGACGGGATCGTCTCTCCGGTATTCCTCGCCGCGCTCGTGTTGGCGGGCGATCACACCCATGCCACGTCGGTCACCGCCGCACTGCAGACCGCGGTGCCGTCGGCGGTGAAGGCCGTGCTGGCCGGTCTGGCCATAGGATTCGCGCTGGCGCTGGCGATGAATGCCGCGGAGCGGCGGCAGTTCTCGACCGAACAGTCGCAGCGCATCGCGCTGGTCGCGGCCCCGCTGCTGTCCTATGCGGTATCGGTGGCCGTGCACGGCAATGGATTCGTCGCGGCATTCGTCTGCGGGCTCGTGGTCAACGCGGTCCGCCGGTCGCCGGTGTTCCACCGGGAGCTGGAGCTGCTGGACGATATCGGCTTCCTGCTCACGGTCGGCATGTGGTTCGTCTTCGGCAGCGTCACCGTCTACGCGATCGCCGAGGGACCGGATTGGCGAATGCTGTTGTTCTGCCTGGCCGCGTTGACGGTCGTGCGCATCGTCCCGGTGCTGGCGGCGACGATCGGCTCGCGCTTCAGCCGAGGAGAACGCCTGCTGCTCGGCGTGCTCGGGCCGCGCGGCACCACCTCGATCGTGTTCGGGCTGTTGGCATTCAACGTGCTCGGCATCGATGACGGCGTCATGGTCGTCTCCGCGATGGCTATCACCGTGCTCGGCAGCATCGTCCTGCACGGTATCGGAGGACCGGCGGCCTCCTTCACTCAGGCGGTTCGCGCCGAGCGCTGATCAGTGCAGCGTGCCCGCGGACACCGCTAGATCGGTGTCGGTGTCCAGGCAGATCCGGACGAGTTCGGCCAGACCGTCGGTGAGGCGTTCGACGGGCAGATTCGGCGGCACATGCACGAATCCGCCGCGCAGATCGGGTCTTTCGGTCGCGATGAGATGCCGCAGGCCGTAGAACACGTGATTGCAGACGAAGGTGCCCGCGGTATACGAGATCGAGGCGGGGACCCCGGCCGCGGTCATCGCGGCAACCGCGGCCTTCAACGGCAGATCGGCCAGATAGGCGGCCGGGCCGCCCGGGATCACCGGGCGATCGAACGGCTGCGCGCCCGCATTGTCGGGGATACGGGCGTCGTCGAGATTGATCGCGACGCGCTCGGGCGTGATCTCGGTGCGCCCGTTCGCCAGCCCGAGGCAGATCACCAGCGCCGGATCGTATTCGGTGACGGCCGCGCGCAGCACGGTCAGCGAGGTGTCGAAGACGCACGGCAGCCGCACGGCCGAGATGCGCGTGCCGTCCGGGGCGGGTCGCCGCGCCAGCGCCGCGGCGGCATCCCACGACAGATTGTCCGAGGCCCCGCCGAACGGCTCGAATCCGGTGATCAGCACATGTCGCATCAGAAACCCCATACATACATGATCGCGATATTGCAGACGAGGATCCCGACCGCGGTCGGGATCTGTGCCTTGATCGGGCCGTAGCGGTCCTTCATCTCCAGCAGGATCGCGGGCACGATATTGAAGTTCGCGGCCATCGGCGTGCACAGCGTGCCGGCGAAGCCGCAGAGCATTCCGATCGCCAGGATCAGCGTCGGATTGCCGTGGAACTGGGTGACCAGGACCGGCCAGCCGATGGCCGCCGTCATCACCGGGAACGCCGCGAACCCATTGCCCATCACGATCGTGAACACCGCCATGCCGATGCAGTACAGCAGGACCGCGGCGAACAGCGAGTCGTGCGGCAGGATCGCGGAGAAGATCCGCCCGACCTGTTTGCCCACTCCGGCCTTGTCGAACAGCAGGCCGAGCACGGCGATCAACTGGGGCAGCAACAGCGCCCAGCCCATGGACTGCGCCAGCCGGGAGCCCTCCCGCAGTGCGAGTCCCGGCCCGGTGGGGCCGGCCGGTCGCAGCAGCACGATCGCCACGACGAGTGCGATCAACACGCCCGCGCCGAGTCCGGTCAGGGCGGGAGTTCCGGTGGCGAGCAACGGTTTACCGCCCACCTTCACCGAGGCGACCATGGTCGCGCAGACGAGAGCGACCACGGGGATGAGCACCGCCGGAACGAACAGCCGATTGCCGAGTTTCGTTGCGGCGGACTCACGTTCGGCGTCGGTGGTGGTCGACAGGTTCGAGGTACCCAGCGCACCCAGGCCGCCGAGCGCGCCGACGATCAACACCGCGAGCCCCAGCGGCCAGGCCGGAGCGATCTTGTCGACGACGAATGTCGAATAGCAGAAACCGATTCCGAGCAATCCCCAGAACGCCGTGGCCCCGGCGCGCCGCGGATTATCCCGCTGCCGCGCCGCGAAGTACGCGTTCGCGCCGAAGAACAATCCCATACCCCAGTACAGCCATTCCGCGCTGATCATCGTGCCACCACCGCCGCGGCGTGCCGGGTCAGCCACCGGTCCAGCCACAACAGCCGTCCGGCATGAATCACGTAGGCGCACACCGCGGTCGGTATCGCCCACCGCGCCAGCTGCAACGGATCGAGTTGGAGGCCGTAAGCCGTATTGACGTATCCGGTGATCAGCAGGACGCTGCCTACCGCGATGAAGATGTCCTCGCCGAAGAACAGACCCACATTGTCCGCACTGGCCGAAAACGCCTTGATCCGTTCGATTGTCGGATCGGTGAGCTCACCGAAGCGTTGTCGCGCCGCGCCCAGGGCCATCGGCGCGATGAGCGGCCGCACCGTATGCGGCTGTCCGAACATGCCGGTCAGCCCGAGTGCGGCGGTGCCTTGGCGCAGCAGCATATAGCCCGCGAGCAGTCGCCCGGTCGTCAGCATCCGGAGCTTCCCGATGAGCCTGCCCGCCTGCTGCTGCAACCCGTATCGATCGAGCAGGCCGATGATCGGCAGCGTCACTACCAGGATCGTTACCGACCGGCTACCCGCGAATCCGCTGCCGATGCTGTCGAGGATCTCCTTCGGTGTCAGGCCGCCGAGCAGGGCCGTGACCACGCCCGAAACCAGCACCACGAGCATGGGATTGAGTCGAAGCGCGAACCCCGCGACAACCAGGGCAACACCCAACAGAACGAACATGAACTCTCCACGGCGCCGGGGACTGATTGGCGATGACCGTATGTTCGTTGAACGATTACCGCAAACCGGACCGTTGAACGATCTCGAGGAGTGGACACGCCGGGCCGACGATTGGTCGGATTATCTGCCGGTCGCTATGGCTAGGATTGCCGCCACTGGTAGCGGTGGGTTTGCCAATTGTGAAGGCGGTTCCATGACCAAAGCTGTACCGCAGCCCATGGCGCTCGGGGATGATGCTGCCCGGACGCTTGCGAATGCGACGAAATCCGTTCCACAGATGCAATCGATCACCCCGCGGTGGCTGGTTCATCTGCTGGACTGGGTGCCCGTGGAAGCCGGTATCTACCGGCGTAACCAGGTAACTCACGAGCAGACGGTCGACATCAAATGCGATAACGCGGACGAGTCGCCGCTGCCGGAGACCTTCATCGATTACGAGAAGGATCCGCGGGAGTACCGCCTCAAGGCGGTCAACACGATTCTCGATGTGCACACCCGGGTTTCGGATCTGTACTCCAGCCCGCACGATCAGATAGCTCAACAGTTGCGACTGACGATCGAGGCGATCAAGGAGCATCAGGAGGGCGAGCTGATCAACAGCCCGACGTACGGGCTGATCGCGAATACTCCCGCCTCGCAGAAGATCTCGACGGTCGCCGGTCCGCCGACGCCCGACGATCTGGACAACCTGATCGCGAAGGTGTGGAAGGAGCCCGCCTTCTTCCTGACTCATCCGCAGGGCATCGCGGCTTTCGGCCGGGAATGCACCCGGCGCGGGGTGCCGCCGCCGACGGTCAGCATGTTCGGCTCGCAGTTCGTCACCTGGCGGGGTATCCCGATCATCCCGTCGGACAAGGTTCCCGTCGAACGCGGTAAGACGAAGTTCCTGCTGGTCCGCACGGGTGAGTCCCGGCAGGGTGTGATCGGCCTCTACCAGCCCGGCCTGGCCGGTGAACAGGGGATGGGGCTGTCGGTGAAGTTCATGGGTATCGATCGCAGCGCGATCGCGTCGTATCTGGTGTCGCTGTACTGCTCGCTGGCGATTTTGACCGACGATGCCGTGGCAGTGCTCGAGGGAGCCGAGGTGAACAAGTTCCATGACTACGCCCCGACCTATCGAAAGTGACTCCGACGCCGCGCGGCTGCCGGATGAGGCGTATCTGAACAGCCTTGCCGCGCAGTACTTTTCGGCGTTGCCGTCGGCGGGATCCCCGATCGCCTCGGGGACCTCGCCGGCGGTGCCGCCGGGCGGGCCCACGCCCGAGCCCATGGTTCCGGACTGGGGGCCGGAGGTGCCGATGGCCGTTCCCGCATCCACCGCGCCCCCGCATATCGATCCGCTACTGCCCGCACTGCCGTCGCTGGACGTGCCGCTGGCGCCGTCGCGGTTCGGCGGACCCGGCCGGGCGGCGCCTGCCTACTACTTTCTGGATCGGCCCACCTCCGCCGCAGGGGGTTCGCCGTTCTACTTCCTCGACGCCGCCGATCACGGAGTGCCCGCCGGGGCGCATCCGCCGTTCGATGTGAATGCCGTGCGGGGCGATTTCCCGATCCTGCGCGAGCAGGTGAACGGTCATCCGCTGGTGTGGTTCGACAATGCCGCCACGACACAGAAACCGCGGTCGGTCATCGAGCGGCTGCGCCATTTCTATGAGCATGAGAACTCCAATATCCACCGTGCCGCACACGAATTGGCGGCGCGCTCCACCGATGCCTATGAGCGGGCCCGCGATAGCGTGGCGCGATTCCTCGGGGCGTCGTCGGCGGAGGAGATCATCTTCGTGCGCGGTGCCACCGAGGGCATCAACCTTCTCGCACAGACGTGGGGGCGCAAGCACATTCGCGAAGGTGACGAGATCGTCATCTCCCATCTCGAACATCACGCGAATATCGTGCCGTGGCAGATGCTCGCCGCCGAGACGGGCGCGGTGCTGCGAGTGATCCCGGTCGACGACCGTGGGCAGGTGCTGCTCGACGAATACGGCCGATTGCTGTCGGATCGCACGAAACTCGTTGCCGTGACTCAGGTGTCGAATGCACTGGGAACGGTCACGCCGGTGCGCGATATCGTCGCGCAGGCCCGGCGGGCCGGGGCGGTGACGATCGTGGACGGCGCGCAATCGGTGCCGCATATGCCGATTGATGTGCGCTCGCTGGATGCCGACTTCTTCGTATTCTCCGGCCATAAGCTGTTCGGGCCCACCGGAATCGGCGTGGTGTACGGCAAAGCCGAAGTGCTGCAGGATATGCCGCCCTGGCAGGGCGGCGGCAACATGATCAGCGATGTCACCCTCGAGCGGTCGCTCTATCAGCCGCCGCCGGGCCGGTTCGAGGCGGGCACCGGGAATATCGCCGACGCGATCGGTCTCGGCGCCGCCATCGAATATGTCGAAAAGCTCGGAGTGCAGAATATCGAACGGTACGAGCACGAGCTGCTTGCCTACGCCACGCCGCGACTGGCCGCGATTCCGGGTGTCCGCCTGATCGGTACCGCGCCCGACAAGGCCAGTGTGCTCTCGTTCGTCCTCGCCGGGTATGAACCGCTCGAGGTCGGAAAGGCGTTGAACGAGAAGGGGATCGCCGTGCGCGCCGGACACCACTGCGCACAGCCCATCCTGCGCCGGTTCGGCGTCGAGGCGACGGTGCGGCCGTCGTTCGCGTTCTACAACACCTGTGCGGAGATCGACCGCATGCTCGCCGTCGTCGAAACCCTGGCCCGCGCGCGCAGGTGAGTGCGGAGCCGATCCACCCGGAGGAGCTGCCGTGCGCGCTGGCGCGCGGCGGCTGGGTGATCGACATCCGTCCGCAGGCCGAGCGCACCTGCGACGGGGCGCTCATGGGCGCGCTGGCCATCGAACGGCAACTGCTGATCGCCCGGCTCGATCCGTGCAGCGACGCCCGGCTGTCCTGGGCCCGGGATCCGCAGCTCGAATGGGTGATCATGTGCTCGTCCGGCGCGGATTCCGCGGCCGCCGCGCGCTCGTTGCGCGGCCTGGGCCTGTCCCGCGCGACGAGCCTGAGCGGCGGCTACCACGGCCTGCGATCCGCCCGCATGCTCGATGTGGCCGACGGTGCGGCACATGTCGAATACGGCGTGGTCGCGGCCGTCGGCGGCATCGTTCCCGTCCGCGCGCTCACCACCTGCTGACAGTGCGCCTCAGGCTCTGCTGACAGTGCGCCCCAGGCTCCGCCGACAGTGCGATCCAGCGCGACCCAGGCTCTGCTGACAGTGCGGACCGCGCGCCTTTCGTCGTGTTGAGCAATTATGTGGCTATTTTCCGTTTAGGGTGCGGAGGTGGACTTGGCGCTCGAATGGGACAGACACCCGGGGACGGGGTTGCGGCTGGCCTGTGAGCTCGCCGGGATGGCCGGCGAGCCCGAGCTCGAAGAGATCGCACCGACCGACCGGGACCCGCAGCTGCTGGGGATCGTGGCCGCCCGACGGGGCGGCGAGCTGGCGGGCTGGGCCGAACTGCGCCACGACGGATCCGGGCGGGCCTGGGCCGAGGTGCTGTACGCGGCTCGCTATGTTCGGCGAATTCGCCTGGGGCACTATGATTTCGAGGCGGCGACCGGGGAGGAGGAGTCGGTCGTGCGCACCCTGATCGCGGGCACCGCGCAACAGGCGCGGGTGGCGGGGTTGCGGATGTTGAGCTGGGAGGGCGCCGACGTCGGGCCGGAAGGGTTGGCCGCCGTCGCGCTCGGCGCCCGGATGACCGGTGAATACGCCCGACTGTGGACCGCCGAACCGCGCAGCTGGATCGTCCCGTCCGAACTCCGGTCGCAGGGGCCACTGGACTGCGTGCTGCAGGCGCTCGCGGAATCCTCCGATCCGCTCGGCCAGGTGATGGTCGTGGCGCTGCCGGGCCCCACCCTGACCGATCCGGTCGCCACGATCGCCACCTCGATCGTCGGCAGCGAGGCGTACATCAATGTGTGCGAGGGCTTTTCCTATCGCATCGGCGACGCCCGCACGCTCGCGTCACTGATGGGCGCCCTGATCGGCGAGCTGCACGACGAGCTGCCCCACGTGCTCGTCCTGCGGGTATTCGAATTCGACGACGCCGTCGCACGCTCGGCCCTGGCCCTCGCGGGCCTGGACATCGCGGCCAGATTCCACCGCTACGAGCTGCCGCTCGCCTGACGGGTTCGCCCCGCACCGCCCAGCAGCATCCTGGCGGGCTGCCCCCACTTGTTCATCGAGGGTCGTTCGGTGCGATGCGGGCCCGTAGCGCCTGCAGCAGTTGGTCTATGCCCGCGCGGGGGGAGGTGAGTTGGTAGCCGTCGTCGGTGTCCGGACCGGACGAATTCTCGCGGGCCGGATCGAGCGTGCCGCCGTGGTAGAGCGCGTCGGTCGCGCTGCCGGGTGGAAGTCCCAGTGCCTCCAGGGCGCGGTTGTCTTTAGCCTCTGTGGTGGCGCTGATCGTGTCGACCCGCCCGCTCTCGATTCGGGACTGGACGTTGCGGGTGGGGCCGCCGAGTTCGTGGATCTGCTGACGGGTGAGCAGCCGGTCGGGCAGGTCCCGCTGCCGAAAGGCCTCGAGCTGCCTTCCGAATCGCTGCCCGGTGGATTCCTGCTGCCGTGGCGACGCGAACTCCCCGTCCACGGTGCGCATCGTATCGCCTTCCGAATCCGAATGTATTGAGATGCACATGGATGCACACAAATGCCTTGACATGCGCAGCGGATTTCCTGGATTCTGGACCTGGGCCTACGGTCGAATGCCGTTGGCCCCCTGCGGTACAGCGCGGTACCCGGCTATGTTGTCGAGGGCGCGGCGAGGCATACCGCGGAGGGGAGGGCTCGACGCTCTCTCGGCGGCATGGGGACATCGGCCGAGCCGCGCACTTGTGATCCAGGTCACAATTTGGTAGCTTCACCGAAGATCTTACTGCAAATGCTTTCCAAGATCTTTGCGCATTCTTTACGATTGCTCCGGCCCTCCGCTCCGAGGGCCCTCTCTCGCAGGCTGCACCGCAGTTTTCGCCCGCTCGATGCCAGTGCATGTTCCACCGATGAACCGAACCGGTCGCCGGTTCGGCGAAGGAGAAATATGTCGACCGACACCGACCCGGCCCGACGGACCTCGCTCTCCGGTCTCGCCGTCGCGCTCCGCCACGATCTGCCCGCCTCCGTGGTGGTATTCCTCGTGGCCCTACCGCTATCGATCGGCATAGCCGTCGCCGCGGGCGCGCCCGTGGCGGCCGGGCTGATAGCGGCCGTCGTCGGAGGGTTGGTGGCCGGTCTGCTCGGGGGTTCGGCCCTGCAGGTCAGCGGTCCCACGGCCAGTCTCACCGTGGTGGTGGCCGAGAGCATCGACCGATTCGGCTGGGCGGTGACCTGTTTCATCACCCTCGGCGCGGGCCTGTTGCAGATCCTGTTCGGATTCGGGCGGCTCGGGCGTGGCGCCCTGGCCATCGCGCCGGTGGTCGTGCACGGCATGCTGGCCGGGATCGGCGTGGTCATCGCGCTGCAGCAGCTGCATGTGCTGCTGGGCGGGCAGTCGCTGAGCTCCTCCTGGGACAGCATCGTGCAGCTTCCGCATCAGGTGATGTCGGTGAGCGGCGGCGATGCCGTGGTCGGCGGGGTGATGATCGCCATCCTGCTCGGCTGGCGCTATCTGCCGCCCACGCTGCGGCTGGTGCCCGCCCCGCTGGTCGCGGTGGTGGTGGCGACCGGGCTGGCGATGGTCGTGCCCGCGAGCGTGCAGCGGATCGCGTTGCAGGGCTCGCTGTTCGACGACATCTCTCTGCCGGGTCTGCCCAGCGGCGGTTGGATGGCGGTCGGGCTGACCATGGTCACCATCGCCCTGATCGCCAGCGTCGAGACGCTGCTCTCGGCGGTCGCGGTGGACCGCATGCGGCCCGACCGGCGCACCGATCTGGACCGCGAGCTCATCGGGCAGGGCGTGGCCAATATGGCCTGCGGCCTGCTGGGCGGCCTGCCGATCGCGGCGGTGATCGTCCGCAGCGTCACCAATGTCAAGGCGGGGGCGCGCAGTAAGGCCTCGACGATGCTGCACGGGGTGTGGGTGCTGATCTTCGCCGTCGCCCTGGTCGATGTCGTGCAGCAGATTCCCAAGGCGGCCCTGGCCGGGCTGCTCATCGTCATCGGTATGGGACTGGTCAAGCTCGCCCATATTCGTTCGGCGCGCCGCACCGGCGATCTGATCGTCTATGCCGCAACGGTTCTGGTGGTGGTGTTCGGCAATCTGTTGCTGGGCATGCTGGTGGGTCTGACGCTGGCCTTCGCGCTGCTGCTGTGGCGGGTCGTTCGTGTGGCGATCGCCGCGCGGCCGGTGCCGGGCACCGAGCGCTGGCTGGTCACCATCGACGGCACCTGCACCTTCCTGGCGCTGCCGCGACTGAGCGCCGAACTCGCCCGAGTGCCCGCAGCCGCGGCGGTGACGGTGGAGATGACCGTGGACTTCCTGGATCACGCCGCCTCCGACCTACTGCACGAATGGACGTCTCAGCACGAGATCGCCGGTGGGACAGTCGAATTCGTCGAAATGGGCGCCGTGCGCATCGCCGATCTGGCCGCCGGGCCGCCGGCGCGCGGACATGCCCGCCGCGTCCTCGACGATGCGCTCGGCCCGTGGCGTGAGCGCACCGAGAACACGCTCGAGGACGGTGTCGCCGCCTATCACCGTGGGCACGCCCACGTCGTGCGGCCGCATCTGGACGAAATGCGCGACGGTCAGAATCCGGATGCGCTGTTTCTCACCTGTGCCGATTCCCGCATCGTGCCGAACGTGATCACCAGTAGCGGGCCGGGCGATCTGTTCACCGTCCGCAATATCGGCAACCTGATCCCCGCCGACGGGCGCGATACCTCGGTCGAGGCCGCACTGGTCTACGCGCTGGACAAGCTCGAGGTGCGATCGGTGGTGGTGTGCGGGCATTCGGGCTGCGGGGCGATGGGCGCGCTGTATCACGGCGATGTCACCGGTTCGGGCCTGGATGATTGGCTCGCGCACGGGCGGCCCACGCTGGACCGGTTTCGCGGCGGACATCCGGTGGCCGCGGCCGCGGCGGCCGCGGGCTTCGGGGAGATCGATCAGCTGGGCATGGTGAATGTCGCCGTGCAGCTGGAGACCCTGGCGCGGCATCCGGTGGTGTGCCGCGGCATCGTCGAACGCGGAGTCGTGCTGTCGGGCTTGTTCTTCGATATCGCCACCGCGCGGGTCATTCGGATCAAGGTCGACGGAATCGCCGAAATCGACGACGCGACGCGGGCCTCCGGGCCGGACGTCGTGGACAGGCCGGTCACGGCGCTGCCGGTGTAGGGGGACCCCGGCCGCGGGCGACGGCCGGGTGGCGGCAGGTCGGGCGACGCCCCGGGGTTGAGCTCCCGGGGCGTCGCTATTCGCCCGGTCACGGGCCTGTGAGCACCTTCACGTCGACGGGTCGATAGTAAGCCGGGATAAACAAGCTTTCCTCAGCCTTTGCTAAGTCTTTACTATTAATCTGACCATACTTCCGGGTGCCTGGCGAGACAGTGCTGTCTCGCCAGCCGATTTCGATGCCTGGAGAACATGTTCCACCCACCGGAGCGCCCCCACCTGCTTCGGCGAAGGAGAGATATGTCCACCGACACCGACGCGCGGCCGCGTCACGCCGCCCCGCCGGGGCCGTCACTATCCGACCGATTTTCCACGATCATGCGCCACGATCTGCCCGCCTCGATCGTGGTCTTCCTTGTCGCCCTGCCGCTTTCGCTGGGCATCGCCGTCGCCTCCGACGCGCCGATCGCCGCGGGCCTGATCGCTGCCGCCGTCGGCGGCATCGTGGTCGGACTCTTCGGCGGTTCGCCCCTGCAGGTCAGCGGCCCGGCCGCCGGCCTGACCGTCGTGGTCGCGGAGACCATTCACGAATTCGGCTGGAAGACGACGTGTTTCATCACCGTCGCGGCCGGATTACTGCAGCTGATCTTCGGGCTGAGCCGGATCGCGCGCGCGGCGCTGGCGATCGCGCCGGTGGTCGTGCACGCCATGCTCGCCGGTATCGGCATCACCATCGCGCTGCAGCAGGCCCATGTGCTGCTGGGCGGTTCCTCGCGCAGCTCGGCCTGGGCGAATCTGACCGGACTTCCCGACCAGCTGCTGAATCTGCACGGTGACGACTTCTTCATCGGTGCGGTGGTCATCGCCATCATCCTGGGCTGGCGCTATGTGCCCGAACGGATTCGGCTCGTGCCGGGTCCGCTGGTCGCGGTGCTCGTCGGCACGGTCCTGGCCCTGGTGGGTCCCGGCGATCCGGAACGCATCAAGATCGACGGTTCGCTGTTCGACGCCATCGGTCTGCCCGAAATCCCCAGCGGTGGTTGGGGTTCGATCGCCATCGCGGTGCTGACCATCGCGTTGATCGCCAGCGTGGAGAGCCTGCTGTCGGCGGTGGCCGTCGATAAGCTGCACTCCGGTCCGCGCACCAACTTCGACCGCGAGCTGATGGCCCAGGGCGCGGCCAATATGACCTCCGGACTGCTCGGTGGCCTGCCCGTCACCGGCGTGATCGTGCGCAGCTCCACCAATGTCGCGGCCGGCGCCAAGACCAAGGCCTCGGCGTGGCTGCACGGCGTGTGGATCCTGGTGTTCTCCATCGCGCTCGTCGGTGTCGTGCAACAGGTTCCGAAGTCCGCGCTGGCGGGTCTGCTCATCGTGGTCGGCGTGCAGCTGGTCAAGGTCGGGCATATCCGGCTCGCGCGGCGCACCGGTGATCTGGCCGTCTACGCGGTGACCGTGGTGGGTGTGGTGTTCCTCAACCTGCTCGAGGGTGTACTCCTCGGCCTGGTGCTGGCCTTCGTGCTGCTGCTGTGGCGCGTGGTGAAGGTATCGGTCGTCGCGGGACCGGTGACCGGTACCGACCGCTGGATCGTCAGCATCGACGGCACCTGCACCTTCCTGGCGCTGCCGAAGCTGTCGGCGCAATTCGCCGAGGTGCCCGCGGGCACCGATGTGCTGGTGGAACTGACCGTCGACTTCCTCGACCACGCCGCCTACGAGGCCATTCACGACTGGGCGCGTCAGCACGAGAACACCGGCGGCACGGTGGAATTCGTGGAGATCGGCACGGCCCGGATGGAACAGGCCACGGCCGGTCCGCCGCAGCGTGGCCCCGCTCGCGGCATGCTCGACGCTGCGCTCCGCCCGTGGCGCGAGCGCACCGAGAACGCGCTCGAGGACGGTGTCGCCGCCTATCACCGCGGCCACGCCCATGTGGTGCGGCCGCATCTGGACGAGCTGCGCGATCATCAGGATCCGCATTCACTGTTCCTCACCTGCGCCGACTCGCGCATCGTGCCGAACGTGATCACCAACAGCGGTCCGGGTGACCTGTTCACCATCCGTAACGTCGGCAACCTGATCCCCGCCGACCGCTCCGACTCCTCGGTCGAGGCCGCGCTCACCTTCTCCCTGCAGAAGCTGGACGTGCGAAATGTGGTGGTGTGCGGGCATTCCGGCTGCGGCGCGATGCAGGCGTTGCTGTCCGGCGGGCCGCAGGGTCCCGGACTGGACGAGTGGCTCGCCCACGCCTATCCCAGCCTGCACCGCTTCCACACCGGTCATCCGATCGCCCGGGCCGCGGCCGCGCTGGGCTACGACGAGGCGGCCCAGCTGGCCATGGTCAACGTGGCCGTCCAGCTGGAGACCCTGCACAGCCATCCGGTCGTGCAGCAGGCGATGGCCGAACGCGGCGTCACCGTCTCGGGTCTGTACTTCGACATCGGCACCGCCCGCGTGCTCGAGGTGACCACCGACGGCATCGCCGAGATCGCGGACGCGGGGCACGGCGCGATCGCGCTGCATGCCTGATCGGTTCCCTACGGCGCGAGTCCGGTTGTTCCGCAACCGGACTCGCGCCGTTGTCGGTGGTTGGGACGAGCTCGTTCAGCCGGATGCCGCGCCCGCCATGGCGAATGTGGCCACGGCCGTCGGGTCGCGGCGGGCGTGCCTGCGCCCCGCGAAGCGGGAAAGGCCCTACGCTGAGGCGCCCGGAAAACCTACCGGTCAGGGATATTCTCCTGGCCGCGGGGCCGTGGGCGTGTCAGGGTGGTAATCGGACGCATTCGCCTGGATCGGAGTCGAATGGACATGGTTGCGGGGTCGGTGGTGACGGGCACCCTGGTGCCGGGCACCATGCTGACCTATCCGCGATGGCTGGCCGAGCGGATCGCCGATATGGGGATCTCGTGGGGGACCGGCGACTCGCGGGTGTCGGGGACGCTGTGGTGGTGTATGGCCGCGTCCTCGCTCGTCGACCCGATCGCCGCCGCCTATGCGCAGGACCGGCCCGCGCCGAATCCTGAACTGGAGCAGATCCTTTGCGAGATCCGCCCGGACGGGGGCATCGAGCGCGTTCTGCCCGTGCAGTGGGACGGCCGGGCCCGGGAATCGGCCGAATCCGCGGAACCGGACGGCGAATGCCGTGCGGCCGAGAAGGCACCGGACGAGGGTGTCGGCCCGGCGCTGCGGAAGACGTTGGGGCGCATCATTCCGGCCGTCGCCGAGGTGAGCGGGGCCGGCATTCCGTCCCTGTGGGCGGTCGTCGCCGATGCCATCGGCAACCGGGCCCTGGATGCGGGCAATCCGGAGGCGGGTTCTCGATTGGCCCACGAGGTGGCCGGTCGGCTCCCCGTCCCGCGATTCACCGATATCGCGGACCGGACATTCGTGCGCCGCATCTCGTGCTGCCTGGTTTTCGAGGTACCGGGCTGCCAGATGTGCACGAGCTGCCCCAAACGCCCCGCCGCCGAACGTCATACGTTGCTGACGGAGCTGGCCAACCGGAAGTGATCCCGGCGAAAAGCGCGCCGGGAACAATAGAGGGGAACGTGCCGGGAACATAGCGGGAGAGCGCGCCGGAACGTAGTGGTAGAGCGCGCCGGAACGTAGTGGGAGAGCGCGCCGGACCGTAGTGGGAGAGCGCGCCGGACCGTACTGGGAGAACGCGCCGGACCGTACTGGGAGAACGCGCCGAGAACGTACTGGGAGAACGCGCCGAGAACGTACTGGGAGAACGCGCCGAGAACGTAGTGGGAGAGCGCGCCTGGAACAGGGCGGGGAGCGCGCCGGGAACAGAGGGATAGGCGGTGCCGGGGCCGTCAGGGCGGGGTCGTCGAGGTGATCCGGCTGGGCCGTGCGGAGCGAATGGGCCGGTCCATCGGCGCGCGGTCGGCGAGGTGCCGATAGCATGGTCGCGCCGGGGCACGTGTGCGATCGGCGCGGACGCACGTCCGGATCGCGGGAGGTTCCCGCACCAAGACAGTTGTGGGTGAGAGCCCGCCCAAAGCAAGCCAAGGAGAGCGCAGCCGTGACCACCTCAGCCCGCATGACCCCAGCCGCCCTCGTTCGGGTGCCGGCCGGGACGACGGCGGGTGCCGCGCTGCGCGAGGCGGACCTGCCGAACAAGGGTCCCGACGCGGTCATCGTCGTGCGCGATCCGGAGGGCAACCTCAGGGATCTGTCCTGGATCCCGGAGACCGATGTCGAGGTCGAGCCCGTGCGGGCCGATTCGGCCGACGGCCGCAACGTGATCCGGCATTCGGCCGCGCATGTGCTGGCCCAGGCCGTACAGCAGGAGTTCCCGGGCACGAAGCTCGGCATCGGTCCGTACATCAAGGACGGCTTCTACTACGACTTCCAGGTCGAGCGCCCCTTCACCCCCGAGGATCTGGTCAAGCTGGAATCCCGGATGAAGAAGATCATCAAAGGCGCGCAACGGTTTTCGCGCCGCGTGGTCGAGATCGACGAGGCCCGGGTGGAACTGGCCGCCGAGCCGTTCAAGCTGGAACTGATCTCCGACAAGTCCGGTATCGACGATCCGGAGGTCATGGAGGTCGGCGGCAACGAGCTGACCATCTACGACAACCTCGACCCGCGCACCGGCGAGAAGCTGTGGGGCGATCTGTGCCGCGGCCCGCACTGCCCGACCACCAAGTACATTCCGGCCTTCAAGCTGACCCGCAGCTCGGCCGCCTACTGGCGCGGTGACCAGAACCGCGAGGATCTGCAGCGCATCTACGGCACCGCATGGGAATCGACGGAGGCTCAGGACGAGTACCTGACCCTGCTGGCCGAGGCGGAGAAGCGCGATCACCGCAAGATCGGCGCCGAACTCGACCTGTTCTCCTTCCCCGACGAATTGGGCTCGGGCCTGCCGGTGTTCCACCCGAAGGGTGGCATCATCCGTAAGGAGCTCGAGGAGTACTCGCGCCGCCGCCACGTCGACGCGGGCTACGAATTCGTCAACACCCCGCACATCACCAAGGGGCATCTGTTCGAGGTCTCCGGCCACCTGGACTGGTACCGCGACGGCATGTTCCCCGCGATGCATCTGGACGCGGAGTACAACGAGGACGGCACCGTCCGCAAGCCCGGCCAGGACTACTTCGTCAAGCCGATGAACTGCCCGATGCACAACCTGATCTTCCGCGCCCGCGGCCGGTCGTATCGGGAACTGCCGTTGCGGCTGTTCGAATTCGGCTCGGTCTACCGCTACGAGAAGTCGGGCGTGATCCACGGCCTGACCCGGGTGCGCGGCATGACCCAGGACGACGCGCACATCTACTGCACCAAGGAGCAGATGCACGCGGAGCTGACCAGCACGCTGAACTTCGTGCTGTCGCTGCTCAAGGATTACGGCCTCGACGACTTCTACCTGGAACTGTCGACCAAGGATCCGGACAAGTACGTCGGCTCGGACGAGGTGTGGGAGGAGGCCACCGCCACCCTCGAGAAGGTCGCCCACGCCTCCGGCCTCGAGCTGGTGCCGGATCCGGGCGGGGCCGCGTTCTACGGCCCGAAGATCTCGGTGCAGGTCAAGGACGCGCTCGGGCGCACCTGGCAGATGTCGACCATCCAGCTCGACTTCAACCTGCCCGAGCGATTCGAGCTGGAGTACACCTCCTCCGACGGCACCAAGCAGCGCCCGGTCATGATCCACCGCGCCCTGTTCGGATCGATCGAGCGGTTCTTCGGCGTGCTCACCGAGCATTACGCCGGCGCCTTCCCGGTCTGGCTGTCGCCGGTCCAGGCGGTGGGCATCCCGGTAGCCGACGCCTTCGCGCCGCATCTGGACGAGGTGATCGAGCGGCTGCGCGATGCGGGCGTGCGCGCGGAGGTCGACCGCAGCGACGACCGTATGCAGAAGAAGATCTTCAACCACACCGCGCAGAAGGTGCCGTTCATGCTGCTGGCCGGCGAGCGCGATGTGACCGCGGGCGCGGTGAGCTTCCGATTCCGCGACGGCAGCCAGATCAACGGGGTGCCGGTCGCCGACGCGGTCGCCACCATCGTGGACTGGATTCGCCGCCGCGAGAACGCATCACCCTCCGCGGATGGTGTCCAGGTCCGGACCGGTGGAGCATGAGCACCATGGATGAGGCTGTGTCGGAGCAGGATTCGAGCGAGCAGATCGTCGATACGGGCGCCGGTGATCCGGATCGCCTGCAGCGGTTGTGGACTCCGTACCGGATGTCCTATATCACCGGCGCGGTCGCCGACCGCGACGAGCGGAAGGAGCCCGGCGAACCCAAGACCGGGCATCCGTTCATCGAGATCCCCAAGATGTCCGATGAGGACGGTCTGGTGATCGCGCGCGGGCAGTGGGTGTACGCGGTGCTGAACCTGTACCCCTACAACCCCGGCCACATGATGGTGGTGCCGTATCGGCGGGTGGCCAACCTCGAGGACCTCACGGTCGAGGAGAGCACCGAGCTGATGACCTTCACCCAGCAGGCGATCCGGGTGATGAAGAAGGTGTCGCGGCCGGAGGGTTTCAACGTCGGCCTGAATCTCGGTGGGGTGGCGGGCGGTTCGCTCGCCGACCACCTGCATCAGCACATCGTGCCGCGCTGGGGTGGGGATGCGAACTTCATCACCGTCGTCGGCGGGGTGAAGGTGATGCCGCAGCTGTTACGGGAGACGCGGGCGCTGCTCGCGAAGGCCTGGAAGGACACCGAGTAGCGTGCTCAGCTTCTTCGGTCGTGAGACGTTCGCCAAAGCGACTGCGCCCCTGGGTAAAGCGCTGGTGAGTACCGGGCTCACGCCCGATGCGATGACGCTGATCGGCACCACGGCCTCGATCGCGGCCGCGGTGACGCTGTTCCCGACCGATCACCTGTTCTGGGGAACGATCGTGATCTGGTTGTTCGTCATGTTCGACATGCTCGACGGGGCGATGGCCCGCGCGCGCGGCGGCGGCACGAAATACGGTGCGGTGCTGGACGCCACATGCGACCGGGTCGCCGACGGGGCGATCTTCGCCTCGCTGGCGTGGTGGTCGGTGTACACCGAGCACAGCAAACATCTGTTCCTGGCCACGCTGATCGTGCTGGTGACCTCGCAGGTGATCTCCTATGCGAAGGCGCGCGCCGAGGCGAGCGGACTGTCGGCCGACGGCGGGCTCATCGAGCGACCGGACCGGCTGGTGATCGTGCTCGTCGGCGCCGGACTCACCGGTATCGGCGGATACTGGGGCGTCGAATGGCTCACCTACGCCGTCTATGTCGCCATGTACATCCTGGCGGTGCTGAGCATCGTGACCGTCTTCCAGCGGGTGCTGGCCGTGCGCAATTCGGCCGGCGCTCGCGATGTGATCACCTCGGCGGGCAAGGTCGAGCCCGGCGCCGCGAATTAGGGGACGCCGCATGACGGATCTGAAATCCGCTATGTCCGATAAGGCATATGCGGCGGGCTGGCGGCTGGTCCGGGCACTGCCCGAATCGACGGCGCGGCGGTTGTTCGACTTCGGCGGTGATCGGGCCGGGCGGCGCGCGAACACGGCGAGCCACCGGACCGGTGCACCGAATCAGTTGCGCCGCAATCTGGCTCGCGTGCTCGGGGTGGAGCCGATGGCCGTGCCCGACGACTTGGTGCGCGCGAGTATGCGCTCCTACGCCCGTTATTGGCGCGAGGCGTTCCGGCTGCCGACGATGGACCATGCGGCACTGGCCTCCTCGCCGCTCATGTCGCCGCCCCTCGGGGTGGAGAATCTGGAGGCGGCGCTGGAACGCGGGTCCGGCGGGGTCTGCGTGCTGCCGCATTCGGGCAACTGGGATATGGCCGGGGTGTGGCTGGTGCAGCATCACGGCACCTTCGCCACGGTCGCCGAGCGGCTGAAACCGGAATCGTTGTTCGAGCGGTTCGTCGCCTTCCGGGAGAGCCTGGGCTTCGAGGTGTTCCCGCTGACCGGCGGCGAGCAGCCGCCGTTCGCGCAATTGGCGGATCGACTGCGGCAGAACAAGATCGTGTGCCTGATGGGCGAGCGCGACCTGACCGGTAAGGGCGTACCGGTCACCTTCTTCGGCGAGCGCACCTGGATGCCCGCCGGGGCGGCGAAGCTGGCGATCGAGACCGGTGCGGCACTCATGCCGGTACACACCTGGTACACCGAGGACCAGCAGGGCCGCGAGGGCTGGCGGATGAAGATCGAAGCGCCGCTGGATGTTTCGCGCGGCGTGGCGCCCGCCACCCAGGCGCTGGCGGACCGCTTCGCCGCGAATATCGCCGAGCATCCGGCCGATTGGCATATGCTGCAGCCGCTCTGGGAGGCCGACCTGTCCGACGCTCGTCGCGCCCGGATCGCCGCGGCCCAGGATAGACACGCCGAGGGCGATGCCGTCGCGGAGCGTCTCGGGGACAATGGAATCCGGGGACGAGCCGAGAGCGGCCGGACCGGGCGAGACGAGGCGCTATGAAGATCGGCATGGTGTGCCCGTACTCGTTCGATGTGCCGGGCGGGGTGCAGGCGCATGTCGTGGAGCTGGCGCAGGTGCTGATCGAGCGGGGGCACAAGGTCAGCGTGCTGGCTCCGGCCTCCGATGAGACGCCGCTGCCGGATTTCGTGGTGTCGGCGGGTAAGGCCGTCGCGATTCCCTACAACGGATCGGTGGCGCGGCTGTCGTTCGGCCCGACCGCCTACACCCGGATCCGGCGCTGGATCACCGATAACGACTTCGACGTGCTGCACATTCACGAGCCGAACGCACCGAGCCTGTCGATGCTGGCGTTGAAGATCGCCGACGGCCCGATCGTGGCCACCTTCCACACCTCGACCACGAAATCGTTGGTGCTCAGCACCTTTCAGGGCGTGCTGCGGCCGTATCACGAGAAGATCCAGGGCCGCATCGCGGTATCGGAGCTGGCGCGGCGCTGGCAGGTCGAGGCGCTGGGCAGCGATGCGGTCGAGATCCCCAACGGTGTCGACGTCCCCGCGTTCGCGCACGCCCCGCTGCTCGACGGCTATCCGCGCGCGGGCGGAACCGTGCTGTTCCTGGGTCGTTACGACGAGCCGCGCAAGGGGATGGCCGTACTGCTGGGCGCGCTGCCGCAGGTGGTGCGGCGGCATCCGGAGGTACAGATCCTGATCGTCGGCCGCGGTGACGAGGAGCGGCTGCGCCGCGAGGCGGGCGAATACGCGGGGCATCTGCGATTCCTCGGTCAGGTGTCGGATGCGGAGAAGGCCTCGGCCATGCGCAGCGCCGAGGTGTACTGCGCGCCCAACCTCGGCGGCGAGAGCTTCGGCATCGTGCTCGTGGAGGCGATGGCCGCCGGAACCGCGGTCGTGGCAAGCGAATTGGACGCCTTCCGGCGCGTGCTGCGCGACGGGGCCGCGGGACGGCTGGTGCCGGTGGGTGATTCCGCGCGGCTGGCGCGGGCGCTGGGCGAACTGCTCGCCGATCCGGGCGCCCGCGCGGATCTGGCGCGTACCGCGAATCAGGTCGTCGGCGAATACGATTGGCCGGTGGTGGCCGAACAGATCCTGCGGGTCTACGAGACCGTGACCGTCGGCGACAGCCGAGTGCGGGTCGCCGGATGATCACCTTCTCCGCGACCACGATCCTGGTCCTCGCCCTGGTCGTGGCGCTGATCGTCGCCGCCGGTGTCTGGGCCTACTCCACGGCCAATCGACTCGACCGCCTGCATGTGCGCGGCGATCAGGCCCGCCAGGCCCTGGAGGCGGCGCTGGCGCGGCGCGCGGTGGTGGCGCGCTCGGTGGCGATCACCGTCAACGGCGCCGATCCGGCCGCCGCCGATCAGGCCAAACGACTGCAGGCGCTGGCCGATCGGGCCGAGCGCGCCGAATGGCCCGACCGCGAGACCGCGGAGAATCAGCTGGCCGCGGCGGTGGCCGCGATCGATATCTCGCGGCTGCCACCGCAATTGGTGGCCGAACTGGCCGATGCCGAGGCCCGGGTGCTGATCGCGCGGCGCTTCCACAACGACGCCGTGCGCGACACCCTCGCACTGCGCACCCGACGCCCGGTGCGCCTGCTCCACCTCGGCGGAACCGCCCCGCTGCCCACCTACTTCGAGATGTCCGAGCGCGTCACTGCCGCCGCCAGCACCGGCCTCGAGGTCGACACCGTGCGCACCTCGGCCCGCGTCGTGCTGCTCGACGATCAGGACCGCATTCTGCTCATGCGCGGTCACGATCCGCAGACACCCGATATGCCGTTCTGGTTCACCGTCGGCGGCGGCGTGGAACCCGGCGAACCCCTGCGCACCGCGGCCGTGCGGGAACTCTGGGAGGAGACCGGCTATGCGCTGGATTCGACCGTCCTGCGCGGCCCGATCTGGCGCCGCGTCGCGGTCTTCCCCTTCGACGGCGAACTGATCCGCTCGGAGGAGCTGTTCTTCGTCGCCCGCGCCAAGAGGTCCTTCGACCCCAAGGCCGCCGATCCGACGGTCTGGGAACGCCGGTGCGTGAGCGCCTACAAATGGTGCACCCCGCGCGACATCGTCGAACTCGACCGATCCGGCGAGACGGTGTATCCCTACAACCTCGACCAGCTCCTGCCCGAGGCGGCGAAAGTCGTTATGGGCGAGGATGAGGAGCCCGAGGTCCGCTCCATCCGCTGATCGGTGCTCAGGGCTTCTCGAACCACTCCAGTGCCAGTTCGGCGACGGCATCGGGTCGGTCCAGATGCATGAAATGCCCCGCACCGTCGAGGATTTCGACGCGAGAGTCCGGTGCGAGGCCGGATTCGGCATCGGCGAACGTCGACGGTGCGAGGCAGCCGTCGTCGGCTCCGGCCAGAACCAGCAGCGGAATCGGCGCGGGCGCTTCGGTTTTCGCCATCAGATGAGCGAGCTCCGGATCATGCAGGCTCATATCGATATTGGCGCGATAGAGCCGTAAGGTGTTGGCCAGCACGGCCGGATCGCTGTAGAGCGCGTGCACCCGCGCACGGTGCTCGCCGGGATCCAAGCCCGGCGACCAGGTCGACCACAGATAGTCGACGAGTTCGCGATTGGTCTCGAGGATTCGTTCGGCCACGCCGCGCACCTGGAACAACCAGATGTAGAAGAACCGTTTCAGCTGTGCGGGATCGCCGCGCAGGGCGGGTATGGACGCGGGCGGCGGCACGGCCATCGTGATGCCGCGGCGCAGCCGTTCGGGCCACGCGGCGGCCAGGCGCGCGACGGCACCCGCGCCGATATCGTGGCCGATCATGTCCACGCCCGCGGGATCCAGCACGGCGGCCACGGCCGCGGCGTCGGCGGCGAAGGTGATGCCGCCCGCATAGGTCAGATCCGCGGCCGTCGCGGGGTGATGGCCGCGCAGGAACGGGGCGACGACGCGGCGCCCGGCCGCCACCAGACGTTCGGCCAGCGGGCCGAAGGTGGCCGGATGATCCGGAAATCCGTGCCAGCACACCACAACCGGCCCATCACCGGCCGCCAGGGCTGGGAAGTTCAAGCGGTCGGTCTCGATGACGATCTCGTCGAACTCCATGCCCTCACCCGTCTCTCCGGATTACTCCACGATCGACCGTACTGGCGTGCCGATTTCGATGGTACGGCTGACCGTGCACAGGCTGTCGTGGGAGGTGCGCGCCGCGCGAGGCAGGATCTTGCGCGCGTTGTCGCCGGAGTCGCCCTCGGGGAAGGTGACCGCGAAGCGGACCTCGAGATCGGTCAGGTGGCTGCCGAGCTCATCGCTGATCTTGTTCCCGGCCACCGTGACGGTGAACTCGGTGGGTTCGGCGTGGCGACTGGTCGCGACGTCCACATCCACGGCCGTGCAGCCGCCGAGCGCGGCCAGCAGCAGTTCCACCGGGGTGAAGTCGGTATCGTCGCCGGAACCGAAGATCAGTTCCCCGCCGCGGGCGTTGGTCGCGCGGTAGCGGCCGGTGCTGGTGCGCTCGATCCGCACGGCTCGCGAGTTGTCCTCCGTCATGGCAACGACCCTATACGAGCTGCGGATATCTCGTGAATTGGGCTGCGCGGCAACGGCTTCGGGGACCGATTGCGGGCGACTCGCCGGGCCCGCCCGTAAGCCCGTGTGACATGTCTCATGATCGGTTATCGTCGAAAACGGTTTGCCGCGCGCACGGTGTGGTCAAACCGAACCCTGGAGGTGAGGTAACCATGCCGATGTCATACCTACTGCACGACTTTCTGCTGCCCTACCTGGGCGAGGACGCCGCTACGTACTGGGCGCAGCTGTTCGTGGTCAATCCGATCTAGGGTCGGCGGCCGATGCTGTGAGATAGCTCCGGATGGCCGGGCAGTCCAGTGGTGTCCGACTGGCTATCAAGTGGCCTGCCTCGGCGGCCTAGGATCGTGGTGTTCGAATCCGAACGAAACGCGATTGCGCCGACGATTCAGGAGTTTGCCGTGACTACGCCCGAAGCCACCTCGACGACCGGCACCGCCCGCGTGAAGCGCGGCATGGCCGAGATGCTCAAGGGTGGGGTGATCATGGACGTCGTCACCGCCGAGCAGGCCAAGATCGCCGAGGACGCCGGCGCGGTCGCGGTGATGGCCCTCGAGCGCGTGCCCGCCGATATCCGGTCCCAGGGCGGCGTGGCGCGGATGAGCGATCCGGATCTGATCGACGGCATCATCGAGGCCGTCTCCATTCCGGTCATGGCCAAGGCGCGCATCGGCCACTTCGTGGAGGCCCAGATCCTGCAGAGCCTCGGCGTCGACTACATCGACGAGTCCGAGGTGCTGACCCCCGCCGACTACGCGCACCACATCGACAAGTGGCAGTTCACCGTGCCTTTCGTCTGTGGTGCGACCAACCTCGGCGAGGCGCTGCGCCGGATCACCGAGGGCGCGGCCATGATCCGCTCCAAGGGTGAGGCCGGCACCGGCGACGTCTCCAACGCCACCACCCATATGCGCAAGATCCGCGGCGAGATCCGCAAGCTGCAGTCGCTGCCCGAGGACGAGCTGTACGTGGCCGCCAAGGAGCTGCAGGCCCCCTACGAGCTGGTCCGCGAGATCGCCGAGACCGGCAAGCTGCCGGTCGTGCTGTTCACCGCGGGCGGCATCGCCACCCCCGCCGACGCCGCGATGATGATGCAGCTCGGCGCCGAGGGCGTCTTCGTCGGCTCGGGCATCTTCAAGTCCGGCAACCCGGCCCAGCGCGCCGCGGCCATCGTCAAGGCCACCACCTTCTACGACGATCCGGATGTACTGGCCAAGATCTCGCGCGGCCTGGGCGAGGCGATGGTCGGCATCAACGTCGAGGAGATCCCGGAGCCGCATCGTCTCGCCGAGCGCGGCTGGTAGTCCGTACCGCACGACGTGCCCTCGAGCCCCCTCCGGCTCGAGGGCACGTTCGCTTTCAGGCCAAAGCTCAGTGCCGACTACATCGTCGATACGATTGGCGCCCTGCGACTTTCGCGCACCGGACACCACTCGGCACATGTCAGGGACGCAACCTGCTGCCACCGCGCACGGCCGGGCGGTCGCGGTGATCCCAGGCGACCAGGATGTCGGGCTGTATGTCCTGCTCGCCGCGGTGGCGCAGGATCGCCTCGACGGTGAACGAGTCGGCCGGATCGGTGCCGCGGCGCAGCGCGCCCTCGGACAGGCGCAGCTCCACGCTGAGATCGAAGTCCAGGCCGCGGCCGATCAGCATGGGACCGGCGATGATCACGACCGTCTCGGCGTCGGCGGAGACCGCCCGGGCGCGGGCGGAACGATCGGTGCGCTCATCCCACAGCGCGGGCAGCCAGCGGCCTTGTTCCCGCAATGCCCGCAGCACTTCGCGATTCACCGCGGCGTAGTCGAACCAGGCTGTGCGATAGGACATTTCGTCGCGACCGTATTCCAGCCGCAGCGAGGCCGGGCGGACGAAGTCGTGCAGGGACACCACCTCGCAGGCGCGGCCGCGGGTGCGCACGCGGTCGGAGATCGTGCGGGCGAATCCGAGCGGATCGGCCGCATCGGCCCCGTCGACCGCGACCACGGATCGCCCGCGCAACTCGGCGATGCGGTCGGTGAGGTCGTCGATCAGCGCGGTGACGGTGACGGGGGTGAAGGCGGGCACTCGACCATCATGCCGACTCGTTGCCGGGGCGCGGCGCGCGCGGATTCGCCATCGCATAGCCTGAGCTGGTTGGTTCGCGGAAGGATGGTTCATGGCGACGATCGAAGAGGCGCTGGAGATCGAGCGGCTCGAGCGGGATATCTTCCGTGGCGCGTCCACCAAGACCCAGCTGCCGCGGACATTCGGGGGACAGGTTGCCGGGCAGGCGCTGGTGTCGGCGGTGCGCACGGTCGAGCCGCGGTATCAGGTGCATTCGCTGCACGGCTACTTCCTGCGGCCGGGTAATCCGTCGCAGCCGACGGTGTATCTGGTCGAGCGGATCCGCGACGGGCGTTCGTTCTGCACGCGGCGGGTGACCGGTGTCCAGGACGGTGAGGCGATCTTTACCATGTCCGCGTCGTTCCATCTCGGCGACGCCGGGCCCGAACACCAGGACGAGATGCCGACAGTGCCGCCGCCGCAGGATCTTCCGGACGCGCAGGTCTCCCTGTCCCCGGAACGGCTGTGGGCCATGCGGGAATGGGAGCACTGGGATATCCGCAACATCCCGCAGGAACAGGTCTACCGCCGCGACGGTCAAGCCTCCCAGCAGCAGGTGTGGTTCCGCTACCGGCACCCACTGCCCGACGATCCGCTGTTCCACGTCTGCACGCTGGCCTATATGAGCGATATGACGCTGCTCGGCTCGTCGAAGGTCACCCATCCCGACGAGCGGACCCAGAACGCCTCGCTCGATCACGCCATGTGGTTCCTGCGCCCGTTCCGCGCCGACGAATGGCTGCTCTACGACCAGAATTCGCCGTCGGCGGGATTCGGCCGCGCGCTCACCGGCGGGCGGATCTTCAACGAGCGGGGTGAACTGGTCGCGGCGGTCGTGCAGGAGGGCTTGATCCGCACGCAGCGCAAGGACTGACGCCGCGGCCTATCCGCCGAACAGCCCCAGCCCGCCGACGGCATTGCGGATCAACACGACGCCGGCGATCGCCAGCGCCCAGCCGGTCGCGCTGTCGGCGTAGCGGGACAGCAGTCCGTCCAGCTTGGTCAGCAGCGGTTCGATCCTGGCATGCAGCAGCGCCCGCCCGGCCATCAGCAGCAGTGCCGGGGCGACCATGACCGCGGAGTATGCCGCCAGCACCGCGATCGACGCGCCGGTCGGCAGCTCGCTGGATACCAGCAGCCCGATCGCGGCCAGATACGGCACCATCGAAAACGCTTCCAGCACACCGGCACTCACCGCGAGCACGGCCAGCCCGCCCGCCGAGCTCTGATTCCGCAGCGCGCGGGTGCGCCAGGCGGCGGTCCGATCCGGTTCGCCGCGCTCCCGGCGTTTCTTCGAATCGAAGCGCCACGACACGGCGAACAGCGCGACGCCGAGCAGCAGCTCCGCCACCAGCACCGGCCGACTGTGTGCGAGCGCCCCGAACCGGTCCAGGCCCGCGCCCGCGACCGTCAGCAACAGCACGCCGAGCAGGAAGTAGAACACCGCGATGGCGGCCAGATAACTCAGCAGCCGTCGCGTCGGCGGCCGGTCCGGCGCGAGCAGCAGCCAGACCGGGACGATCAGGGTGCCGACGCTGGTGCTGTCCACCAGGGCCAGGCCGAGCAGTGCCGGAATCAGAATCACGCCCGCCAGCCTCGCATCGCGATACCCGCATCCGCGTCGGGCGTCGGATCGACCGGCGGTCATCACTTCGGCGGATTCCGTGCCGGGACGGTGCTATTCGATGCCGAGCGCGAGACGCAGCTGGCGCGCCCACCAGAGCACCTGCGCGGTCGGGTGTTCGGCCGCCGTGCCGGTGAGTCCGGCGCTGCGTCGAAACGCGTTGCCGTAGAGGGATTCCGTGGCCATCGCCTGATGCAGGGCCGCGACCGCGAGGCGCGTGTCGTCGAGGGAACTCCCGCGCGGTCGCAGCCGATGCAGGGCCTCGACGACCGGATCGAGCATGCCGACGCCGCGGTCGCGCCATCCGGCCGCGTGCAGCGCCACCGCGAGTTCGCCGTAGCCGTGCCGGTACAGGGTTTCCAGCGATTCGACGAGTTCGAGGAGATCGGCGCCGCGGTCCAGCCACGTGGCGAGCATGTCCCGCAGGGCGTCTCGCAGTCGGCGGCCACCGTGCCGGAGGAGTTCGGCCAGCAGCGTGTCGCGATTGCCGAAGTGATGGGTGACCCCGGCGTCGGTCATGCCGACTCGCGCGGCCACCGCGCGCACCTGCACGGCGGCGACGCCGCCCTCGGCGAGCAGCGCGGCCGCGGCGTCGAGGATCAACCGACGCGCCTCGTCGGGGGTCCTGCGCACTCTCGGAGTGGTCACGATCGCCATCCTACCTTGACATGCCAAGGTGATTCTCCGTGACGTACTTTGACAGCTGGGCGCGGTGATCGGCTCGCGGGAGGGGGCCGGTCACACCTTCGGCGGATCCCGGGTGGTGAGCGGGCTGTGTTGTGATGGTCGGATGAAGCAGTGGGACGCGTTGTCGGCCACCGCGAAGGATGGCCTCGCCGTGCTGTTGCTGTTCGTCCTCGGCGCGGCGATGTACCTGTCCGGCCTGTACCCGGTCTTCGGTACGAGCACGCATTCCTCGCTGGCGGCGCGATTCGGGGTGCTCGCGCTGTTGGGTGCCGCGACGCTGCTGCGGCGCAGACCGCTGCTGGCGCTGACGGTCGGCATGGTGCCCCTCGGCATCGATGTGGCGCTCGGGGCGACGGTGCCGGTGGTCATCGGCTACGGGGATCTGATCTACGCGGCTTGTCTATACGGTTCGCGGCGGGTGTATCGCGGCGTGATCGCCATCTGCGTGGCAGTGACGATCGCGATCACCGTCGCGGTGATCGTCACGATCGGCGATGCGCGGGTCGCGGTGCTCGCGGTCCTGCTGGCCTACGCCATTCTCGGCACCCCGATCTGGTGGGCGCTGTCGGCGCGCCATCACAAGGACACCGCCGAGACCGAACGCGCCCGCGTGCAGGCCATGACGCTGGTCGCGGAGCTGGATCGGCGCGCGGCGATCGACGACGAACGCAAGACCATGGCGCGGGATCTGCACGATGTCATCGCTGGTCATCTGTCGGCCATCGCGATCCAGTCCGAGGCCGCGCTCGGCGTGCTCGCCCGGCATCAGGTCGATCCGGCGATCACCGGCGTGCTCGGATCGATCCGCGCCAACAGTGTGAGCGCACTTCAGGAGATGCGCACCATGATCGGCCTGCTGCGCCGCGACGACGGCGCCGAGGAGGTCGCCGCGCCGCGCGGGCTGGCGCAGCTGCCGATCGTCATCGATGCCGCGCGTGCGGCGGGAATTGTTGTGCACGTGCGGAATTCGTTGGACGACACGATCCTGCCCAGCGCGGTGGATCAGGCCGCGTATCGCATCATCCAGGAGGGGCTGACCAACGTGATGAAACACGCGCCGGGCTGTGAGGTGGATATCGACGTGCGCACCGAGTTCGGCGCGCTGGCGGTTTCGGTGCGCAATCCGCTCGCGCCGAAACCGCCGGCGCGCGACGAACATCCACGGCGCGGCCTGCTCAACATGCACGAGCGGGCCGCCGCTCTGGGCGGAAATCTCACCGCGGGAACGGATTCCGGCCACTGGGTGGTCAGGGCCCGATTGCCGCTGCTGGAAACCTCGGAGCTGGCATGACGATTCGGGTACTGATCGCCGACGACCACGGCGCGATCCGCGCCGGGCTGCGGTTGATCCTGGAGTCCGCCGACGGCATCGAGGTGGTCGGCGAGGCCGCCGACGGCGATGTGGCCGTGGCCCAGACCACGGCGCTGCGGCCGGATGTGGTGTTGATGGATGTGCGGATGCCGGGTGTGGACGGTATCGCCGCGACCGAGCGGATCACCGCCGGCGGCCTGGCCCGGGTGCTCATCCTGACCACCTTCGATCTGGACGAGTACGTATTCCGCACGCTACGCGCCGGGGCGTCGGGCTTCGTGCTGAAATCGGCGTCGGGCCCGGCGATCCTCGACGCGGTGCGGGCCGTGGCCGCCGGGGACGGGGTGCTCGCGCCCGAGGTGACCGCCGCTGTGATCACCGCGTTCGCCGCGAGCGCCCCACCCGCACAACTGAATTCGGATCGCTTCGCCGATCTGACCGAGCGCGAACGCGAGGTGCTGGACTGTCTCGGGGAGGGCCTGTCCAATGCGCAGATCGCGACCCGGCTGTTCATCGGCGAGGCGACGGTGAAGACCCACGTGTCGCGGGTCTTCACCAAACTCGATGTGCGCTCACGGGTTCAGGCCGCCATCGTCGCCCGTGAGGGCGCGAGTTAGGACGCCTGCACACGCAGGTGGCACACCACGGTTTCCGGGAGCTTGCGCAACTGGCGTTCCAGTTCGTCGCTGCGATGGCTGGGCAGTACACGATCCCAGCCGCTGGGCGGGTCGACCTCCGCGATCAGCACGACCTTGCGGCGGCCCTGGAAGTTGTCGCGCACGAAGCGGGCGACGGGCCCGCCGACCGTGCAGTGACCGGCGTCGATGATCTCGAGCGGGACCTCCGGATGCCAGGCCTCCCACGCCTTGGTGAACGCGATGGTGTTCTCGCCGGGCAGGCAGACATGCACCGCGACCACATCGGTGCTCAGCGACATCGCGGCCGACAGGGCCTCGCGGCTCAGTTCGGAGACCTCCGAAACCGGCACCACGATCACGGTTCCGGTCGGGCTCGGCGGCGCGGGGACGCTGCCGGTACCGCGGCGGCCGTCGATCTTGCTGTAGGCCGAGCGGATCCGTTCCATCCCGAGCACCAGCAGCGGCAGCACCAGCACGATCAGCCAGGCGCCCTCGGTGAACTTCATCGACGTGGTCACCACGGCCGCCACGAAGGTCAGCACCGCGCCGAAGGCGTTGAGCGCCAAGCGCCAACCGCGTTCGCCGCGCTCGAGCCAGTGCCGCACCATACCGGCCTGGGCGATGGTGAAGCCGACGAACACACCGATCGCGAACAGCGGCACGAGCGCGTTCATATCGCCGTTGGAGGCGACCAGCAGCACCGCGGCACACAGACCGAGAGCGAGAACGCCGTACCGGTAGACCTGCCGTGGCGTGGCCACGGCGAAGCGATGCGGCAGGCAGTTGTCGTCGGCGAGGATCTTGGTCAGCGTCGGCAGCCCACCGTAGGAGGTGTTGGCCGCCAGCGCCAGCAGCACCACGGTCGCGAATTGCACGACGTAGTAGAGGATGCCGTGCCCGAGCGCGGCCTCGGTCAGCTGCGACAGCACGGTCGTGCCGTCGACCGGATGGATCGAGAACTTGCCGATCAGCGTCGCCAGCCCGATCAGCATGACGCCGAGTAGCACACCGAGTGCGACCTCGGCACGCTGTGCGCGGCGCACGCGCGGCTGCTCGAAACTGGGCACCGCGTTGGCGATCGCCTCCACACCGGTCAACGCCGAGCAGCCACTGGAGAAGGCCTTGAGCAGCAACAGGATTCCGATGGTCCGGGTATCGGTGACCGCGGACGCGGCGGTGGTGACGCTCGCGGGCTCCCCGCGCACCAGACCTGCGACGATCACGATCAGGATGCCGATCACGAATACCGCGGTCGGGGCCATGAACGCCCGCGCGCTCTCGCGGATGCCCGCGAGATTCAGCGCGGTGATGCCGACCAGCACGGCCAGGCAGATCCACAGGGTATAGGGGAGAAGCTCCGGAATCGCGGAGGTCAGCGCGGCGATACCGGCGGCGATGGAGACCGCGACATTGAGGATGTAGTCGACGATCAGTGAGGCCGCCGCCACCAAACTGGTGCGATGGCCGAGATGGGTCTTGGCCACGGCATAGGCGCCGCCGCCGTTGGGGAAGGCGGCGATCACCTGGCGATAGGAGGCGATCAGCACGGCCAGCAGGACGACGATCGCCAGGGTCACCGGCAATGTCATTCCCAGGCCCGCGCTGCCGGCTGCGGCCAGCACTAGCACGATCGACTCGGGGCCGTAGGCCACCGACGCCATCGCATCGAGGGATAAACCGGCTAATCCGGTGGAAACGGTGAGGCCACGCCGAGGTAACGGAGGCTCACTGGGTCCGCCGTCGGCGGACTCGGTACGCGGCAGAACTTCGGTCACTTGGGCGAGTGTTCCCCGGGCCTCAGCAGCCGAACAGTTCCCTTGCGAAACCTTGACGGGTGGGTGAGCGGAACCACACGGATTATGGTCGCGGGCCGGTGACTACCCGCTGCCTCGTATGCTCGTGTCGTGAGACCGACCATTGGTGTGCTGGCGCTGCAGGGTGATGTGCGCGAGCACTTCCACGCGCTGGCCGAATGCGGCGCCGAACCGGTGAACGTGCGCCGGGAATCCGAACTGACCGCCGTCGACGGGCTGGTGCTGCCCGGGGGCGAATCCACAGCGATCAGCAAGCTGCTCGAGGTGTTCGGCCTGCTGGAACCGCTGCGGCAGCGGTTGCGAGAGGGTATGCCCGCCTTCGGTTCCTGCGCCGGGATGATCCTGCTGGCCCGCGAGGTGCTCGACACCCGCCCGGACGCGCAGTCGCTGTCGGGCATCGATATGACCGTGCGGCGCAACGCCTTCGGGCGGCAGGTCGATTCGTTCGAGACCGATCTGGACTTCGCCGGACTCGACGACGGGCCGGTGCGCGCGGTGTTCATCCGGGCGCCGTGGGTCGAGCGGACCGGTGCGGGCGTGGAGGTGCTCGCCCGAGTGCCGTCCGGTCCGGTCGAGGGCGCGATCGTCGCGGTGCGGCAGGGAAACGTGCTGGCCACGTCGTTCCATCCCGAGGTGACCGGAGATCTGCGCGTGCACCGGATGTTCGTGAATTCGGTGGGCAGTAGACTGGAACAGTTGTCTGCTTTGACCTCGACGAAATCGACTGAAGGAAGTAGGGCATGAGCGGCCACTCCAAATGGGCCACCACCAAACACAAGAAGGCGGTAATCGACGCCAGGCGTGGCAAGATGTTCGCGAAGTTGATCAAGAACATCGAGGTCGCCGCGCGTCAAGGTGGTGGTGACCCTGGAGGAAACCCCACGCTCTGGGACGCCATTCAGACGGCGAAGAAGAACTCCGTCCCCAACGACAACATCGAGCGCGCCCGCAAGCGCGGCGGTGGTGAAGAGGTGGGCGGCGCCGACTGGCAGACCATCATGTACGAGGGCTATGGCCCCAACGGTGTCGCCGTGCTGATCGAATGTCTCACCGACAATCGCAACCGCGCCGCCGGTGAGGTGCGCGTGGCCATGACCCGCAACGGCGGCAACATGGCCGATCCGGGTTCGGTGTCGTACCTGTTCAGCCGCAAGGGCCTCGTGACGCTGGAGAAGAACGGCCTGTCCGAGGACGACGTGCTCACCGCGGTGCTCGACGCCGGCGCGGAGGAGATCAACGATCTCGGCGAGGCGTTCGAAATCATCAGCGAGCCCGGCGATCTCATCGCGGTCCGCACCGCGCTGCAGCAGGCCGGTATCGACTACGACTCCGCGGAGTCGGGCTTCCAGCCCGCGACCACGGTGGCGGTCGACGCCGACGGCGCCCGCAAGGTGTTCAAACTCGTCGACGCGCTCGAGGAGAGCGACGATGTGCAGAACGTCTACACCAATGTCGATATCTCCGACGACATCATGGCTGAGCTGGACGCGTAGGCTATAGCCGTAAGCCGAAGGCCGCCTTTCCCTTTCGCGGGGAGGCGGCCTTTGTCGTATGGGTTCAGACCCTGGCGAATTCTCCGGCCCGGATGCCGGATACGAACGCGGTCCACTCGTCCGGCGTGTAGGTCAGCGTGGTGCCATCTCCCGCCCGCAGAACAACCGCACCTGAGCTCGCGGCCTCGATCACGGGCACCCCATGCGACGACTGGACACCCACACCCGTCGCTGACGCCAGGAATTCGCGCCAGTCCTTGGCCAGTATCGAGATGATCGGCTGTGCCGCAGGGTCATTGGCAGGGTTCCGCAGGTACTTGCTGTCTCGGATGAGCACGGCGCCCTCGGTGAACAGAGCCTCGACACAGCTCGACGACTGGGTGGAGAAGGAGGACTTGAACCAGCCGTGACCGGTGGTGGTGCTCGTATCCATGCCGCTGATCTTACTCAGCGCCATCCTTGTGTTCGTCCGCGATTTCCTCGATCAAGTCGAGTGATGCATCGGCGCTCAAGGATTCGCGTTGCAGGTGTCCGAAAACGACGGTCATCGCATGGACACGTTCCTCATCGTCGATGAGCTCGCCGTATCCGGCCACCTCACTCCACGCCAACGTGGGCAGCCCCGGTCGGGGAAAGTCCAGGAGATGGAAGGTCGAACAACCTCGGATCGCGCCGGTTCGGCTGGTATATGGGAGGACCCGGAAGTCGATCGTGTCGCCGTGATCTCTGATCGTGCTGGCGATATGGAGTAGTTGACGGTGCAGAGTGCCCGGCCCGCCGGTCTGCTGGCGAAGGGCTGCCTCGCTGACCACCACATTGAGCCGAAGCGGATCCTGCCCGAACAGGCGCTCCTGCCGTTTCATTCGCGCATCCACCCGCTGCTGGACTTCGATCTGCCGGATGAAGGCCGTGTCGGCCTCGATCAACGACCGCGCGTATTCCTCGGTTTGGAGTAGGCCCGGTATGAGCACGCTCTCCACCGCACCGATCTCTTCGGCACCGAATTCCATGCCCCACAGTCGAAGTGTCTGTTCGGGGAACAGGCTTTCGTACTTCGACCACCATCCGCGTTCACGTGCCAGTGCTCGCAGTTCGACCAATTCCGTCTGTTCGTCCTCGGGGAAGTCGAGCAGGTCCAACAGCTGCGTCAGCTTCTCTTCGGGAAGAATCCGCTGGTCGCGCTCGACCTTTGGCCAGTAGGTCGCGGAGAACCCGAGCACCTTGGCGATTTGAGGACCGGTGACCCCCAACTCGTCACGCCGCTTCCTCGTCCGATACGACAGCTCCCATCGCGCTACCACCGGTGAAGCTGGTGCCATGGCTACTGTGCTCCCGTCGTGGGTTGAGCAGAATGACCTGTTGGCGACCATGATGACAGGTGTCATAGATCCTGTGGCAGATATTGAGAGAACATGTTGACCAGCCGCTAGCCGAAGCCTTAGCCTGTCTGTGTCGGAAGTCACATTCGGTGCTCAGGGGCGGCAAGTGGGAGTGATCTGATGGGCGTTTCCCTGCCATCGCGGGATCTGATCCTCGAGGCATGTGCGGGGCGGGTGCATCTTCCGCACCCGGTGCTGAGGGCGGCGGGCGAGCTTGCGGACCTACACCGTGCTCGGCTGGCGGTCGCCGCACCGATGCGCTCCGAAATCGACTGCTGCCGTGTGGCTTTGGTGCACGAGGTCGACCGCTGGGTTGCCTCGGTGATGCCGGTTCCGCATGGGGCGGCGTGGATGCATACCGAGACCGTGGGGACCGTGGTCGATCGACTCGCCGAATTTTCCGTGAATGCCTATGTCGCACTGGAACAGTCGACGTCGCAGTGGGAGCTGCACCTGGCGTGGCAGCGGCTGGCGGAGTTGTCGCTCGGTTACAGCGATATGGCCTTCGGGATTGCCGCAGGCACCCTGCGGGTGCCGGATTTCGGTGCGCCGCGGGTGAATGCGGCCGAGTCGTAAACTGCGGGGCAGCTTGTCGTTCGGGCGGGGGAGCCCTCTGACCGAACCTCATACGCCGGGCCAGTTGCGCAGCAGGAGATCCAGGCCGTCGAGGGTGCTCGCCCAGGATTCGTCGGCCGTGCGGGATTGCCGGGCGAAGGCGCCGGTGCGTTCCAGGCTCACGAATCCGTGGAAGGTGCTGTGCAGCAGCCGCACCGCATCGGTCTCGGCGGGTTCGGGCAGGGCGTAGCCGCGCAGGATGGCGCGGGTCAGATCGGCGTGGCGCTGCGCCGCGGTCGCGGTCTCCAGGGATAGCGGGATCCGGGTCGCGGCGTAGCGGCCCGGATGAGTCGTCGCGTAGTCGCGGTACGCGGCCGCGAAGGCCACCAGCGCGTCGGTGCCCGCGCGTCCGGCGAGCGCGTCGGAGGCTCGGTCCGCGAGTTCGGTCAGGGCGAGGACGGCCACTCGAATCCGCAGGTCATCGCCGTTCTTCAGATGTGAGTACAGATTCGCGTCCCGGACCTCGAGGCTGCGGGCCAGCGCGGCGACGGTCAGATTGTCGAAGCCGATCTCATCGGCCAGCCGGGCCGCGGCGTGGGTGAGCTGCTCGATGGACATCCTCGGGCGTGTCATAGAAGTACTCCTGAAGGAATTAGTACTACAAATGGTTTGCCTAATACTTCTAGGAAGTCTACCGTGCCTTCTCGTGAACGATTGGATCAGCACCCCGATTACCGCCGCGATCGTGCGCGGAGCCCTCTATCTGGAGGGCACCACCGTGGGCGTGGTGCCGCACAGGCTGCCCGCCTGGGCGCATCGCCAGTTCCCGGACGACTACCTGGCCATGGTCGAGGCGCAACCGGCGGGCGTGCGCGTGGCCTTCCGAACCCGTTCCCGCGCAATCGAATTGGATGTCCGCCCGACGCGGATCACCTGGCCGGGCGCGACGCCGCCCGCCGGGCGCTACGACCTGTGCGTGAACGGGCGACTCGTGGATCACGCCGAATCCAACGGCGGACAGGTGCGCACCCTGGACGAGCGCGGCGAGCCCGGACCGACCGGCAGCGTGCGATTCGCGGACCTGTCCGGTGAGGACAAGGATGTCGAGATCTGGTTGCCGCACACCGAGATCGCCGAACTGATCGCCCTGCGCACCGACGCGCCGGTGACGCCACTCCCGCAGCGAATGCGCCCGGTGTGGCTGCATCACGGCAGTTCGATCAGCCACGGCGCCGATGCCGACCGCCCGACCGGAACCTGGCCCGCGGTGGCCGCAGCGCTGGGCGGGGTGGATCTGGTGAACCTGAGCCTGCGCGGCAATGCGGTCCTGGACCCGTTCGTCGCGCGCGCCCTGCGCGACACACCCGCCGACCTGCTCAGCATCAAGATCGGTATCAACCTGACGAACACCGACGTGATGCGCCGCCGAGGTTTCGTCCCCGCGATGCACGGCTTCCTCGACACCATCCGCGAGGGCCATGCGGACACACCGCTATTGGTCGTCTCCCCGCTGCTGTGCCCCATGCAGGAACACACCCCCGGCCCCATCGCCCCCGACTTCAGCGCCGGTCGATTGAGCTTCCGCGCCCTGGGCGATCCGGTGGACACCGCGTCGGGTCGCTTGACGCTCAGCATCATTCGCGATGAGCTGTCCCGCTTGGTTGCCCAGCGCGCCGTTGCGGATGAGAACCTGCACTACCTCGACGGCCGCGAACTCTACGGCGAGTCCGACGCCGCCGAACTGCCGTTACCCGATGCGCTGCACCCGGATTCGGCCGGACATCGCCGTATCGGCGAGAACTTCGCCCGGTACGCGGCCGACTCCGCCAAGGTGGGCGGATGGGGAGGCGGCTGGTCGCAGCCCTGAGGGCGATCACCCGGTGAGTCGACAGGAACCCTTGTGGAGGAACGAGTTTCGGCTGCCGCCCGGGTTCCGTATCGAGAACAGCGGCTGCATGCGTGCGTTGGGAAGCTGTGTCGCCCAACCGATTCGAAGTGAATGCGGACGGCCCACCAACGCGCGCACGGCTGCGGTCATCCCCGACGGCACCTGCGAGAAAATGGGGGAAGGACGTCGGCCGAAGCCGCAAGTGGGTGCCGCGGGGCACAAGACCGGAGTCGCGATGGGGATCGAACAGTGAACGCCGTGGCCGGGCCCGGAGCGCCGGGCCACGGCCGTTGACAACGTGAGCTGGGCAGTTGTGTCGCCTAGGTGACTGGTGGCGGCTGCACGAAAACTACGCTGTCGGGAATAGCAGCGCCGACCCGTGGTGGTGCCGTGCGCTCAGGGGTGGTCGGTTCCTCAGGTTCGGGAGCGTCTGTGGCGGGCCCGGATTCGTCGGTCGGTGCGGGATCGTCGGCGGGGTTGTTGGTCATGAGACACCTCTGTTGGGCCGAAGAGCGTCGATCCACCAATTGTCGCAGGGATTCTCGGCGAGAATCCGGTAATCGAGCGCCCAGTGGATGTTCGAGCGACGGGAGGCGTCATGCCTCAGATGGAGAATTCGCGCGTGAGCATCAGGGTGGCGGCATCGTCCAACTTGATCGTCGTACCGTACTCGACGGACTGGTTGTCATAGACGATCCCGTAGCCATCGGGCAGATAGCCTCGCCGGACGTAGAGCCGCTGCGCGGGCCCGTAATCCGCGTACAGGCCAACCCCGATCCCGACGACCTCACCTCGTTTCCGCGCCTCCTCTTCGATCGCATCCAGAAGCATGCCGCCGATTCCGAGGTTGCGATGCGAGGGCAGCACGTTGAGATCTTGAATCTCCGGAATCCCGTTGGCGCGGAAGGGTTCGTACGCAGACATCCACAGCAGTGTGCAATACCCGGCGAATACACCGCCACGCTCCGCGATCACGCATACCCGCGCGCCGGCCGCCTGCTCGGCCAGATAGCCGATGTACTGCTCGACCGGCTTGGTGGTCCAGCCCAGCGCGGCGAAGGCCGCAGCAATCGGCTCGGCATCACCAGCAGTCAAGGGCCTGACGACGACTTCCTCACTCACGCCGGAATCATCGACTGCCGCACCTCACGCCCGCAATCGCTTTTCGCGGACACCACTGACGTACCGTGACGTCCTCGTCTCGGCAATATCGGGCGTTAGTTGTCGGTCCCTAGGTTTATCGTCCTCGACCATGCAGCCCGCCACCGCTGTCGTTGCCCGGACCCTTGCCGGGATCACCCCGTTCGATTCGCTCGAGCGGCAGCACCTCGACCAAACGATGAGCTGGCTTCGCCAGACCGACGACATCTTCCGCCGGATCGAACCCGCCACGCCCGCAAGGCATCTGGCCTCCTACGTCGTCCTCGTCGACCCCGGCCAACGTGGCATCTATCTCGGGCAGCACCGCAAATCGAACCTGCACCTGCCGATGGGCGGCCACGTCGAACCCGGCGAACACCCCCGGCAGACGGCACGACGTGAGGCGGCCGAAGAACTCGACATCGTCGCCGACTTCAGTGTGATCGGCGACCGCCCGCTGTTCGTCACCATGACCACCACTGTAGGACGCGACGCCGGACATGAGGATGTTTCGCTCTGGTACGTCATACGAGGCAGCCGATCACGCGAATACCACCTAGCCCCAACAGAATTCGACGCAGGCCGATGGTGGGACATCGACCCGTACGCCATCCCCGAATCCGACCCCCACCTCGGCCGATTCCTCACCAAGCTGCACGCCGCGCTATCCCACGTGG
Organism: Nocardia sp. NPDC051570; assembly: GCF_044454005.1. Taxonomy (NCBI): domain Bacteria; kingdom Bacillati; phylum Actinomycetota; class Actinomycetes; order Mycobacteriales; family Nocardiaceae; genus Nocardia; species Nocardia sp. NPDC051570. The sequence goes on along the minus strand of NZ_JBITDI010000001.1, from coordinate 582,126 downwards.
AGGCGGAATGACGAATCCCGGGGTGCTGGTGGTCATCCGCGGCAATTCGGGTTCGGGCAAGTCGACCGTGGCCACTGCGGTGCAGCGCCGGTTCGATCGAGGGACGTGTACTCACCGTGCCTCGGAAACAGCGTTCTACCAGGCGTGTTCAACGCCTTCGAGCGCCGTGTCACGATTCGATGCTGTAGGGTACGGCCTGGCAATGGTATCGCTGACATCCGGTCCTAAACCGGTCGAGCAGCACGCGCATATCGCCGCCTGTTGACAAATCCACCTCTTTACGTGAAGCTTGGCGGAGCGCTATAGGTGTGCCATCGGCATGATTCCTGCGAGAAGTCCTGCCCTGCAATGCATTCCCAGTGGCGATCCTTGAACGTGGTAGCCCGGCTGTCGTTCTGGCGGCTATCGCTGATCCGACACGTCCACTGCCAGTGCGTACCTGCCCAGGGGCGGAGTCGATTCCAGTCGCCGATCGCCGGGCCGCGGCCACGAGTCGCTGATCGGTAGCGGCTTGTGGATCCAATTCGGTTGCCGGAGTTGAAGATCTTTCGACGTCCGTTGTTGGCCGCTGAGCGCTTCCGTATCGAAATCCATTGACCCGCCGCATTTTCGCGACACGGCGGGGTTTTGTTGTGTCTTGAGGAGTGTTGTGTCGGATATGGAGAGGTCGCAGCGAAACCCGGTTCCGCCGTGGACGCCTGGGCATCCCACTGTGCGGGATCAGACGTCCGGGAGTGGAGCAGCTGAAGGCGGGGGTGGGCGTGTGTACACCTTCAGCGGCATGACCGCTGCGGGTGCGGCGCGGCGGTTGGACCGGACCTGGTCCACCCAGGACATGACGGCCGCCGCAGCGACCACCGAAACCCATACCGCGCCATACAACTTCTTCACCGTCCCGCAGAACGACGAGATCAAGGGCTCGCCATTGGCGGGTTCGTCGCAGCCGGTTCCCACAACCGGGAACCGGACGGCGGCTCGCGACATTGCCGCAGCGGGGCCGGTGCGGTTACAGCCGGTGGCGTGGCGGCCGGGCCCGAACCCTGGAGGACCGCCCAGCGAGGCCCAGCAGGAACGGTGGAATCAGATCCGGGCCGACGCCGAAGCCTCTCGCGCGCAGCAACAATCGACGCCGTCTACCCAATCGAACAGTCCTGCCCAGTCGTCGAGTACGCCTACCCAGACCGCGCCGACTCCAACCACGAACACCGATACTCCAGCCAAGACACCGGCTTCCGAGCAACCTGCACCACAACCAGCAACCGGTATACCGGACCAGACGTCCCAGCCCGGCACCTCGAATCCGAACACCGGCAATCCCGTGATCGCGCAGATCGTCGGTATCGGTGGACCGGCAGATCCCAGGCCGCCGGCCGAAGGATCGCTCGGGTGGTTGCTCGCCCAGGCACAATCGTCGAAGTCGACGCCGGAGACGTCGGCTCCGCCGCAGCAACCCGTGGCAGAGTCGTCCCCGCCCGCACGGATCGATCCCGCTCTGCTGCAGAGCTATCCGATACTGCAAATCACCTACAACGCCGACGGCACCATCAAGGTCCCCGAGCAGCAGAACGGTGAGAACGCCGCCCGGAACGTCATCAACCAGTTGCCCGGTGTGGAAGACCCGGCGCAGTCGAATCCCGCTCAGCGCGTGGTCGACACGGTGACCAGCGGTGTGCGACCGCCCGGTGTGGTCGGTCCCCAGGAGCTGGCCGACCTCACGACGGCGCTCGGCCACGGCGAGGACGGCACGACCCCGCTCACCGGAGGCGGTGAACTGACCAAAACCATCAGCCACACCGATACCGGGTGGCAGACCGGCTACGACGTGACCCTGTCCAACGGGCAGCACCTGAGCTGGACCAACTCTGGGGTCCAGGCGAATTGGCAACTGTCCAACGGCAACACCGTCGCCAAATCTCCCTTCGACGAGGCCCGCAAAACTACCTACGACGACATCACCCGCGCCTACGCCGTAGCTCGTGCCACCGGTCGCGACCTCGCCACCGATCCCGCGATCGTTGCCGCGCAGCGAGCATCCACCATGTTGTCCACCCTCGGGGGCAAACCCGACGACTTGGTCAAGGTCATCAGAGATCGCGACGGCAATATCGTTCAGGTCGCCGTCACCGACCGCAACGGTGTCGAGCACATCGTCGCCGACGTCACCGACAAGTTCGCTCCCGGCTTGCAGTTCGAGTTCTATCGCCACCCCGGCGGTACCGTCACCGACCGCAGTGGACGACCGTTGGTGATGGTCAACGGGTCACAGTTGCACCTGGACACCGACCACACCGTCACCATCCCACCCAACCCCGCCGCCCAACACGCCGCTATCCAGGACCACAAGCCCGGCAGCGACAGTGCCTACGAGTACATCGAACTGCCCGACTCCCCGGCATCGGGAACCAACGACCCCCGACGCTACGTTCGCCGACCTGACACCAGCATCTGGGCCGAGATCGCCGAAATCCCCGTCCCACCCGGTATCACCGCGCAGCGGCTCTACAAGGTCGCCGGTGGCGGCGTGCTCGTCGAAGACACCACCGGAACCCACTGGGCCACCGACCCCGGTAAGGCACTCAGCGTCTCCGACGAACTCAAAGGCGTCGCCATCGATCTGGCTTTCCTCGCCGCTGGCGAGGGCGTCGGCTGGGTTGTCGGCCGCGGACTCACCACTCTCGGTCGCTACGTCACCATCACCCGCGGCGCCACCCGCACCGCGACAGAAGCTGTCGACGCCAGCACAGGCCGCGTTGCACCACGCAACACACCTGAGACCCATGTCAATGCCCGCAGCGAGTCACCCCTGCCAACCGACACCACTATCCCTGAGTCAAGTGTCAACACGGGACGGACTGGCCAGGTCGAGCGGCCCGCCGAGCAGCCACCTACAACCCCTCATGAACCGCAGGTGCCTAGCGGCACGGGTACGAGAGACACTCCTGCCGAACCTAGGTTGGGGAGCGGCACCGCCGTCGAGAATGGCGGATCACAAGCCGTGATCGAAACAACCGGGGAACTGGAGACACCACTGGCTAGTGGCTTCGGTAACCCCTCCGATCTTGGTTCAGCTTCGAGCGCGGCCAGCAAACCCGGGGCAGGTTCGCCCGTCAAACCGGCGGCGCCCCCAGGCTCAGGACGGCCCTCCGAGCCATGGGCTCCTCGAGTTAGAGACGGAAAGCCTGAGGGCGATCCGCGCGGCAACGGTCTCAACCACGGCTCTGTCGGACGCGATCCGTTGGAGGCGGCTGTTGATCGCGGTGTCGATCTCGGTGACCTCGGAGTCAAGCCCTCCTGGAGAGCGGATACAGAGCCTGTATTCCGCAGTGATAATCGTCCGCCTGACATGATCTTCGACAGCGGGTTCAGCCCGCGGGACATCACTAACACCAGGCTGCGGGACTATGTTGCGGAGGATCAGCCCTCTGCCTTCGTCAGCACATCCAGGCGGCTGGATATCAGCGAGGAGATGGGCGGGAAGTACACTTACGAGATCGACGTGCCAGGTGGTATAGATATCAATGAAACGCTAGGACCCCATGAGATGAGTTACGAGCAGGAGATCGCTTTCCCGGGAGGTATTCGAAATGAGTTTATTGTGGGGGTTCGGCCGTATAATTATGCAACAGGTGAGCTCGGTGAAATGATTCTGAATCCGAACTATCGAAGTTGGCGATAGCATGGCTGTCGTTGAGACTGTGTGCGACAAAGAGATCTCCCTTCTGACTCCGAGCTCTATTGCGAGTGGAAGATTGGTCTGCGAATTCTCGGACGGCGATTATTCGGTAGCTGTGCGATACGCGGACATCGAAGTAAAAGCCACGGCATGGAGCGCATTTTCTGCGCTCAAGTTGGTGCGTATAAAGCTGGCGGATATCGGAGTCTTGCCAGCAGTTGAGGGTGCCAGAATAGATGTGTATCCGAGCAGGATGTCCTCCGAAATGGGCGGTGGAATGAGATCGCTGCGGCACCGGCCACAGGGCCGACCGGTTAACGTTGGTACCTTTGACGATGTGCATCCGAACGACTTCAACATGCTCGGCACTCCAACCGAGCAAGAGGAAACAATCGCTAGCTACAGGAAGGCGTGGCGTGAATAATTACGAGATCCCGCTTCCGCCGATCACCGACGAACTGCGACGCGAGGCCGCTCGAAATCCTGGCGGTTGGGTATATGTGATCGATCCATTCTTCGACAGAGATGGCGCGGTTCCTCCTCATGGGGTGGAAGGGGGATGGAAGGTCGACGAACGTGGTGAACTCACAGAGTTTCAAAAGAATGCGAAATATCGCCCATCGCCTGCGAGGCTGCAATTGCCACCGCCCGAGAACAAGGTCGAGGCAGCTGCGCAACTTGCAGCGACTGGGTACGGGTCGGAAGCTGATTTGAACGCGGCTTTGATGGTGGCCAATGTATATGTCGTAGCCAATGCGAATGAAGATATTATGATCTACACGGACTTGACGGGAGACTTTGTAGCCATCTTTTCGAGTCCCGGCAAGATTTCAACTGAGAATGTACCCGTGGTACTCATGCCCTTCTCTCGACTGATCTCGCGTATGCCGGAAAATGTGGCGATCTCGCTTAATCCGACCAGCTCCGTTGAAGTCCGACTGCCTGCGTCAACCCTTGCTGAAATCGGTACCGATATAAAGGATTGAGATCAAAGAAAGGCATCAGGCAAGACTCTGTGCGAGTTGTTCTTACTCGGTTTCGATGAACCTCGTTTCGTGTTGCGGAGCATGTCCCCGAGCCGTCAATTCGTTGGCGGGGACAGCTACTGACACGACCGTCGACTGGTGAACACGAATCGGCTTCCTAGAGACTGGTGTCAGGGCTCGTTTCCGGCCAGGATCGGGTACAGGTGCCCGGCGGGAGGCTCTCAAATCGGCTGCCCCCGGTCTTGCTAGGTGTGGCTCGCTAATGGCTTGTGTCCCACCGGGTGCCGTGCGGGGTGGCGTGCCCCGGGGCTCGAAGTAGCGGTGCCTCCCGCACGGATACCTCGTTCCGTCGATGTGGAAGGACGCCGATGCCGGTCGTCATCGGAACCGACCCCCACAAACGCTCGGCCACCATCGAAGTGATCGACGCCGACGCGACGATTCTGGCCACCGGTCGCTACGGCACCGACGCAGCTCATTGCGGCACAGCGTTTCCCGGACCGAGTGTGGGCGATCGAGGGCTGCAAACGACATCGGTCGGCACCTGGCACATCGGCTGATCCACGACGGCGAGACGGTGATCGGCGTGCCCGCGAAGCTGTCGGCGCAGGTGCGGGTGTTCGCCACCGGCAACGGCCGCAAGACCGACCAGGTGGATGCGCACTCGGTGGCGTTGGTGGCGTTGCGGGCACCGAATCTGTGTCGGGTGCACGCGGATCCGGATCTGGTCGCGCTCGGGCTGCTGGTCGACCGGCGTGACGAGTTGGGTCGAGCCCGCACCCAGACGATCAACCGGATGCATCGGTTGCTGCTGGATGTGGTGCCCGCGGGCGCGAAGAAGTATCTGTCGGCGCGCCAGGCTCGCGAGCTGGTCACGACGGTCACCGCTCGGGATCGGGCCACTCTGGTGTGCGTTGCCAGGTGATCATCGAGCTGATCGAGGAACTCGAGACCATCGACCGCGAGATAAAACCGTTCGACAAGCAGTTGCGGGAGCTGGTGTGTGTCCTCTCGTGCTTCGAGATGGAACCACCGCGGTATCGGGTGCGTCATATAGTGCGAGGGGCGATCGGTCGGGCATGAGAGTCGAGGGGGCGAGATGGCGGACCGGGTGGAAATGGATCCGGCCGAGGTACACGCCACGGCGGGGTGGCTGGAGACCTCGGCAGGGGAGTTCACCGACGAGCTGGACAGGCTGATGCGTGAGGTCCATGCGTTCATCGGCGGCGATTGGCAGGGCAGCGCCGCCGGGACTCACCACGAGGCGTGGACCGAATGGGAACAGGGCGCCCGCCAGGTCATCGCCGGGCTGGAACACGACGCTACCGCTCTGCATCACACTGCGAACGCGGCTGTGAGCACCGACCGCGGTTGCGCCGAGGGGATCGGCGGTGCCGGGCGGGGGGTCGGGTAGGTGGACACCAGCAACTACCGCGTCGACCTGGATGGCATGCAGGCCCTGATCGACAAGGCCGCCGATCTGGAGAAGCGGATCGAGGACCGGCTGGCCGAGATCCGAAAACGAATCGACAGCCTGCACATCACCTGGGTCGGTGAGGCCGCCCAAGCGCACACGACCGCATCTGCGGAGTGGGCTGCCGGTGCGGCGGAGATGAACACGGCGCTCGGTGAGCTGCGCAAGGCGCTGGATCGTGCGCGGTCGACCTATCAGGCGGTCGGCCGCACCAATCACGGAATGTGGCCCACATGAGTTCGCCGACGTTCCCCATCATTGTGTGCCGCGGTGATGAATACCATTCGGCCGGTGAGTGTTTCGGTGGCGCCCGCGACACCGCCAGCGATGTGCATTCCGGGCTGCTGACGACCTTGGCCGCGTATGGCGGGATGGGCGGCAGCGACAGCGTGGGCACTCAATGGGCCGCCGCCTACGACAGCGCTGCCGCTTCGGCACTGCAAGCCTCGTCGAAGCTGGTGTCCACCTGTGCCCGCGTCCGGGACCTGCTGGCAGTCGGCGCCTACAACCATGCCTCCGGCGAAGCAGACGCTCACTACGACGGGCCCACTGCCCCGCCTTCGCCACCGACCGTCGGGTTCGACCCGTGTCTGGCCACCACGGTGCCGTCGGCGGCCGGTGGCGACAGTGCTGATCCCACCGGCTGGCCGTTGATCAAGCAGGTTACAGGCCTGTTGTGGCCGAACGGCCACCAAGACAAACTGCGTGCGGCCCGCAATGTCTGGTACGCCGCCGCGACCGCCCTCGACCAGGCGACGAGCCCGATTCCGAACGCGGTGGGACTGCTGGAAAACCAAGTCTCGCCGGAGATCCCGATCGCGGTCGCCAAATCCAGTGAGACACTGGGCAACTTCTCCGATGTCCAGTCCGCGTTCCGCGATCTCGGCGACTGCTGCAGCGAATACGCCCAGTACCTGGACGAAGCCCACCATTCCGTGCTCGAGGAACTGCGGAAGATGGGTGAGGAATCCGCCGCGTGGGAAGCGGGCATGGGCATCCTCGCGCCGTTCACCGGCGGGCTGTCCGAGCTCGGCAACGGGGTGTTGGCCGAGCGGATCGCCATGTACACCGCGCGGATCGGGCGGTTCATCACCGAACTCGCCGGCAAGGTCGCTCGGCTCGCGGGCCGGATCACCGAGACCATCACCACCAAGCTCGGTGAGCTGGTCAAGAAGCTGGCCGCCTGGTTGGAGAAGGCCAAGACCCGGCTGGTGCGCTCCGGCGGCGATGAGCCACCGCGGCCCGGTTTGCCGAAGAAGCCGTCGCCGGTCAAGCCGACGGCCAAGGACCCCAAGCTGCAGAATCTCATCAACAACCTGTACAAGGGCGCGAATTCCGAGGATCGAGTCGGTGACGGGACGACTGCGGATGCGGTCCGAAACGAGCTGCAGACGTTGCAGCAGACTGGGAATCACTGGCATCTGGTGAAAGCGATGGAGACGCAGCGATCGCTGGCGAACTGGTTGATGAACAGGGCCAATACCGATCCGGCCGACCGGGCTGTCGCGATCGCAGAACTGAAGAATCTGATGGATGCTTTGGCCGGACGCTGAGAAAGGGTGACACCGTGAGCGATGGAACGGACGAGACCAGCAAGGAAATCTTGGAGATGATCGGCACCTGGTCGCGCAGCCTTGTTCCCGACCAGGCCCGGTTCATCCATGGTCTGGCCGATCTCGAACCCGAGATCGGGCCGATCATCGCCGAGCACATCGAAGACAACCACGAGATGCTCCCGACCGTCCTCATGGCCGATATCGCCCGTTGGGCAACCCATCTCGCGCAAACCAGCGACGACCCGCAAGGACGCCTGCGACCGTTCTTCGCCCGCCTCGAGGATGCCTGGGGCGATGGGCAGAACACAGTGGCCGACCTCATCGCGACCGGGTTCCTCGAGAACATCTTCGATGAACCTGAGGTCGTCGGGCTCTTGGGCCCCAAACTCGCTCGCGCCAACCGCGTCTACACCGGACAAGAGCCGATCCGCGAGGACGAGAAGCGACCAGTGCCGGAGATCATGAAGCAAATCCGCAAGAAGCTGGGCTGGAAGTGACCGGACTGCCTGACTGGGAACAACAGTTGCGGCACAACGTCGCCGAAATCCGCCGAAACGGGCAGCAGCTGGCCCAAGCAGCATCGGCCGTGCGCGGCCTTAGTGAGATACGCGGTGTCCTCGTCGAAGTCGACGCCAGCGGCGACATCACCTCCCTGCAGATCGCACCCGGCGCCATGCGATGGACCCCTACCCAGCTCACCAGCGCGATCCTCGACTGCCACCGCAAAGCCCGCGCCGATGCGAAAACGAAAGTCGAAGGACTCGTTCGCAAGGCCGACCCACGCATCCGCGGTCAACTTCTCGCCGCCCGGGACGTATCCGCCAGTCCCGAACACCAACCCGCGCCGCAGTCCAGGACCGAGGAAGAAATCCAGGCCGCCGACGACGCCTACTTCGAACGCATGAACCGCCTCGGCTGGCGAACCGACTGAGAGTGAGCCGTGTTGCGCTCAATGCAACACACAGCCGCGTCGTGCCTATGGCGTGACGTGCACGCGGAGCGGATGTCCGCGGCGAGCTGTCACCGAGCACTTGCCATCGCCTATCCAGAAGCCTCCGAAGGTCGGCGGCTGTACGGTGACGTGATCGCGATCGTCGAGGGTCCGATGGGACACCGCCGATCCGTTCAGGCGTCGGGCTATCTTTTGGCATACGATCTGCAATACTGGGTATTGTCAGAGCGTAGGCCTGTTTCTGACGGTATATACAGACCGGAAGTCTCTTATGACCCCTGTGGTCATACCGGTCCCGGCGGGAGTGCAGCATCCCAGCAAAGATATTCGGCGGTGCTCCGCACGACCCATGAAGTGAGCCTTTTCGATGAGTACGACCCGAGGGCAGGCCCGACGCCGCCTTCTCAGCATTCTGGTTCCCCTCTCTGTGACCGTCGCCACCTTCGTGGCCTCACCCGCCGCCAACGCCTCCCCGGTCGGACGGTACGTGGCCCTCGGCGATTCGTATGCCGCGGCAGGTACCCTGACCGATCTCGGGAACGGCCCGCTCGGATGTGCCCGTGCCCGCGACGACTATCCCGGCGATCTCGCTCGAACCCTCGGAGTCGCCCAGTTCGTGGATGTCAGCTGCGGCAGTGCCACCACCGCTGATATGACCCGCCCGCAGGTGACCCCGGCGGGAGTGAACCCACCGCAGCTCGACGCCGTGACCCCGGATACCGACCTGGTGACGATCAGCATCGGCGGCAACGACTTCGGCTTCGGCGATATCGCCTTCCGATGTGGGGCACTCGGCATCGTCTCCCCCGTCGGCGCGCCCTGCCGCGCCCTGCTGACCCTCGGCGGCGATCAGGTCGGCGGGCGCCTCGCCGATGTCGCTCCGCGAGTCGGCGCGGTCCTCGACGAAATCCACCGCAGGGCTCCCCATGCCACGGTCGTGATGACCGGGTATCTGTCCATCGTGCCCGCCACCGGCGGCTGCTGGCCGAGTATGCCGATCGCCTCCGGCGATGTTCCGTTCCTTGCCGAGGTCACGGCGAGGCTCAACGGCATGCTGGCCGATACCGCGGCGGCACACGACGCGCGGTTCGTCGACCCCGCCACCCAATCCGGACACGATGCCTGTCAGGCACCGGGTCAGCGCTGGGTGGAAACCCCGGTGCCCACGTCGCCCTCACTGTCGGTCCACCCGAATGCGGCGGGTCAGGCGTACATGGCTCAGCGCGCCGCGGACGATTTGACTCACTGACGGCTCGCTGAGGTCCGATCAGGTCGACTCCGGCGGCATTCTTGGGCTTGATGCATGGCATCGAGGAGGGCCTACCTAATTCCTTCGGTGAACATCACGTAACCGGATACCTAACATTGGTGGTGGGGCTCGCTCTTGGCCATTGCAGATGTCCGTTACGGGTGACTTGCGTGAATCATGGTGCGTGCGAGCATAGTTCGTTTCGTCGGACTTATCGTGCATCGACTTTGTCGGTATTACCGCGCCTTGCGGCCTTGACATTTCAAAGGCGAACGCCCGCTTCGTGATACAGAGCGCGTGGTTGGCGGAAGTATGTTGCCGTAGTCTGTTGCTACGCGATGTATTAGTGAGCGTCTGAGAACTCGGTGATGGTGGGCGTGTGACGCTCGAGTTTTGGGCGAACTCCTGGTAGTTCAGTGATTGCTGAAGTCAGTGCTATACGTAGAAGTACGGTCGGTCATATTGTTTCAGTTGGTATCTGACATAGATCGAATCACTGAGCGAAACGGAGAAACCTATGGTCACCCAGGACGCGACCCTCACCGATGAACGCTCCAAGATGATCGCCACCATCAATGAATACTTCGCCCGCAGCTCCGCCAAGGATTTCGACGGAATGCTGAAGCTGTGTACCGATGACGTAGAGATGCGTATCCCGTACCAGCCCCCCGGCTTCCCGAACAAGGGCACCGGAAAAGCGGAGGTACGCCAGATGTCCGCCGCGGCTGAGCGATACGACCGGGTCGAGCAGCGGGTGGTCAGCGCCGAGCCGATGCTGGACCCGAACGGCTGGCTGGTCGAAACCAAGGGCGACATGGTCGTGCGCTCGACCGGTCGACCGTACCGCAACGACTATCTGAATGTCGTGCGCTTCCGCGACGGCAAGATCGCCGAGATAGTCACCTATCATGACTCGGTCGCCATGCTCGTCGCATTCGACATGATCAAAGACCTGCCCGCGCCCCCGGAAATCTGAGCACCGCGAGACCTCGTCTACCCGCCTTCCCGGGCCGGGTAGACGCGGCCTGCTCGGCAGGTTCGGCCCGCCCCACAATGCCAACAGTCGAGAACGCTGGAAAGTTCGCCCGACACAATGCTTTTCACTCGACGATGTAGCGACCGCAGTTGCCGCCGAAGAACTCGCTTGAGCAGGACACCACTGAGTGAACGTCTGGGAACCGTGTCGGGTGCGGGCGAGTCGGCGTGACATGACGGCGATCATGGCGATGTAGACCATTGCTTCGTGATGATCGGGTCGGGTTTCGTAGTCGCGGACGCAGCGGCGATGTTTGGTGATCCAGGCATAGGTCCGCTCGACTACCCAGCGGCGCGGCAGAACTGTGCAGTATATGCATACCGGATAACGACATTCAGGCAGGCGAATTCGTACAGCAACGTCGCAGCGTTCGCGCGGGCGATGGCCTCGTTGACGGTGAACAACCCGTCGGTGAGATCCTTCGCGGCGGCAAAACCCTTGGGGCCCAACGCCGCCGCTACTCGAACCTGATCAGCTGTCGTCGGCGGTGAGGAGTACGCGATCGGTGTAGAACGCGACATGGCCGGTGATCGCGGCCACCGCGGGGTAGGGCTCGGTGTAGGTCCACACCGCGTCCTCGATGTCTCCGTCGGGGCCGGTGATTGTGAAGTAGGACGCGTCACCTTTGTAGGGGCAGTAGGTGATGGTCGGGCTGGGCTGCAGCAGCGTCGGGTCGACATCGCCGAGTGGCACGTAGTAGACCGGCGGGTAGGTGGACTCTCGCAGGATCAGTGCCTTCGTGGTGTCGGCGACGACCTGTCCGCCGGAGCGGACGACGACGTGTACCTCGCTGGGTTCGATGGTGATCGGGTGATCGACGCCGGGGACCTTGGGTTGGCGGTTCATGGTGTGCTCCTTCATCGTTGACGGTCGGACATGCGACGGTGAGCGGCTCTGCCTGAGCAGTAACGACGTGACGGACTTCGTACATTCCCTCCCGACGCAGCCAGAGGGCCGCCGTCGACGGCGACGCTCATGATCGGATTCACTGGTCACTCGACGGGACGGGCTCGAGGAACAGGATGGGGATCTCTCGTCCCGCCCTGGTCCGGTACTCCGGAAAATGGGGCCACCGCGATTCAGCCAGTTTCCAAGCCTCCGCCTTCTCGTCGCCGAATACCTCGCGAGCGCGCAGGCGGTGCACTTCGGCCCCGTCCTGCAGGCGCAGATCGGGGTGGGCGATCAGATTGCGGTACCAGGCGGGATGGCTCGGCGCGCCAGCCGCGGAGGCGACGGCGAGGTAGGTGCCGTCTCGCTCGATCCGCATCACCGGGGTCTTGCGGATCTTGCCGCTGGTGGCGCCGGTCATGGTGAGGATGACGACCGGGCGCCCTTCCAGGGTGCCGCCTTCTCGCCCGTTGGTGGCCTCGTAGCGGGCCACCTGTTCTCGTACGCGTTCGCTCGGGCTCGGCAGGTATTGCCCTGCGGCGAGGTCGGGCTCGCGGCGGCTCATCCGGCGACCAGGTCGAATTCGTTGCCCTCGGGGTCGCGGAAGGTGGTCCACCGCGTATCGCCCCGGTGGACGTCGGCTACTCGGCTGGCGCCCAGGGACAGCAGCCGCTCGGTTTCCGCGGCGAAGTCGCTGCTGATCAGGTCCAGGTGCAGCCGGTTCTTGACCGTTTTCGCCTCGGGGACCTGATGGAAGGCCAGTGGTGGACCCTGGGTGGCCTCGCCCACGTCGATCGCGGCGAACTCGGCGGTGGGCTGGGCCCTCACCTGCCGTCCGAGTACGTCGGCCCAGAACTGCGCCAGTTCGGCGGCGTCGGCGCAGTCGATGCTCAGACCGATCACGGAACTGCTCATGATGAAGTCCTTCCGGGGATTGGCTAGATCTGGGCCATGCCGCCGTCGACGGCCAGATCGATGCCGGTCACGAAGCTGCTGTCGTCGGAGGCCAGGAAGTAGGCGGCCGCGGCCACTTCCTCGGGTCGTCCCATCCGCCCGAGCGGGACGACCGAGGCGAAGGCGGCCCGGATCGCGTCGGCGCCTTCCTTGGTGTCGGCCTGGCTGTCCATGATCGGAGTGTCGATCGGCCCGGGGCTGAGTGTGTTGATCCGGATGCCGCGGTCCTTGAATTCCTGGGTCCAGGTGCGGGCGTAGGAGCGCACCGCCGCCTTGGCGGCGCTGTAGGTGCTGTAGCCGTCCAGCCCCTTGATGCCTGCGATGGACCCGATCAGGATGATCGACCCGCCGTCGCGCATCAGCGGCAGCGCCTTCTGTGCGGTGAACAACACCGCCCGGGCGTTGAGGTCGAAGGTCTTGTCGAAGTTGTCCTCGGTGACCTTCCCGAACTCCTCCGGCTCGACGCGGCCGGAGTTGGCGACCAGGATGTCCAGCCTGCCCTGCTCCGCGAGCACCTGCTGGAAGAGGCTGTCGAGGTCGGCGGTGCTGGTGGCGTCGCCTCGCACGGGTGTGACACCGTCGCCGATCAACGCTTTCGCTTTGTCCAGCTCGGATTGCCTTCGGCCGGTGACGAAAACGTGCGCGCCCTCGTGCACGAACCGCTGTGCGATGGCCAGGCCGATGCCACTCGTGCCACCGGTGACGACGGCGATCTTCCCTGTTAATCCAGACATGTCGAGACCTTCTTGTCGCTGTGTGCGGTCGGAATGACCTGCCAACGACATTGCTCCCGCGGCGGCCGGGCGACATCGCACGGCCGTGCGATACCTAGTTCTCCCCGGCGTTCGCGGCGACCACACGGGCGAGTTCGAGGCGGGAGTTGACCTCCAGCTTGGTGAAGGCGTGGCGCAGGTGACTGTTGACTGTGTGGGGTGAAATGAACAGTCGCTCAGCGGTTTCGCGGTTCGTGAGCCCCTGGCTGATCAGGCGAACCACGGCCAGCTCGGAATCGGTGAGCGAGGCCCAGCCGGTGTTCGGGCGAGTGTTGGTCACCAGCCGTCGGCGCACACCGTTGGCCCGCAGTCGGCCGCGTACCCGCCCCGCGTCCCAGATCGCGCCCGCATCGGAGTACCGGACGAGCGCCCGGCCGAGGGTATCCAGGCCCGATTCGGTTGCGCCGGTGCGCAATTGCGCGACCCCAAGGTCTTCGAGAGCCGATGCGTGGGCCATCGGTCGCGGCACCGCCTCGAAGAGCTGACAGGCTTCCTCGAGCAGCGCGACATCGGTGCTGAGCAGGCCGCGGGCGTGCGCGGCGGCCGCGCGCACCGAGCGGATTCCCGGGTTTCGCCGCGCCCGCTGTTCCGCCGCGGCGACCGTGTCGGCGGCAAGCCGCGAATCGCCTGCGGCGAGGGCGATCCGGACGAGTTGCGGGTCGTCGGTGACGTCGATCGGATAGAGCGGGGTGATGCGCCCGGCCGAACCCGCGGCGTCGAGCGCGGCGCGGGCATCCGCCGGTTTGCCGTCGGCCATCGCTGCGAGCGCGAGCAGCCAACCGCCGTGCGCGCGGTTGGCGGGCGTGCCGTCGGTCAGCATTCGGCGCGCCACCGTTGTCGTTTCGCGCCGCTGCCGCTCGTCACCGGTGTGGATGGCGACGCGCCCGAGGGCGACGACACCGGCCGCATACAGTCCACCGACCACCGGTGTTCCGCCGGTCGCGTCGAAGCGGCCCTCGAGCGCGGCCGCCGCATCGGCGAGGCGACCTGTCTGGAACAGCTGCCGCCCACGCCAGGTTTCGAAGAAGTCGAGGGCGAACGCTTGCCGCTCCCGGTTCGCTGCGGCGATGCCCGTAGCGATCAGCTCGAGCGACTCGTCGAAGCGGTCGAGCACGGCGAGCAGCTCGCTGCGCCACTGGCGCGTGACCCACTCGCGGGTTTCCTCACCGGGGCCGAACCCGTCGCGCATCGCCTGCTCGTGGGCGGCGAGCGCATCCTCGAAATGTCCGTCGACATAGCGCAGTGCCCCCTCGGCCAGCCGCAGGATCGAACGTGCCGCCAGATCTCCCGAGCGTTCGACCGTCTCCCGAGACTGCTGAACCTGCTGGGTCGCCTCATCCGGCCGCCCCGCTTGGATCAGGTTGTAAGCCAGCCGCGCTTGATGTTTGGCGCGGTCTCGGTCGGACAGGTCGCGCAGCGCCAGTGCCCGCTGCCCCGCCTCGGCCCGCACGTCCGGTGACAGGGCGAACATGCTTGCCAGACTGAGGAATACCGCTGCCTCCTGCGCCGCCGGGACGACGTCTCGCAGATGCTTGCGCGCGAACGTCTGGGCGTCGTCTGTCTTACCGGCGGCATGCAGCAAGATCGTTGTGGTCGCGACCAGCCGCCCCGCGGCTTCATGACCGGCGGGAATCAAAGCGAGTGCGCGGCAGGTCAGTTCGGCCGCCGCAGCTGGATCGCGCTGGCCGAGCGTTCCGGCGGCGTCCTCGAGCAGGCCGATCGCCACCTCATCACCGGGCTCGGCGCTGGTGGCCAGTTGCGCGGCGACCTCGACCGGGATCGCCCCGGCCGCAAGCAGCACGTCGACGGCCTGCCGGTCGAGGGCGCGGCGCGCGGACACTGTTGTGCTGTCTCGCACGGCCTCTCGGATGATGTCGTGGCGAAAGCCGAGCCGATCGGCGCGCTCGGCGAACACACCGGCGTCGAGCAGCTGCTCGACCGGGGTGAGCAGAGATGCCGCCGGAACGCCCAGCATCGACGCCAGCTCGGCGACGGTGAAGCCGCGACCGAGCGAGGCGGCCGCGGCGGCGAGCTGGCGGGCGGACTCCGACAGGCGAGCCAGCCGCTGCCGCATGCCGATGGCAACCCGCTTGGGCAGCCGCGCCTCCACCAGCGTCGCCATACCGTCCTCGATCCGCACGAGCCGCTCCTCACGCAACCCGCGCAACAGCTCGACCAGGAAGAACGGGTTACCGGCCGCGTCCGCCGCCAGTTCGAGCAGCGGCTGGTCGGGGATGGCCTGCATGACATCTGCGGCGAGCTCGGCGACCGCGGGTTCCGTGAGCGGCTCGAGGGTGATTCGCCGCGCCCCCTGCGACGCGAGCCGGTCGACGACATCGGCAAGCGCGCTGCCCGCCTGAATCAGACGCGCCGCCAGGATCCACGCGATCGGTACCGATGCCAGCCGGGCCGGGAGCGTCCGCAACGCCGCCAACGTGCCGCTGTCTGCCCATTGCAGATCGTCCAGACACACCACCAGCGGTATCGTTGCCGCGCCCTCCAGCAACGACTCCAGATCCTGGACCAGCCAGTAGCGCTGTTCGGGTCCGCTTCGTGCGGTCGGCAGCGCGGATCGGTCGAGCAGCGGCGCGGACCCGTCGAACAGCGCCCGCAGCAACGGCGCCAGCTCGACCACGGCTTCCGACGGGTCGGCCTCGCCCAGTCCTACTCGTGCCGACAGGCGACCCGCCAGCCGTACCGTCTCGGCGAGGAGGCGGCTCTTCCCGATCCCCGGGCTGCCCTCGATCACGACGACCACACCCGAACCCCGGCGCAGCGAGCTCAGCGCCGCACCCAGCACATGTAACTCCGGATCACGTCCGTACAGCGTCGTGGATGCGGTCGTGGTCCTTGCCATACCCCAAAGCCTGGCACGGTCGACCCGACCCGACACCCCCCTGCCGACGGATCACACGTTCATGCGGTGCGCGACGGGCCGGGGCGGCGGGATGCTCGCATCAGCTGGACATCGCCAGCGAACCCGGTAAGGAGCAAGCCATGAGCAGCATCGAGCAGAACCTGGGTGGCCGGACCGCCCTCGTCACCGGCGCGACCTCCGGCATCGGGCGCGCGGCTGCCATCCAATTGGCAAGGGCGGGAGCGCAAGTCATCGTGCACGGCCGCGACGCGGATCGGGGCGGGCAGGTCGTCGCCGAGATCGCCCGAGCGGGCGGAAAGGCACGGTTCGTCGCCGCCGACCTGGCCGACCTGGCCGAGATTCGTCGCCTCGCCGACGATGCCGGTCAGGTCGACGTGCTCGTCAACAACGCGGGGTTCTCTTGGTTCGGCCCCACCGCCGACCTGGATGCCGCCACCTACGAGTCGCTGTTCGACAGCAACGTCCGGGCCCCGTACTTCCTCGTCGCCGCGCTCGGGCCCCGGATGGCGGCCAACGGCGGCGGCAGCATCGTCAACGTCGCCAGCATGGTGGCCACCATCGGCCTCGCCGGCGCGGCCGCATACAGCGGCACCAAGGCGACACTCACGGCGATGACCCGAGCCTGGGCGGCCGAGTTCAGCCCGCACGGAGTGCGAGTCAACGCCGTCGCCCCCGGCCCGGTCCACACCGCCGCCGACCCCGCCCGCATTGAGGCATTCGGAGCCACCACACCGCTCGGGCGCGCGGCCCAAGCCGACGAGATCGCAGAGGTGATCACGTTCCTGGCCTCGCCCGCCGCCGCCTACGTCACCGGCGCCACGATTGCCGCAGACGGTGGCCGGACCGCCATCTGACCCTTGACCACCTCATTTCCTCTGTCGGGTCATGGGGGCCTTGACTTTTCGTCGACTACTACAGGTCGAGCCTGCCGTCCATCGCGCCCGCGATGAATGCGTCCCATTCGCCCGGAGTGAAGATCAGTGCAGGGTCGGTCGGGTTCTTCGAATCGCGCACACCGACCACACCCGCATCGAGAAACGCGACCTCTACACACGCATCCTTGCCCACGCTCCGGCTGCTTTTGAACCACTTCGCACCGGACAGGTCGATCTTCACCCTTTGTACTCCTCTGCTATAGCCAGGAACATCGCTCTGGATTCGTCCTCGTCGAGTGCGGCCTCAGCGATCTCCGAACGCGCTTCTCGAAACTTGTCGATCTCACCAGGTTTGACCAGGTACAGGGCTCCAATGTAACCCTCGACGTAGACGACTGGAGACTCGGTAAGTGCGGGGTTGCGGTGCTCCGGGAAGTCGAGCAGAACGAACGAACCCACTTGCAGCCCAAGGAAACCGCCCACGCTCAGCGGAACGATCCTGATGCTGATGTTCGGTCTTGTGCCAAGCTCAGCCAGGTGTCGCAACTGGTCACGCATGACGATCGGGCCGCCGATCGGATAGCGCAGAGCGGCCTCACCGATGAATACCTGAAGGCCGAACCTGTCCGGCGGCTGGTCGAGCTTCGCCTGCCGTTTCGCCAGTAGCTCGAGGTGGCGTCCGATGGCCTCCTCGCTGGCGCCGGGGTCATTGATCTGCACCATGACTCGGCGATAGGCGGCAGTCTGGACGAGACCGGGGAGCAGGGTCAATTGGAACGAGATGACCTGGATGGCTTCCTGTTCCAGAGCGACGAACAGTTCGAAGCTGTCGAAGATCGCGTCGCCGAAACTCTGCCACCATCCGTCCTTGCGCACTTCCTCCTGAAGGAAGTACAGCAGCCGCTTCTCGTCTTCGGTGGTCTGGTACAGCTCGCAGACCGTCCGGATGAGCATCTTCTTGATCTCTGCGTTTTGTCCAGTTTCATAGCGCCACAACGTCTGTCGCGAGATCTCCAGCTCCTCGGCTGCCGCATCCCTACTGAGCCCGCGTTTCTCGCGTAGTTCAGTGAGGAGGCGAGCAAGACGCCTGCGCGGCACTGTCGTTGGCTTCGCCGTCGGCTTAGACATGGGTCACCCTCTGTTGCAGCTGATGTGAAACGCGCTGATGTTGCAGGTGATTTGGAGCGATTTCATCTTAGGACAGCTCTTCGTGAAACGGTTCAAATCAATCCGTTGAGTGTTTGAATGGTCTGTGTTGCTGGACTATCGCTTTCGCGTATTGCTCTCTCCCTGGCCGAAGCGTCACCTGTGGAAAGGCAGAGTTCGATGGCCGTCACCCTCCCGTCACGGGACCTGATCCTGGACGCATGTGCGGGCCGGATCCAACTGCCGCATCCGGTGTTACGGGCGGCGGGGGAGTTGGCGGAGTTACATCGGGCGCGGTTGTCGAGAGCGGCGGTCCCTGGCGTTGATTGCCGCCGTGTCGAATTGATGCACGAGATCGATCGCTGGGTGTCCTCGGCGATGCCGCGGGCGCACGGGTGCGCGTGGATGCATACCGAGACCGTGGGTGCCGTGGTGGATCGGCTGGCGCAGTTCTCCGTCTATGCCTATGCGGCGTTGGAACAGGCCGACTCGCAGTGGGAGATGCATGTGGCCTGGCAGCGGTTGGCCGAATTGTCGCTCGGTTACAGCGATATGGCCTTCGAGATCGCGGCGGGCACGCTGCGGCTGCCGGATTTCGGTGTGCCGCAGGTGACCTCGCCGCGATAGCGCGTCAGCCGCCCGCGGGGACCGGCATGCCCACTCGGGCGGTCACCCACGGGAGTGAGGAGCTGAACGCCGCCGAGGCGAATTGCCAGGTGTGGCCGCCCTGGGTGGTGTGGATGGTGCAGTCGATGGCCACCGTTCGGCCCTCGGTGCAGAGCTTTTCGGCGGCGCCTACCTCGCCGGTGTCCATGGGGGTGTCCTGGCCGCCGAAGCCGACCTGGTCCTCGTTGACCTGGGGCATCTTGAAATGGGGTGTGCCGGAACGGTTTCCGCGCTGGGGCGGGGTGAGGTCGTCGAACAGGCCCGCGACGCCCGGATAGGGGCCGTGTGCGGCCATCACCGTCATCGGGTCGAAGCGGGCCCATTTGCTCGCGTCGCCGCCGTAGAGGCGTTGGATGGTCTGCTCCTTGGAGCCCGAGTCGGGGCCGATATCGCCCGCGATATCGACGAAGGTGTGGAACAGCTCGGGATGCATCACGGTCAGATCGACCGCGCAGGTGCCGCCCATCGACCAGCCGATGACCGCCCAATTCGCCGGATCGGCCGAGGCGCCGAACGTCGATTCCACATATCGCGGAACATCTTCGGTGAGATGGTCGGCGGCGTTCCCGCGCGGGCCGTCGACGCATTCGGTGTCGTTGTTGAAGCTGCCGCTGGAATCGACGAACACCATAATCGGGGCCCGGCCGCCGTTGGTGGCCGTGAATTGGTCGATATCGGGCATGATCTGACCGCTGCGCATCCAGTCGCTCGGGGTATTGAATTCGCCGCCGATCATCATCACGACCGGCAGCGTCGGGGGCTTATCGCCGGTGAACCACACGGGCGGCAGGTACACGTATTCGGTGCGGTGATTGAAGCCGCTGGCCGTATCCGGAATATCCACCGGCACAACCACTCCCGTGGTCATGGGTTTACCGCGCAGGCCCGGGAGCGCCGCCAGGTCGGTCTGATGCGGCAGCGGCCCGGCGGTGAGCGCGCTCCATGCGGACTGGACGGTGGGGTAGTAGCCGACCCATTGATTGAGTACCAGCCCGGTGCTGAGCACGGCCATCGGCACGGCCACGATCGCCGCGGTGCGCTGCCACCAACGCGCGCCCGGCCAGCCGACCACGGCGACCGCGAGCGCCGCGACCATCGCCCCGAGCGCCACCCACAGCGCTAGCGGCGCCGGATCCGAGGCCAGGCCCTGATTGGTCAGATACAGCCAGCCGCCGACGGCGGCGGCCACGCCCAGTGCCACGCAGATCGGTACCCGGATGAACCACCAGCGCCGGGTGAGGCGGGCGATCGCGATGATCAGCAGCGCCACGGCGATCAGCTCGATCGTCAGCGGCAGCCAGCCGTGCAGCAGCGATAGGCCGCGATGAAATCCGGCATAGGGGTTCAGGTTCGCCGAGGGCAGATGCGGTGGCGGGGGTGGTGCCACGGCCGGGGAGGGCGGTGGCATCGGCACGTCCATGGGCGCTGGAAACACAGCCGTAATCATCGAGCAGATTCCTCGAGGTTCGCTGTGAACGGCCTCCGAGGCGCTTGGCATATCGCACAACAAGTCCCTTTGGACTCGAAAATAGTCCGAATGGACTCTAATGTATTCCGTACGGAACTGTTAGTCCGGTGGATGGCATGCATCGGCGGCGCGGCGCGGCGACGCGCCCCAGGGAAGGTCGCCGAGAGCATTGCCGCCCAACGGAATTCAGGTCAGGGCCAGTTCCGCGCGGAAGGCGCGGCAGCGGCGTAGGACATCCTCGCGGTCGGCGGGTTCGGGGATGTCGGGGACCGCTCGCTCGATCATGGCCGCCTGCTCCAGGACGACGCGGCGGCGGTCGGGATCGGTGATGCGATCGGCGATCTGGGCCAGGGCGTCGAGCTGGCGGATCATGATGGCCGGTGCGCCCCGGCCGGATTGGCGGATCTTCTCGAAGGCCCGCTGCACCAGGCGTTCGTAGCTGACCTGGGCGGCGATCACCCGGATCTGGCCGTCGCGGTCGCGGCGGACCGGATCGGGCTGCCAGGACACCGCGATCCGGGACAGGCAGTCGCCCAACCAGTCCACACAGGTCAGCACCGTGAAGGTGTCGTTGGTGGTGGTGGCCATGGCGCGCAGTGCGATCTCGACGATCTGATCGATGCCGAACGAGACGTCCTGCACGAGCGTCCGGGTCGAGCCGGTGACATGTCCGCGGGCGAACTGCTCGCCGATCCGCGCGGCCGCCGCGGCGGGCCAGACCGTCGCGACCACCTGACCCTCGGTGACGAAATGGCCGGGGCGATAGGGCAGATGGATGACGGCCTGCTCCTCGGCGGCCAGCCGCACCAGGTGCTCGTAGCGGATGTACTGCAGATAACCGCTGTTGGTGGTCCGGACCTCGCCGCCGGATTCGGCCATCAATGCCAGCAGCCGCTCGACCGTCGGCCCCTGCTCGGCCACGGGCGCGGTGGTGTCCTGATTGGCGACGACGGCCGTATTCACCTCGCGGGCGATATCGGCGATGACGTTGGGCAGCTGGATCTGACCGGCGATGTGATTGATGAAGTAGATGAGGACCGCGAGATCGACCACCAGCGAGGCGATCGAGACCGTGGCGCAGATATGCGGCACGAAATCCGGGCCGATCGCGACCAGCGCCGCGACCGCGTAGACGAAGGTCGCCACGAAGGTGCCGAGGGTGACCTGGGTGCCCCGGTCGCGAATGAAGTTGCGCAGCATGCGCGGACCGAACTGGGTCGAGGCCAGCGTCAGCGCCACGATCGTGATCGAGAAGACCACGCCGACCACCGTGATATCCGCGGCCGCGATCGCGGTGAGCACCTGCCGCGCCGCATCGGGCGTGCCGCCGAGCACCCAGCTGGGCATCTCGTAGTCGTTGCGATAGGCGAGGCGATCCAGGGACAGGGTGAGCGCGAACAGCGCCACGGCCACGAGCACTTCGAGCGTGGGCACGAACCAC
This sequence comes from Nocardia sp. NPDC051570, assembly GCF_044454005.1. Classification (NCBI taxonomy): domain Bacteria; kingdom Bacillati; phylum Actinomycetota; class Actinomycetes; order Mycobacteriales; family Nocardiaceae; genus Nocardia; species Nocardia sp. NPDC051570. Next base: position 560,111 of record NZ_JBITDI010000001.1, on the reverse strand, counting down.
AGATTGGTGCGCAGCCGCTCGCGCCACCGATCCGCCTCGAGTGAGATCTCGCGCACGGCGAGCCCTCCTTATCGCCTGCCCCCCGACTCGCCTTGACGGAAAACTTACACCCACCCACCCCCATCTGCTTCGACCCGGAACTTGTCGGTGTCTTCCGAGAGGGCTGCTGGGCCTGCCCGCATCCAGGCAAGCGGCCCAAGGGGTTTGACCGGGACCGTGTCGATGGCCGGAGCGGGCGCCGTCAGCGGTTAGACTTCGAACAACTGTTCGCGGACTCGGAGGGCGCTTTCGTGCGGGTGATGGGTGTCGACCCCGGGCTCACCCGGTGCGGTGTGAGCATCGTCGACGGTGGGCTCGGTCGCCAGGTCACGGCGTTGGCCGTGGATGTCATCCGCACTCCGCCGGAGATGGATCTGGCCGAGCGGTTGCTGGGCGTGGCCGATGCGGCCGAGGCGTGGATGGATACGCACTCCCCCCAGGCGGTCGCCATCGAGCGGGTGTTCTCCCAGCACAATGTGCGCACCGCGATGGGCACCGCACAGGCCGGCGGTGTCATCGCGCTGGCCGCCGCGCGCCGCGGCATCCCGGTGCACTTCCATACTCCGAGCCAGGTGAAGGCCGCGGTCACCGGTAACGGATCGGCCGATAAGGCGCAGGTGACGACCATGGTGACGCGGATCCTGGGCCTGGCGACCGCACCGAAACCCGCCGATGCCGCCGACGCGCTCGCACTGGCGATCTGTCACTGTTGGCGGGCGCCCATGCTCGAGCGGATGGCCAAGGCGGAGGCGCTGGCCGCCGAACAGCAGCGCAGATATGCGGAAAGACTTGCCCAGCAACGGAAGGCGGTGACCGGGTGATCGCGTCGGTACGCGGTGAGGTGCTCGAGGTCGGGCTCGACCATGCGGTGCTCGAGGCCGCGGGCGTCGGTTACCGGCTCAATGCCACTCCCTCGACGCTGGCCGCCCTCACCCGCGGCGAGGAGTCGCGGCTGTACACCGCGATGATCGTGCGCGAGGACTCGATGACGCTGTACGGCTTCGCCGATACCGAGGCGCGTGAGCTGTTCGGCCTGCTGCAGACGGTCTCCGGCGTCGGGCCGCGCCTGGCGATGGCGGTGCTCGCGGTGCTCGAGCCGGAGGCGTTGCGCAAGGCGCTGGCCGAGAGCAATATCGCCGCGCTGACCCGGGTGCCCGGTATCGGCAAGCGCGGCGCCGAGCGCATGGTGGTGGAACTGCGCGACAAGGTGAATCTCGTTCCCGTGCAATCGGGTCCGCCCGGCGCCGGACCCGCGCCGATCGTCACGCCGGTGCGCGATCAGGTCATCGAGGCGCTGATCGGGCTCGGCTTCCCGAGTAAACAGGCCGAACCGGCCGTCGACGGCGTCCTCGCCGAACACCCCGATCTGGACACCTCCAAGGCGCTGCGGGCGGCGCTGGGCCTGTTGGGTAAGAACCGGTAGCGCGGCCCATGACCGACGAATTCCCCGACGACACCGAATCCCCGGTCAGCCCCGGATATCTGACGTCCGACGGCGAGATCGAGGCCAGCCTGCGGCCGAAATCCCTCGACGACTTCATCGGCCAGCCGCGGGTGCGCGAACAGCTGTCGCTGGTGCTGCGCGGCGCCACTCAGCGCGGCGGCACCCCCGATCACGTCCTGCTGTCGGGTCCGCCGGGTCTGGGCAAGACCAGTATGGCGATGATCATCGCCGGCGAACTCGGCTCGGCCCTGCGGATCACCTCGGGTCCCGCGCTCGAGCGGGCGGGAGATCTCGCGGCGATGCTGAGCAATCTCGTCGAGGGCGATGTGCTGTTCATCGACGAGATCCATCGGATGGCCCGGCCCGCCGAGGAGATGCTGTACCTGGCGATGGAGGACTTCCGGGTCGACGTCGTGGTCGGCAAGGGCCCCGGCGCGACCTCGATTCCGTTGGATATCGCGCCGTTCACCCTCGTCGGCGCGACCACCCGATCGGGCGCGCTGACCGGCCCGCTGCGCGATCGCTTCGGCTTCACCGGCCATATGGATTTCTACGAACCCCATGAGCTGCAACGGATTCTGCGGCGTTCGGCCGGCATCCTCGGCGTGCGCATCGAGGACGACGCGGCCGCGGAGATCGCGGGTCGCTCCCGCGGCACGCCCCGCATCGCCAACCGACTGCTGCGCCGGGTCCGCGATTACGCCGAGGTGCGTGCCGACGGCATCGTCACCCGGGCCATCGCCGGGGCGGCCCTCGCGGTCTACGACGTCGACGGCCTCGGTCTGGACCGCCTCGACCGCGCGGTCCTGGCGGCCCTCGTCCGCAGCTTCGGCGGCGGCCCGGTCGGCGTGTCCACTCTCGCCGTCGCGGTCGGTGAGGAGGCCGCCACGGTCGAGGAGGTCTGCGAGCCGTTCCTGGTGCGCGCGGGCATGATCGCCCGCACTCCGCGCGGCCGCGTGGCCACCGCCGCGGCCTGGGAACATCTCGGCCTGGTCCCGCCGCCGGATCTGGTCTTCGGGTCCATCGAGGTCCGCGGTCGCGAATCCCACCCCAGCCTGGACGTTTTCGACTGATTCAGTGCGGCGCGGTCTCCCGCGTATTCTCCTCGGCCCGCAGCGTGCGAACCACCACGTCGAGGAATGAGTCGACCTCCTCGATGCTGTAGGCGGTCATACCCGCATGGGCCAGGCCGAAATTCGCCGCGCGGACGTCCTCGCTGGTGAGGCCGTTGGGGCCGATATGGGCGAGGGTGGTGGTGATGCGGTCGAGGAAGACGTCCACCTCGTCGGCGGCGTAGCCCGCATGATCGTGCGGCGGGCGCGAAAACCGCAGGCGCCGCACATCTTCGGGGGTGAGCAGGGCCTCGCCCGCCGGATGGCGTTCGGCGCCACGGCGGGCGAATTCCAGTTCCACACAGGCGCGGTCGAGGAATTCGTCGACCGCGTCGCGGTCGTAGCCGCGGTGTCCCAGAGCGGCCGTGGCGAATTCGTGCCCGCGGATCTGGGCGGCACTGGGTGCGTCGCCGCCGCGATACGTCTGGGCGATGCGCTCGCAGAAGGCGTCCACCTCCGCGGCGTCGTAGCCGCGGTGCCCGAACGGAGCCCTGTCGAACCGCATGCGCCGCATCTCGTCGGGAGTCACGTACTCATTCTCGCAACAGGACAAGCGGTCTGTAACCCGGGCCGGGATCTTCGGCTGAGAAATCAGTCCTTGCGCACGCCGTCGATGAGCAGCCGCCGGACCGCCTCGATCAGTTCGGGCCCCACTCCGGCCTCCGGACGGCGCAATCCGTGCAGCATGGCCGCGAGGATCATGCCGGTCACCGCCTTGGCGGTATTGGCGGTGTCCAGATCGGCACGCAGATAGCCCAATTCGACGCCGTGCTCGAGATAGGCCGCGGTCAACGCGTCGGCGGTGTCGAGCAATCCGTACAGCCGCTCGGTCAGCTCGGCATCGATGCCGGTCGCCTGGAACAGCAGCAGCTGGGCCACCCGCCCGTCCTCGAGGAAGATCTTGTTCAATGCCTCGCCGATGCGTTCGACCTGATTGCGGTACTCGGCCAGGCTCGTCGCCGCGTCCGGGGCGTTATCGGTACTCAGCGAGCCGATGATGCGGGCGATCAGATCGTCGATGACGTGGTCGATGATGTCGCGCTTATTGGCGAAGTAGCGGTAGAAGGTGCCGTGCCCGATGCCCAGCCGTGCGGCGATATCCGCGATTCCCGTCGCGTGATAGCCCTTCTCGGCGAAGCAGGCGAAGGCGGTATCGATGATCTCCTGGCGCAATTCGGCCTTGCGGCGCTCGAGATGTGTGGATGGCTTCGGCACAGGGGCGATGATACGGTGTTCCGGAACGGAATGATGTGTCATTCTGTATCAGGTACTTGAGTTAACAGGAGGTTCGGCGTGGCACCTCAATACGACGCCGTCGTGGTCGGGGCCGGATTCGGCGGCATGGGCGCGGGCATTCAGCTCGACCGGCTCGGGCTGGGTAACTTCGTCATCCTCGAGCGGGAGGGCGATCTGGGCGGCACCTGGCATGTCAACCGGTATCCGGGGCTGGCCGTGGATATCGCCTCGGTGACCTACTCGTATTCGTTCGAACCGAATCCGCACTGGTCGCGGCTGTTCGCCCCGGGCGCCGAGCTCAAGCGCTACGCCGAACATGTGGCCGACAAGTACGACCTGCGCCGGCGGATGCGGTTCAACCAGACCGTCGGCGGCGCGCGCTGGGACGAGGAACATCAGCACTGGAACGTCTCGGTCGAGGGCGGTGAGACGCTGACCGCCCGCTATCTGCTCGCGGCCACCGGCTTCCTGTCCCAGCCCTACACCCCGCCGTTCCCGGGCATCGAGACCTTCGCGGGCAAGATCATCCACACCACGGCGTGGGACGACGAGTACGACCTCACCGATCGCAAGGCCGCGATCATCGGCACGGGCGCGACCGCGGTGCAGCTGGTCCCCGAGGTCGCGAAGAAGGCGGCCGCGCTGACGGTCTTCCAGCGCACCCCGATCTGGGTGGTGCCCAAGGTCGATACCGCGATCCCGCGCCCGGTGCAGGGCCTGTTCGAGCGGATTCCGTTGACGCAGAAGGCCGCCCGACTGGTCAACACCAGCGCGCTGGAGCTGCTGATGGTGGTCGGCGTGCTGCATTACAAGCAGGCCAAACTCGGCAACAAGGGCGCCGCGCTGCTGGCCAAGGCCCATCTGCGGGCGCAGGTGCGCGATAAGGAGACCCGCCGCAAGCTCACTCCCGACTACGACTTCGGCTGTAAGCGGCCCACCTTCTCCAATACCTACTTCAAGACCTTCAATCAGCCGCATGTGCGGCTCGAGACCAATTCGATCGATCACGTCGTGCCCGATGGCATCATCACCGCCGACGGCCATAAGACCGAGATCGATACGCTCATCCTGGCCACCGGCTTCAACCTGTGGGATGTGAACTTCCCGGCCATCGAGATCATCGGCCGCGACGGGCGCAATCTCGGGAAGTTCTGGCGCGACAATCGTTTCCAGGCCTATGAGGGCATCACCGTCCCGAAGTTCCCCAACTTCCTGAGCCTCAACAGCCCCTATTCCTACAGCGGGCTGTCCTACTTCACCACCATCGAGGCCCAGATGAAGCATATGAACCGGTTGTTCGCGGAGATGTTCCGCCGCGGCGGGCAGGTCTTCGAGGTGAGCGAGCAGGCCAATACCCGCTTCCTGGACTACGTCACCGAGAAGCTGGGTTCCTCGGTGTTCTACGACGGCAACTGCTCGACCGCCCGCAGTTACTACTTCAACCAGCACGGCGAGGCGGCACTGCTGCGCCCGAACAGCACGCTCACCACGCATCGAGAGGCCGTCAGCTTCCCGCTCGAGGATTATGTGTACGGGTAGAGAGTGCCTTTCAAGATCGAGAGTGCGCGCCCTTCACGATCCCCGCGCGCATTCGGCCGGGAGCCGATGTGGCGGTATTGCCCTGTCCTGGCACACTGTGGGGGTAAACACTCATCCGCATCCATAGACTAGGGACCGACTAACACGATGGAATACCTGTTTCCGCTCCTGCTGGTAGCTCTGCTCGTGCCGATGTTCCTTGGTGTCCGTCGCCAGAAGCGCGAGACGGAGAAGACCGCCTCCATGCAGCAGAGCCTGAAGGTCGGTGACCGGGTCACCACCACGTCGGGGCTGTACGGCACCGTTGTCGACGTCGACGACGTCTCCGTCGATCTGGAGATCGCCGAGGACATCGTGACCACCTGGCTGCGCGCCGCGATCCGCGACGTCCGCGCCGACGACGAGGCCACCACCGAGACCGACACCACCGAGGCTGTCACCGCCGAGACCACCGAAGCCGCGCCGGAGAAATCCGCGCCGGCCGCGACGGAGGAATCGGTGGAGGACACCAACTCTCGGCTGACCAAGGAGTGATCCGACCGCGCCGCCACACCGCCGCATCCGGCGGTGCGGTGGCGCTGTAGCGTGTCCGCACACGTTCCCCTCGACATCGCCTAGGAGACAACGACAGTGCCACCTTCCAAGGGAACGGGGCATCCGCTGCGACTGCTCGGCGCGTACGCCGCGCTGCTGGCGGTGATCTACGCGCTGGTGTTCTTCACCGCGGACCAATCCGCGAAAGCCAAACTGGGCATCGACCTGCAGGGTGGTACCCGGGTCACGCTCACCGCGCGCACCCCCGACGGCAACAAGCCCAGCAAGGACAGCCTCACGCAGGCGCAGCAGATCATCGAGTCCCGGGTGAACGGTCTCGGCGTCGCCGGATCCGAGGTCGTCATCGATGGCGACAATCTGGTCATCACGGTGCCGGGGGACAACGGCGGACAGGCCAAATCGCTGGCCACCACCGCCAAGCTCTATATCCGTCCGGTGCTGCAGGCCGGGCAGCCGGTCAACAAGGGTGGCGGTCAGCCGCAGCCGGGTCAGTCGCAGGCGGGTGTGCCGGGTCAGCCCGGTCAGGTCCCGCCGCCCGCCGATCAGCCGAATCCGGCCGGTGCGCCGAATCCGGCGCCCGCGCCCGAACCCGGTGCGGCGCCGCAGGGCGAGGCCCCGCAGAACCGGATCTACCCGCAGCAGGCCCCCGAGCCGCCGCCCGCCGATACTCCGGCCCCGCCGACGAGTTCGCCTGCGCCGCAACCGAATCAGAATCTGACTCCGGCGCAGAAGACGCAGAAGGAGATCGCCGAGGCCAAGGCGCTGCGGCAGAGCAAGGATCCGCAGGCCCAGCAGCAGGCGCTCTCGACGCTGGACTGCAGTAAGCCCGATCCGCTGACCGGTAACGACGATCCGGCCCTGCCGCTGGTCACCTGCTCCACCGACGGTAACCAGGTCTATCTGCTGGCCCCCAGCCGAATCGACGGTCAGGACATCAAGAACGCCGCCGCCAACTTCAATGCGCAGCAGTCGCAGTGGTCGGTGGATCTGGAGTTCAAGAACTCCGACGACTGGGCCAAGCTGACCCAGGAGTACCTGCAGAAGCAGATCGCGTTCTCGCTCGACACCAAGGTGATCAGCGCGCCGGTCGTGCAGCAGGGCCCGCAGCTGGGCGGTCGTACCTCGATCACCGGCAACTTCAACGCCGCCACCGCCAAGGAACTGGCCAACCAGCTGAAGTACGGTTCGCTGCCGCTGTCGTTCGCCACCTCCGAGGCCGAGACGGTCTCGGCGACGCTGGGACTGTCCTCGCTGCGCGCGGGCCTGATGGCGGGTGCGATCGGCCTGATCGCGGTGCTGCTGTACTGCCTGCTCTACTACCGCATGCTCGGCTTCCTGGCCGGATTCTCGCTCGTCGCCTCGGGTTTCGCGGTGTACGGCATCATCGTGCTGCTGGGCAGGTGGATCAACTTCACCCTCGACCTGGCCGGTATCGCCGGTCTGATCATCGGTATCGGTATGACCGCGGACTCGTTCGTGGTGTTCTTCGAACGCATCAAGGACGAGATGCGCGAGGGCCGCAGCTTCCGCTCGGCGGTGCCGCGCGGCTGGTCCCGTGCGCAGCGCACCAACCTGTCGGGTAAGACGGTCAGCCTGATCGCGTCGGCGGTGCTGTACATCCTGGCCGCCGGTCAGGTGAAGGGCTTCGCGTTCACCCTGGGCCTGACCACCGTCCTCGACGTGATCGTGCTGTACCTGGTCACCTCCCCGCTGATGATGATGGCCTCGCGCTCGCCGTTCTGGGCCAATCCCGCGGTCAACGGTCTGGGCGCGGTGCAGGAAGTGGCCCGCGAGCGCAAGGCCGCCGCAGGCGTTCTCGCCGGTAAGGAGGCATGAGCATGAGCAACTCCAGCCCCGTCCTGGATGCCGTCGACGAGCCGATCGGCGAGGGCGGACCCCAGCACAGTTTCTTCGAGCGGCTCTACACCGGCACCGGCGGTTTCCAGATCGTCGGACGGCGTCGGCTGTACTACCTGATCGCCGCGGTGCTCGTCGCGATCGCGGCCCTGAGCATCGGGGTGAAGGGGTTCACCCTCGGCATCGACTTCGCCGGCGGTACCCGCATCCAGGTGCCCGCCTCGGGGCAGATGACCACCACGCAGGTGTCCGATGTCTACAACAAGGCGCTGGGCCACAGCCCGGTGACCGTGCAGAAGGTCGGTTCGGGTTCGGCCGCCTCGTTCGAGGTCCGTTCCGACACCCTGACCATCGCACAGCAGGACACGGTGCAGGGCGCGCTGTTCGACGCGTTCCATCCGAAGGATTCCACGGGCGCCGAGAGCCGCAACGCGATCAGCATCGCCGAGATCAGCGAGACCTGGGGTGGTGAGATCACCCGCAAGGCGCTGATCGCGCTGGTGGTGTTCGTGTTGTTGACGATGGTCTACATCGCGATCCGCTTCGAACGCGATATGTCCTTCGCGGCCATCGCCTCGCTGCTGTTCAACCTGGTCGTCACCGCGGGCATCTACTCGATCGTCGGCTTCGAGGTGACACCCGCCGCGGTGATCGGTCTGCTGACCATCCTCGGTTATGTGCTCTACGACAACGTGGTCGTCTTCGACAAGGTCGAGGAGAACACCCGCGGCGTCCTGCACCTGACCCGGCGCACCTATGGTGAACAGGCCAATCTCGCGGCGAACCAGACGCTCATGCGCTCGATCAACACCACGATCATCGGCATTCTGCCGATCATCGGCATGCTGGTGATCGCGGTGTGGCTGCTGGGCGTCGGCACGCTCAAGGATCTGGCGCTGGTGCAGCTGGTCGGCATGATCGTCGGCGCGTACTCGTCGATCTTCTTCGCGGTGCCGCTGCTGGTGTCGATCAAGGAGCGGTTCGGACCCGTTGCCGCACATACCAAGAAGGTGCTGGCCAAGCGGTCCAATGCGGCGACGGCGCGGGTGCGCGAGGCCGCGGCCGAGCGGGCCGGCGCGATCAGCACCCCGGTGCGGTCGCGCGACACCGATTCGGGCGCACCGAGACCGGGGGCTCGTCCCAGCGGGAAACGGCATAAGAGAAGGCACTGACTATGCGCAGGCGGTTCATTCGACCACTGGCCGCAGCGTTGACCGCGGGCGCACTCGTCACGGGTGCGCTCGCGGGGTGCTCCAGTAAGAATCAGGTGCCCTCGATCGGCTATGCGGTCGACGCGGCGCCGGTCAGCTACAACGGCGGCAGCGCGCTCGGCGCGAACGGCGGTGCGGCGGCGGTGTTCTCGCGGGTGCTGACCGGATTCTTCTACACCGGACCGGACGGCCAGCCGGTCGCCGATACCGATTTCGGCACCGCCAAGGAGGTGCCCGGCGAGGCGCAGACCATCCAGTACCGGCTCAATCCGGACGGGGTCTACTCCGACGGAGCGCCCACCTCGTGTGACGATCTGGTGCTCGAATGGGCCGCGCGCAGTGGGCGATTCCCGCAGTTCGATGCGGCCTCCACGGCCGGATACGCCGATATCGAACGGGTGGAATGCCAGCCGGGCTCCAAGGACGCGACCGTGGTGTTCCGGCCCGATCGGCACTTCCTGGCCTGGCGGACGCTGTTCAACGCCGGTGATCTGATGCCCGCGCATATCGCCGCGCAGGCCGCCGGAATCCCGAATGTGGTGTCGGTGGTGCAGTCCGGCGATCGGGCGGTGCTGGATAGGCTCGCGCAGTTCTGGAACACCGGCTGGAATCTGAAGCCGGGCGGCATCGATACCAAGCTGCTGCCGTCCTCGGGTCCCTATCGGGTCGAATCCTTCAGCGACAGCGACGGTCTGGTGCTGGTGAAGAACGACAAGTGGTGGGGCAACGCCGCCAAGACGCCGCGCATCGTGGTGTGGACGCGCGCCAACGATCTGGCGAAGAAGATCGCCGACAAGGCCGTCGGCGTGATCGATATCGGCGCGGGGTCGATCAAGGATCCGAATCTGACCGGATTCTCGATCGATCAGGTACCCGGTCGCGGGGCCGAGCAGCTGGTGCTCTCGACGTCGGGCCTGTTCGCCTCCGCCGATGTGCGCCGGGCGTTCGCGGCGTGTGTGCCGCGTCAGGCGCTGTTCGACAAGTTGGGCCATCCCGGCTTCGACGTCAAATCCGGCCAGGGCTCCGGACCGTTGAATTCCCGTACGGTGCAGGCGGATTCGCCGTACTACGCGGCGATCGTCGGTCCGGCCGACAAGTACCGCGCCGGCGATGTCGCCGCCGCGCAGCAGGGCCTGGGCAAGACCCAGAATCCGACCGTGCGGATCGGTTACCGCAAGCCCGACGATCGGCGCGCGCAGACCGTCGCGATGATCGCCGACGCCTGCAAACCGGCCGGCATCAGCGTGGTCGACGCCGGCGCACCGGATTTCGCCCCGACCGAACTCGGTGACGGCAAGGTGGACGCGGTACTGGGCAGCACGGCCGCGGCGCCCGGACCGGCCGGATCGCTGTCGGGCATTGAGGCCACGGCCGCGCTGCACGGCGGCCAAGGCCTGAATTTCGGGCACTACGGCAACGGGCGTTACGATGCGATCGCGGATCAGCTTGCCGCGGACGATAATTCGACGAACGTGTTGAATCTCGACAGCGAGGCGGAGAATCTGCTGTGGAACGAGATGCCGTCGATTCCGCTGTTCGCCACGCCGCGCACCATCGCGTTCGGTGAGGGGATGGACAACGGGATCGCGAACCCGACCAAGGCCGGTGCGGGTTGGAATATGGACCGCTGGGTGTTGCAGCGGTGAGCGTCCTCGGGCGCGAGATGAGGGAGCGGGTGTAGATGAGTAAGCATGGAATGGTGGAGACCGAGGAGTCCGCGGGTGAGCGGATCGTCCGGGCCGCCGACGCCGTGCAGCGGCTGACCCGCTGGCACGACGACTTCCCCAGTCCCGGCGTGCGTTTCGCCGATCTGACGCCGGTCTTCGCCGACGCCGGGGGATTCCACGCCGTCATCGACTGCCTGGGCGCGGTCGCCGCCGATGTCGATCTGGTCGCGGGCGTGGACGCCCGCGGCTTCCTGCTGGGCGCGGGTGTGGCCACGGCGCTCGGCACCGGCGTGGTGGCCGTGCGCAAGGCCGGGAAGCTGCCGCCGCCGGTGCTCTCGCGCGAGTACACCCTCGAATACGGTTCGGCCGCGCTGGAGATCCCGGCCGACGGCGTGGAGCTGTCGGGCCGCCGGGTGCTGCTGCTCGACGATGTCCTCGCCACGGGCGGCACGCTGGCCGCCGCCGCGGAGCTGTTCACCGCCGCGGGCGCCGAGGTGGCCGCCGCGGCGGTCGTACTCGAACTGAGCTTCCTCGGTGGGCGTGAGCGCCAGGGTGATTACCCGCTGACCTCGATCATCCGGCTGTGAGTGTGCGCGTGTCGGTTGTGGCGCGCCGGGCAGAACACTAAGCTCGGCCCCCATGAGCCGCCGCCGTAGCACGCGCCTGACCGTGGCGCTCGTCGGTTCCGTAGGCGTGATCTTCGCCGTCGGCGCCGCGACCGCCTCCGCATCCCCGTCGGCCGCCCTGCACGGCGGCACGACGATCGCCGCTCAGGTGACCGGCGAGCGGTCCGGCCAGATCTGCCGGATCACGGCCCCGGGCGTCGATATGCCCTGGCGCCCGGTCGGTTCCGACGGCAGGGTGGCACTCGACACCGGTCCGGTGCGCGGCGGCCGGCACGAGGCTCGCGTCGTCTGTGCGGATCCGCGCCTCGGCGATGCGTCGGTGCGCACGATCGGCCGCGAAGAGGATGTCTTCACCGGGCATTGGGCCCCGGCCTACGAATTCCTCCATCACCGCCACCTCGAGATGCTGACCCCGCGCGGCTGAGCGCATTCAGAAGCGGGCCACCAGGCGGGCGATGAAGCCGGTCACCACGAGCCAGAACACCGCGGCCAGACCGTAGTTGATGATGATGTCCAGGTCGTGAGTGCCGGTGTTGAACAGGCCGGGGAAGAACAGCGCCAGCGGTTCGGCCAGTGATTTGATGAAGCCGAAGAAGCGGTTACCCGGATTCGCGTTGAAGACGAGCATCAGGATGTAGATGACCTCGATGAGCGCGAAGATCCCGCCGACCGCGCTGATGAGCGCCGCCGCGCCGCCGCCGCGAGTGCCGCGAGAAGTGCGATATCTGTACATGGCACGGACGTGCCCGCTTTTCCCGCACCGAAACGGATACGCCGGGGAATCCGGGGGTCTTGACGCGGGGATCTGCTGTTTCGAATAAAAGAGAGCACTGCTCTTGACTGCCTTTCGATCGCGGTGCAGACTGTTACTCATAACAGAGAGCGATGCTCTCGGAACCGGGGAGTAGGTCATCATGAGCACCACCCGCTACATCGGCCCCAGCGGACTCGACCCGATCATGAACAAGATCGCCAACCAGCTGCCCCGGTTCGGGATCAGCGTCATGGGTTCGCGGCTGCTGGCCGTGCGGGGCCGCAAGTCCGGGGAGTGGCGCACCACCATGGTCAACCCGCTGATCGGCGGGGACGGCAATCGGTATCTGGTGGCCCCGCGCGGAAACACCCAGTGGGTGCGCAACATTCGCGTCCTCGGCGGCGGCGAGCTGCGGCTCGGCCGCAAGGCGGAGGCGTTCACCGCGACCGAGGTCGCCGACGCCGACAAGGTTCCGGTGCTGCGGCTGTACCTGCGCAAGTGGGGCTGGGAGGTCGGCAAGTTCTTCGAGGGTGTCACCAAGGACGCCTCCGACGCGGAACTGGCGGCCATCGCTCCCGGCTTTCCGGTCTTCCGGATCAACTGAGCCCCAACCACTTTCGGTGCCACTGCCAGGGAATTCCCTTGTGGTGTTGACAAATCTTCTCGCTTAGGTGAAGCTTTCTGCAGCGCCACAGTTGTGCCATCATCCCGAATCTCGGGATTCCCCAATACTTTTCGATTACGGCTCCGTCCACATCAGTGGCCGGAGCCGTAATCGTTTCCGCTCGTACGGCACGCCCCCGAAATCCCTGTCGATGTCTCGATGACATGCGGGCCGAGCCTGCCGCACGCCGCGCCTCGCCCCCGGCCACCTCTCGCCGGGGGCGGGGCTTTCCTCTTCCGCGCCAACGGCTTTCACCCATGAGAGGAGGTGACCCGATGGGCGCCATCATCATCGCCCTGCTCGAGCTGGCCCTCGAGATCGCACCCGTGATCTTGCCCCTGCTCGGCTTGTGACCGTTGTCCTCGACCCTCTTGGAGTAGCTCATGACCGACCACGACGACACCCACGGAAATCACGAAAGTACTTCCAACACAGGCACTTTGCAGGTGGACGTGCGGGTGAAGCAGTGACGGCGCCGATCTATCCGGCACCGGGGGAGTTCCCGGATTTCGAACAGTTCATGCTCGATCTGTTCACGCCGATCGGGACCACCGTCACCAGCCTGCCCGCCGCCGGTGATCAGATCACCGCCACACTGCCGTTCCTGTGGGTGCGCACGGTCGGCGGCACGCTGGACGGCAATGAGGTCACCTATATCGCGAAGGTGCGCGTGGTCGCGCTCGGCCACACCCGCACCGAAGCCCAGCGACTCGCGGGCCGAGCCCGCGAGGCCATGCTCGACGCCCCCGCCACCCGCGTGAACGGCGTGCTGATCGATTGGGCCGAGGAAGCGATCCCGGCCGAGGTCAAGTACTTCCCGCCCACTGTGCAGCGCAGTCAGGGTGTGGCGGATCTGCCGAATCTCGATCCACTCGGCCAGATGGTGGAGATCGGCTTCACGCTGCACGCCCGCCGCCAGTAGTCGCCGCGGAAAACCAAACCCCATGAATGGAGAATCCATGCCCGCCACGAACCTGATGACGCTCAAGGACGCGCAGCGCGAGCTGCTGCTCAAGCCGCTCGACGCCGCGGTCTTCCTCGCCCCCTGGTACACCCCGGTCCCGGCGCGGTTCACCGATGCGACCGGTGTGCTGCAGACCCTGCCCGCCGACTACAAGTCGGTCGGCCTGATCGATAAGAAGTCCGGTGTCGCGTTCGCGCGCAACGTGACTGCCGCGCCGATCGAGTCCTACGGTGAGCTGGAGCCGTCGCGTAACGACATCACCGGCGACACCACGACCATCGAATTCGAGCCGCAGCAGACCAATGCGCTGACCCTGGCGCTGACCACCAGCGCCAATATCGCCGCGGTCAAGGCCGATGCGCAGTCCGGTGAGGTGTTCTTCGCCCAGCCGTCCTCGGAGCAGATCACCTACTACTCGGCGATCGTCATCGCCAAGGACGGCAACGACGCGGCCCCGATCTACGTGTTCAAGGTGCTGCCGAAGGTGGCGGTCACCAAGTACGCCGGTGAGCAGTGGACCGCGACCAACATCCTGTCGCAGAAGCTCACCCTGACCGCGTTCAAGGACGACACCGCCGGCTACGCCGTCGCGCACGGCTTCGGCGGCGCGGGCTGGAAGAAGCTGCTCACCAAGGCCGGCATCGCGACCGCTCCCGCCAGCTGAGCGCGAGCCCCCGACGTGGGGGCGTGCCGTGCGTCTCCGGTCACCGCACGCCCCCACTCTTATCCGAACCTGCACCGGAGAGAACAGACAGGTCATCATGTCCGCGATTCCCACCCAGTACCCCGTCACCCTGACCGACGGCGAATCCGACTACCAGGTGTTCGACGCCACCGCCTATGTCAACGCGGTGTTCAAGCTCGGCCACCAGCCGGCCACCGTCGCGCCGGCCGCCAAGGCCCTGCAGCAGTAAACCCCTCGGCCGCCCGTCGTATGTCGTTGTGTCACAACAGAATCGACGCAACGACATCCGCGGGCGCCACATCCATCAACCGGAGAGAAGACATTGGCAACCCCACGCAAGAATCCCTCGACCGACACCTCCGGCCTCAGTGACGAGGGCCGCTTCTTCGAGATTCAGCAGGAGCTCGCCGCCAAACGCCGTGGCCCGTACCATCTGACCGCCGATATCGCGATCCAGCCGCTCACCCGCCGGCAGGCCCGACGGCTGCGCGAGACCGACGACGAGGAGGAGCAGCTCGCGATCCTGCTCGGCGACCATTACGAGGCCGTCGAAGACCTCTATGCCGACCGCCCGCTCGACGAATGGGTCGCCTTCCAGAACGATCTGTACGCGCACTTCTACGGCGAGGGCGCCGCGGAGCTGCCGGGGGGATCCTCGGGCTCGTAGAGTTCTGGGACCGCTTCGGTGCCGCCCTCGACTACGACCTGCTCGAGCGCGGCATCGACGTCCGAGAATGCTTCGGGCCCAAGGAATGCCGCGCTCGCGACTGGCGAACCATCTGGCGCTTCAAGGACCGTCTACCCCGCGGTTCGCAATACAAGACCGCACTGTTGCTGGATCCGGAACTGGCCGAACAGGTTCTGGCCCTCGGCGACGACACCGACGATATCGACCCCGAGCCGACCCCGGACGGCTACACCCTCGACACCTATCTCCTGCTGACTATCATCGACGGCCTCCAGGGCGTCCAGGCCGCCGTGATCGCGGCGGCGGGCGCCGACCCACCCCAGGCCAAGCCGATGCCTCGACCGGTTACCGCTGTGGACAGGGCTCGGGAGGGGCGGAGGATGCGGTCGATGCAGGAGCTCATCGACGCATTCACCGCGCCGGCGGCCGATGCCGGTGCGCGGGAGAAACCGGTGGACGAGTTCGATACCGTCCCCGAGAAATGATTCGGCCGACCGGTCGGTAATGGTTCGCGTAAGTTGGGATGAAATCTGGTCGGTGTAAGATCGGATAGGATTCCGAGATATCGGGATCCGGAGGTGAGGGATTAGGAGATGGATATGTCCGGCCATTCCGGCGGCTTCGAGGATGCCTCGGCGACGAATGAACTTCCATATGATGAATGGAATCCTATGGAAATCGCGAAGTTCGAGGTGGCACTGGAGGCTATCGGTCTCGCGATAGCCGCCTACAGTTCGCGCATATGGGCCGAAGAGCATAAGGACGATCCGGATCCGGCGGCCATAGCAGCGCTGACTGCCGCACAAGGCGACCTTGCTCGTGTACGTCGAGAGTTGAAATCTACGGACCGCGCGCAGATCGCCGACGTGCTCGCGCGCTATCCCAAGCTGGCCGACGATATCGAAGCCGGTCGTATCTGACCCTCGTAACTGCGGCCGCAGGCAGATTGTCGCTTCGACGGCGTTTCCTGCCTGCGTGCCGCTGTATGCCGTTTCTCCTTCTGTGCGACCCATGTGAGTCGCCGGATATCTTCGCGGAAATCCGCATATAATTGTTGGCCGCGTCGGCGGGATTCGTCGACTGGTACGGCCCTCTTTTCGTATGAATTCAATCTGCGCGAATTTCGCGGAATTCAAGTTGATGCTGCCGCGAAGTTGACTTCGCCGCCGATATTCGAGAGGTCGATCATGGCCGATTCAGATGCTGCCAAACATATACTTTCGGCTGCCGAAAACAAGCGCATATTCGAACAGAGGATCGTTCCGAGAGATCTCTCTTCCGGCGCTCCGCAGGACCGGCCTACCGTTGTTTTTCTGGTAGGCCAGCCCGGTGCCGGAAAGACGAAAGCGGCCGAGATGATTGCCGCCAAGCTGAACAAGCGCGGCGGCTTCGTGGACATCGATAGCGATGTCTACAAGCAACATCACCCGGACTACAAGAAACTGATGTCCGAAGACGACCAGAAGATGGCCGAATACATAGGCCCGGATGGTCGCGCGTGGATGAGGCAGGCCGAAGAGCACGTCCAGAAGAACAAACTGAACGCGATGGTCCAGGAGATCTCACAGAATCCTGACTACCTCGCGGGTAAGATGAAAGACTTTCGGCAGCAAGGCTTCCGCGTCGAGGTTGCGGCGATGGGTGTCCCCGAGGCTGTCAGCAATCAGGGGATTCTGTCTCGTTACCACCAGCAGGTCGAGACGTTCGGTAAAGGGCGGTTGAGCGTCCAGCGTAAGGCTGACGAATCGTATTCCGGAATGCTGGGCCTTGCCGATCTGGTCGATAGGGGCAAGTTGGCGGACGAGGTGGGTGTCTACCGCCGTGGCGATACGAGTCCTCGCTACCATAACGAGCTCGACAGCGCGGGACAGTGGCGCTCCGAACCCGCCTTCCGTTCGGCCATCGAAACCGAACGAAATCGGCCGTTGAGTCCGCGTGACGATGCTCAATTCGTCAGCGCGCAGCAGACGTTGCGGGCACAGACTCGTCCGGGTGGAACGCTCGGCCCTTCCTTTCGCGAGCGTTTGGATCGTGTCGACAATCTTGCTACGCCGCTGCTGAGTGAAAGCTCGATCGAATCGCTGCGGGCCGCCCGGCAGGCGGTCGCCGACGATGACGACGAACCGAACGGTCCCGGACGCGGAGGCGGTGGTCCCGGCACTCCGCATCGGGATCAGCTGAAGAAGCCGAGCAGGCTGAGCAATCTCGGGAGCAAGCTGAAGGCGGCACCAGCCTCGGCGGCCAAGGGCCTCAAAGGAATTGCCGGTAGAGCAGGCGGAGCGGCCGGGTTGATCAGTGGTGCGGCCGGAGCGGCGGGGATGGTGCCCGGCCTGGTCGCGGCCATGGACAATCCTGCCGCATTCGCTCAGGGGATGCTCGATCAGCTACCCGATATGGCGCAGTCCCTGCCCGGGAATTCGGGTGGTGGATTGTCGAGAGGGCCAGGGGCCCAAGGTAACCCGCACAACGGTGTCGGCGCGAAGCCGCAGCAGGCGGGGGCCTCGCCGAATGCTTCCGCCGATTCGATGAAGAAGACCACCGATGCGGCGAAGGCATCGACCGATGCGATGAAGAAGTCGACGGAGGCGGTGAAGGGATCGTCGGACGGATTCAAGAAGTACACCTCGGAACTGTCGAAGGCCGCCGGACCTCAGAAGTCCGCTGCCAAGGCGACCAAGGATATGGCCGGGTCGCAGAAGAATCTGAATTCGGCCATGCGCTCGAATCCGCTCGGCGTGGTGGTCACCGCGATCACCACCGCGATCAGCGTCATCACCTTGCTGGTGCAGAACTGGGACAAGGTCAAGACCGCGTTCGACTGGGTCTTCAAGAATGTGCTGATGCCTGTCGGTAAGTGGTTCTCCGATACTTGGAGTGGGACGGTCGTCCCGATGTTCAAGGCCAGTGTCGAGACCGTCGGTGGGTTCTTCAGTTCGATGGGCAACACCGTGAGCGGGGTGTGGAACGGGATCGTCAACACCATCAAGGGTGTTATCGGCACCATCGGAAACATCCTGACCAAGGTGCCCGATATCGGCCCGGGCTCCCTGCTGCGCAAGTTCGGCGCGACGCTGGTGGACTTCGCCGGCCCCGACAAGAAGGCCGATGGTGGTCTGCTGCGGGGTCCCGGCGGACCTCGCGACGATGTGATTCCGGTGCTCGCCTCCAATGGCGAGTATGTCGTGAATGCCGCTGCGACAGCACAGAATCTGCCGCTGCTGGAGTCCATCAACTCCGGGGCCGTGCCGAGGTTCGCCGACGGCGGTGTCGTGCACTCCAGCTGGTCGGATCTGCTCGGCGAGCAGGCGCAGAACGCGGCGAGCCAGTTCTTCGGTCCCAGCGGCAAGCCCGCCGAGGACGGCAAGAAGCCTGACCCCGTGAAGACGGCTTGGTCGAAGGCGTTCACCGGATTCGCCGGTGCCGCAGGCAATTTCGTCTCCGGAATGGTCGGTGACGCACTCGGCGTCTTCGGCGCGGACTCGGTGCCCTATCTGTTCCAGGCGGTCGTGGGCGCGAACAATGCCATCGCGCATAAGCGTGCCGAGGATGCCAAGCCCGCGGAGGAGAACCCCGAATCCACTGTGCCGTCCGATGATTCGGCCGATGCACCGGAGCAGGAGCCGCAGCCGGGTGGATTGCCCGCGAAGGCGCTCTCGCTGATCGAACTCGCCAAGGGCGTGGAAGGGGCGAAGTACGACTGGGGCGGCCGCCATTGGGGCGACTGCTCGGGCGCGGTGGCGGCACTGGCCAACTTCGCGGCCGGTTGGGATCCGTTCGCTACCCGATTCTCCACCGCCGACGAGGCGGCCGAACTGCTGAAGCGCGGCGCTCAATGGGGTTCCGGTTCCGAGGGCAGCCTCAATATCGGCTGGTACCACAACGGTGGCACGGACGGACACACCGCGGCCACCCTGCCGAACGGCGTGAACTTCGAGATGGGCGGCAATCGCGGCAACGGCCAGTACGGCGGCAGCGCGGCGGGCGCGTCACACCCCGCGTTCAACCACCATATGCACTTCCCAGCCGCCCG
Organism: Nocardia sp. NPDC051570; assembly: GCF_044454005.1. Taxonomy (NCBI): domain Bacteria; kingdom Bacillati; phylum Actinomycetota; class Actinomycetes; order Mycobacteriales; family Nocardiaceae; genus Nocardia; species Nocardia sp. NPDC051570. Next base: position 541,040 of record NZ_JBITDI010000001.1, on the reverse strand, counting down.
TTTCCTGGCGAGCGGCGGCGCCGTACGCGGGGCGGGTTCCTCCATCGGCGACCTCATCCCCGCCTGGCTGTCCGACGGCGAATTCGTCGTCAACGCCAAGGCCGCCGACGCCAATCGCTCACTCCTGCAAGCGATCAACGACGGTACCAACGGCCTGGCCGGCCTGACGCAGTCCTTGCCCATCCCCTCGCGTGCCTTGGCCGGAGTGGGTGCCGAGACGAACGTCGACCAGGGCACGACGATCCACATGTCGACCCCGGACGTGGACACCGCCTTCCAGAAGGCCAAAACCTGGGAGGCCCAGCGGGCTTTGACATACGTAGGGCGCTGGGCTTGATCCGAGGCGCGCCGATCACCGAGATCTATCCATCATCGTGAAGGAAGTAGTATCCAACCATGCATGCCGACCTCGAGGGCGCCGCGCAGATCGCAAGGACCGCAGCCGGATTCGATTGGACGTGGACCCGGGACGATGTCGAGCGTTTCGCTCGTGTGGTCGGCTGGTCGGTGACCGAGGTACGGAGACTCGGCGCGACTCTGACGACGGGTCTCTCCGTTGATCGACCGGTGGTCAACGTGCATTTCGGTGGTAACTACTTCAGTGCGGCGGACGAGACCATCGAAGATCTCTCGGTGTACGTGGCCGACGTCGTACCCTCGGGCGACGACGCCGTATCGAGTGACGTCTTGACCGCTTTGGCGGATTTGGCGACTCGGGTCGAAGCGGAGCTGGGTGAGCCCGAGGTCCATGCCGTCGAAGTGGGAGCGGTATTCAGCTGGGACTTCGACGACGTGGTCATCACCTTGAATGCGACGCACTCGTCGGTGTATCTGGACCTGATCAATCCGCAGTATCAGGATTGGCTGGAGAATGCCCCGGATGATGAATTCTGATTACTTGATGTAGTTCGTTCGTCCCTGCACTCTGTGCATTCTTGAATCAACTGGTTTCGATACCAGATCATCGACGTGCGTCGATTTCTCAATCATAGTTCGGCCGCCGAATTCGCCGGGGTCGAAGCTTGTTCTCTGCCGGTCGAATTCTGACGCCATATGCGCGTGTATTCGATTCGGCCTGCAGGTGGGCCTGTCTATATCGGCCCTTCCGATATGAGGTCTTCATGCAAAACGAATCCGACGATTTCGTCGTCCTGCATCGTGGGGTCGATAAGACCGTCCTCCGGGTGGGCGGAGAAGTATTCGAACTCTCTCTGCAGGGTTCCGAAGTAATAATCAAGGGTGACAGCGGAACTTTCAAACTGTTCAAGTCCGGTAGGTTTCACAACGATGGCAAGAACTGGACCGGAAACCCTTTGAAATGGCTCGAGCAGCCTTCCGCTAAGAATGAAGATAAGCCTGTCGGGCCGGGGGATGAGCCGAAGGTACACCAACTCGATAGCCCGCACACGCTTTCAGGTAAAGCTGGAAGAGATATCAAGCGGGTGCTCGGGGAACGGCTCCGAGCGCAGGCCGATGTGGCAGCCTTGAACGATCCGGAGGGGCTGCGGACCAGGACGCTGAGTGCCGCCGCCGCATTCAAGGATCGCAAGGGGCTTGCGGTCGAGAAGCGGCTGAGCAGCAAAGCACGCGGGGCCCTGCGCAAAGAGCTGGAGGAACTGTATCCGGACAGGTTGGATGAGATCGATCGGCTCATGGCACTGGCGGAACAGACCAGTGCCGTGAAGGGTCGGTTCACCGCCAAGTCCGAAGAACTCGGCATGATTGCCGCTCGGGATATAGCGCGATCCCGAAAAGAACACATTATCGTCGGCGGTGAAGACTCGGACACGACGAAGAACGGCAAGAAGCGCGGCGCGAATACGCTCGACCTCGTTTCTGTTTCCGCCGATGGCTCGAGACTGCGAGTCTACGAATCAAAGGGCGGAAGTGCGTCCCTCTCGAGGGATCCGGTCGAGATCCCGGACCCGGCCGATCCGACGAAGAAGATATACGTCCGACAGGGTTCGAAGCGGTATCTCCAGCACAAGCTGCAGCAAGATGAACTGCTCATGGAGAACCTGCTCGCGAGCGATAATGCGGCGCATCACGAATTGTGGCGGAAGATTCGGGCCGGAACCGCCGACATCGACTACGAGCTGGTCAGCGTCGATGAGAAGGGCACACTGACTCATAAGAAGCTCGATATCGGCGATCAGCCGACGGGATTTCTCATCCCGCAGCACGGAACCCCGCCCACCTCCGGTCCGCAACGCGGCAGACCCAGAGGGCGCAGGGCAGTGGCCACCGTCGCCCTGGTGGCCGGTCTGGCGATGGCGCCGCTGTTCGGCGGGGCGCTCACCGGTCGGGCCCCTGCCGCGAATGCAACTGTTGTTCAGGCCGACGGCGACCTGTCGCGGGCGCTGCAGGCACATGCGAAGGATTCGACTTCGGCTGCGGGGGCATTGCGGAAGTTCGTGGATGCGGCGCGAGACGGGGTTGGGGCGCATAAGGATTCCGCCGATGCCTCGAAGTCCTCGGCCGAGGGTTCGAAGGGCTTCTACTCGCTGCTCGGGAAATCGGCGGGGGTGTTCGGCATCGCCGCGAAGGCGATCGAGGCCTGGTCGATTGTGCAGCAGGCGTTGAATCTGGTGATGCGGGCCAATCCGTTCGGGGCGATCATCACCGCGATCACGGTGGCCATCGGGGCGATCACACTGATCGTGGAGAACTGGGACACCATCAAGGTCGCCATGCAATGGGTGTGGCAGAACGTGCTGGTGCCGGTGGGGAAGTGGTTCTCCGATACGTGGAACGAGACCCTCGTTCCGATGTTCCGGGCGAGTGTCGAGAACATCGGGAAGTTCTTCTCGGCGATCGGGGATTCGATCAGCGGGATATGGGAGGGGATCGTCGATACGGTCAAGGGGTTCCTGCGCTGGATCGCCGACTGGGTCGAGAAGATTCCGTTCATCGGCGACGGGATGGCCAAGCGGATACGGAACTTCACCGATCCGGAGCGGAAGGCCGACGGCGGACTGCTGGGTGGTTCCGGTGGGGCCCGGACGGATGTGGTCCCGGTGCTCGCCTCGAACGGTGAGTTCATTGTGAACGCGGCGTCGGCCGCCCGGAATATGCCACTGCTGGATGCGATCAACTCCGGTGCGATGCCGGCGTTCGCCGACGGTGGTGTGGTGTCGCATCCGGTGTGGGGTCTGCCCTGGGCCGGGATCGCCGCAGGCGATGCCTCTGTCGATACCGATGTGCCCGAAGGCCGAGCGGCGGTACGGACCGGTCGATCCCGAAATGCGACGGCCCGAACGGAAAACACCCGGTCGTCCGGATCCGAAGCCGTGACCGACACCGCGGCTGGGCCGATGGTCGATGTCGCGTCGCCAACGCGGTCGCTGCTCGACGCCGCCCTGCGGGAACCGACGGTCGGCCGGCTGTCACTGCCGAAGGGGTTCGATCGCGGTGGTGCGGTGGCTGTTTCGGATGCCCCGGCCACCGGCGTCGAGCTCGGCGGCACCGGCTGGAATCCTCCCGCCGACACCGCGACCGAAATGTATCTGGCCGCAGGAGGATTCGCCGGTGACACCGGATCGACCGGTGGTTTCGCCGCAACGGATCCGTTGCTGCGACTCATCGGCCGGGACGCCGCCGCATTGACGAATGTACGAGGCGGACAGTCGATTCCGACTCGGCCGCTCGGCACCCGCAGGGCCCGTCGCAACACCCGCATCGACCGCTCCCTGGCGATCCATCTGTCCGCGCCCGACGTGGATGCCGAATTCATGCGGAACAAGGCCGATACGAGGCAGCGCGCGCTGACCTACTCCGGCCGCTGGATCTGATACCGAACCTAGAACTGAGGTGAAATGCCATGGCACAAGCCGCGACCATTGAAGTGGAAGGCGTCGACGGCTCGCATTGGGTGCTGGCCGGGCCCGGACAGGGACGGGAGGGCGTTGCGCTGGGCACCACGCCCACCGGACTCTACGACGCACCGGTCACCACGATCTGGAATTCCACGGCGTTCCAGATCGGCGCCACCTACGGCGGTGCGAACTGGCAGAAGCGCGATGTCGTCTTCGGCGTCAACGTCTACGAAACCGATTCGGACAGTTGGGAAACCGTCGATTCGGCCTGGCGCAAGGCGTGGGCCTACGACCGCGACTCCGGACTCGTCGTGACGACCGAATTCGGTTCCCGCACACTGCATCTTCGCATGTCGCAGCAGCCGGATTTCAAGCCGCTGCGCGATCCGCATCTGAAGAGCTGGAGCCAGGTCACGATGACCTGCACGGCCGGCGTCCCGTGGTGGGTGGAGGACGATGTGACCGCGACCGCGGTATCGACGATCGACACCAGGCCCGACGGCGCATCCGAAACCCTCTGGCTGCCGGTATCGAATCCGACCGACCAGCCGCTGTGGCTGCGCTGGGTGGCCACCGCACCGGGCAGTTGGACGCTGCCGGACTACTCGTGGGCCGACGACAAGAACAAGGCCCGGCTGATCACATTGCCCACAGTGACTGCGGGACAACACCTCACCGTCGATACCGATCCGATGCAGGAGATGATCGTCTCGGCCGACCGCACCTCGGTGTGGGCGCGGATGAACGGCAAGATGTTCATGTACCCGGTCCCGCCCTGGACCCCCGCGACGAAGGTCCCGGTGACCGTGAAGGGTGCGCCGCCGGGTGCGACGATTCAGGTGCGCTGCCCCCGCAACTGGTCTCGGCCGTGGGGGCTGCAGTGACGAGCCCCGCGCCGATCGAGGCGATCTACCGTGATGCCGTCGCGACGCGAAAGCAGCGGAGAGATCAGCGTATCGCGCCACCGCTGATTCGATTGTGGGACGGCGACTGGAATCTGCGCGGGGTCTGCCGCGCCGAGTACTCCGCGAATGTCAAATGGCTGCTCAACGAGTCCGGCACCGGGCAGATCGAACTGCCCGCCGATCACTATCTGTCCCGATGGGTGATGGACGTGCGCGGCCGGACCACGCAGAACGTGCACATCACCGTCGACAAGGACGGGGCCCGGTGGAGCGGCCGCATGAAGACCGCGACGTTGCGCAAGACCGAGACCGGTCTGCAGACCGTGGTCATGCAGTTCATGCACGACTACGAGGAACTGAAGTACATCCAGGTGTGGAGCAATCCGTTTCTGCCTGCGGCCGTTCAGTTTCCGCGCACGTTCATGCTGGCCGGTCCCTCCGCGTGGTGTCTGAAACTCGCGCTGTTCCTCAACATCCTGCGCAAGGAGGCCAGCCTCTGGGCCCTGCCGGATGATCCGCTCGATCCGGCGCAATGGTTCAACCTGAACCAGGAGAACTGGTCGATGGTGGTGGCGCCCAACGACTTTCTGTCCGACACCTCGGTGTGGACGGTGCTGTCCTCGCGGTGGCGGACCTGGCACGAGCTGGCCGCGACCACCCTGGAGGACGCCCAGCTCATGGTGACCTGCCGCCGATGGCTCACCGGTGATCCGCCGCCCTGGCAGGGGGCGAAACTGCGGCACGGCTGCCTGATCTTCGACATCGTGGACAAATCCGGATATTACGAGAAAACCGGTACCTCCCAGGGTGGTTCGGTGCTGGACGGCCTGGTGCATACGGTCCAGAAGTTCATCAACGACTCCTTCGAGGAGTCGTCGAAGGAGCTGCCGGATCCGAATGCGTCCGAGGAATATCAGCGGCCCGATTGGCTGGGCACGCGGCCGAGTAACCCCTGGGTGGTGTACCGGGAATCCGAGTACACCGGCATCCAGACCTCCGAATTCACCATCTCGCCCGCCACCGCGGTGCAGATCAACTGCGGCGGCAACAGCCCGTACGGCGTGAACGAGGGTATCTCGGCCGCGGTGAATCTCGCCGGCGACCTGGCCGCCAACGCCCTTGCCGGTGTCACCGGTGTGCCACTCGGCGGTTCCATCGATGCCTTCCTGCATCCGCTGTACAAGGACACCATCCTGGCCTGGATGTCGTTCAAGTCGCCGCTTCGCGCACCGAGGATGGGGTGGTCGCACTACTTCGAGCATTTCCAATCCGGCGCGGATAAGGCGTACACGTTGAGCGCGCTGATCACACTGCGTGCGGGGCTCTGGGCGACACGGTCTTTCACCAGTCACAGGCTCACCGTCGCCGACGGAGCGCCGTATCTGATCGGCGACAACGGGCAGGGGCACTACTTCCTCGGAGATCGCATCGGCTCGACCGTGGCCGGGATGCCGCCCGGTCAGATCTTCGTGGATCAGGTGACGGCGCTGGAGCTTTCGTGGAAGCGCGGCGTCACGCCCGCGTGGCAGATCACCATCGGCGATGACAAGGCACTGGAGGATCCGGTCGCCCGCGCCCTGCGGCATATCCAGGGAATCATGGGCGACCTGCACGACCTCGGCGTGATGTGAAGTCACGCAAGACAATTCGATAGACGGAGAGATTTCATGGCGCTTCCGTTGCAGCACGAATGCGATCCCGGCAATCCGTCGGATGTGTTCGTCTGGGCGTTGGTCGGGTTGCCCGGCCCGCGGAACGGTCCACTGCTCGTACCGCCGCAGGTGCTGGGCCAGTGGTCGAAACACCTGTGGGACATCGGTTTCCGGCATCATCCGGAGGAACAGACGCTCGAGTACCAGCCGTCCGTGCCCGGTGGCGAGCATTGGATCGGTCAGGCGGGCCGCTGGGTTCCGATCGGCACCCCGATGCCGCCGGAGCTCACGGTGCCCTCGGTGACGGATATGTCGGCCGAGGAGCGCCGCCTGCTGATCGAGCAGCTGCGGGCCTCCGGTGAGCTGGCCCATCTCGTCGACCGGCGCGAGCTGGAACCCGATGTGGCACAGGAGAGTACCTACGAGGGTGGCGCATGACCTCACCGGATCGCACACTGCCCGATGGCGCCTACACCAACAGGCCCGACCGCACCGTCGGAAGCCTCGCCAAGGTCACCGAGGCCTCGGCCAAGGCGGCGATGCAGGCCGACGTGCTCAAGTCCTACACACCGGTCCAGGTCAACATGGGCAAGGTGATGGAGGCGGGCTTCGATATGTTCGCGGCCAACCTGTGTGACGCCATCACCGGTCTGACCGGCGGGTTGATCGACCTGTCCGGCTGGGCGCGGCAGCTGCGCAGCGACGCCGAGAAGGCCATGCGGGATGCCCGGGGCGCGCAGAAGAGCGCGGATACCGCCCAGCAGACCGCCGACAATCAGACTCCGGTCATCAAGGCGACGAATTCGCGGGTGCAGGTGGTCGTCGACGGACTGCCGCTGCGGCCCTATTGGGAGACGATGAATCTGACCGAGGAGTCGTCGTTCCCGCGGACCCTGCTCCATTCCAACCTGTGGAGCGTTGCGGGCCAGGCCATCTCGGGATGGGACGCGCTCACCTTTCCCGCGGCGGGTGGAAACGCGACGCTGTGGTGGTTGACCACTCCGCGCTATGCCCCACCGGCGAATTCCATGGAGGGTGCGTTCATTCGCTGTCTGTACGACGGCGGCCGCCGGGTCGTCACCTATATCCCCGATGATGTGTCCAATCCGTGCGAGCTGTATGTGGTGGTCGGCAGGATGCTGGACACCGGCGATGTCAAGATCGAATGGGTTTCGGAGAACCAGACGCCGCTCATCACCAATTCGAAGTTCGAGCGATCCGTGCAGCTGCCGGAGGATGTCGTCTTCTCGACCGGTGAAACCGCCTTCGTCGGCATTCAGCAACGAGGGAGCGGCAATCCTCGGCAGCTGCTCGGGATTCCCTCGGTCGATATCCCGCGGGCGCCGGAAGTGTGGCCTCCGCAGATCAAATCGAGCTTCGCGAGCTCCTCGGCGCTGATCGCGGGCACCGTCATTCCCCGTAATGGTCTGCGATTCACGTCGATCTACACGCCCTATCTGGCGCTCGGCAAGGCGCTGGTCACCGGGAATCCGGTCAAGCTGATCTTCTTCGAGGACTTCGAGGAGGGGATGCCGGAATCGCTGGTCCGGATGTCGCCGTTGTACGCCACCGTCGAGAAGGGCGTGTTCGTGGCGTGGGGCGGCGATGACGGGCTGCGCCGCTATATCTACGGACGCAACCTCAATTATGACGACCAGATGGTCACCGGGCGCATTCGCAATCCCACTGGCCGGGTCTCCTGGCTGGTCCTTCGATCCGATGTGGGCAACAAGTCCTGCGTCGCGCTGTGTATCAACCAGGGCGGCGTCTCCCTCTGCCGGGTCACCGGCGCAACCACTTTCACCAGTCTCGCCAGTGTGGGGATCGCCATCGCCGACGACACCGAAATTCGGCTGAGGGCGGTCGGCAACGTGTTCACCGCCGAAAAGAAGTCCGACGGGGTCTGGAGGTCGATCCTGACCTACCCCGATACCGACAACGTTCTACCGAAAGGCTCCGCCTACCGCTACGTCGGGCTCGGCACCGAACGCAACAGCTGGGTCAACGGCGGCGGCTGGGGAGATTGGAAGGCAGAGGATCTATGACGACCCTGGTGACGATCGACGGCTATGAGCTGTCGCTGACCATGACGAATGGGCTGCTGACGGTGTCGACCGTCGGCACGGCCGGTCCCGTTCCGCGGGGCAGCCTGTATCTCGGCGCGCTCGAGCCCGAAGCCGCGCCGACATTCATCGAACCCGATCCGGTCGACCATCCGGTCGAAATGGTCGGAGTATGGCCTACGACAGGAGAATCATGACCGAGCAGACACAGCTCGGGTACGACCCGATCAGCCGCACGCTGGTGTTGTCCAAGGGCGCCGATTTCGTGCAGACCCTGGCACTGGCCGACGGCAAGTTCTTCCCGACCGGCACCGCCGTGCGCCTGGTGCTGCTCGATGCCGGGGAGCAGACACTCGATACCTGGAATGCGGTGGTCACCGCCACCGAGGCCAGGTTCGTCGTGCAATCCGAATTCGCGGATGCGATCCCCAGCGGGGCGAAGTATCGCCTCTACGTGTCGTATTCGACGACGCCCAGCACCGAATACCTCTGGTTCTACGGCGCCGTGCGCCGCAAGCAGTAGCCGAATCGGCTGCCGCACAACCCCTCTCAACTCAAGGAGAATTCCTCATGGCTATTGCCGTCGCCGCTGTCCGCCAGGCGCTCGCCGATGCGTACAAGATGATCGCGGGCGCGCCCGCCGCATATGTGAGCGTCCATTACGCCGATCCGGGTATCACCGGTGCCAACGAGGCCAAGGATGGCGCGCCCGCCTATGCGCGTAAGCAGACCACCTGGACCTCGGGCACCGGCGGGGTCATCAATGGTTCCCAGGTGACCATCGATCTGCCCGCGGGCACGTACAACTACGTCGGGTTGTGGAAGACCGCGACGGGTGGTCAGGCCGATTTCATCGATAAGGTCCTGATCAGCTCGACCACCCTGGGTGGTCAGGGGCAGCTGCTGATCACCCCCACCTTCACCCAGAGCTGAGGACGCCGGATGGCCATGCAGCAGCGACCTCAGGTGCGGGGCGCGCCGCCCGCGGCGCTTGTCGCGGTGGCACCTATCCCGGAAGCGATTGCCCTCCAGGCGATTTCGCCGTCCGCACCGAGGACTGTGATGGTCACCGAGGTGCCGGTGATTCGGCCGTATCTGGTGGCGATGTTCACCGGCTCGGCGGCCGTTGCCGCGGGTTGCGATCTCACTCGTGCCGTGGTCTCGGCGAGTGCGGCCGCGATCGGAGCGCTCTCCGAGAACCAATCATCTTGGTCCGCAATACCTTCCACCGCCGGTGGTACCGGTTCGGCGGGCGCGCGGGTCGTGATCAAATCCGGTAGGGCCCTGTTCGCGGCGGCACCGGCGGCGACCGGCGCCGCCGATGCCGAGATCAAGGTCGCTGAGGTGGCCTCGGCGGGCTCGGAAGGTGTTGCCACCGTTGTCTGTCTGGGCACGGCCACCGCGGATGCGGTGTTCAACTCGGAGGGGCGGTATTCGGGCCGATCGCCGGAGACCACTCGGGGCGGGAGCGAGGGCACGTTGGCCGCGGTGACCGCGGCGACGGGCAAAGTCGTTGTGGCGGTGGACTATAGCGGTTCCGGTGTGTGCTCGGCCACGTCCGGCTCGTCGTTCGCCACCTCCGGCGGCGGTGCCTTGTCGGTGCTCACCGGGCTTCCCGCCGGCAGTGCGGGGGAGGGGGTGCTGACGCAGGTGAGCAGCGCGCGGGCCGCCGCCGAGGCGGGGTACGCCTGCGCCGGGTCGCTGACCGTTGACGCGATCCCGAGCTTTCAGCCGTCGTCGATGACCAAGAGCGGTAGCTGGAACGGGCTGGGCGGTTCGACGTGGGGCACCGTTTCGGGGTGGAAAGCCGACACCGCGCGGTATCCGGGGTCCGTGGTCTCCTCCGATGGCCTGGTCGTCCAGAATTCGAAGGTCGGCGCGAAGATCGCCGCCTCGGTGGTCTTCAGCGGCGCCAGTCAATTCGTCGGCGATATCCCGGTCCGGATCCAGCTGGTCGTCAACACCACTGTCGTCTTCACCGGTGACCCGACGCCGATCCCGGGCGCTGGGAGCGCGGCGGTCACCGCGTCCACGATCCGGAACCTCCAGGCGGGTGATGTGATCACAGTGCAAGCCAAAAGTGATGCGTACCAATTCAATCCGACCGCAGAGACCAACTCCGCCTCCTATGTGCGTGTCACGTAGCGCGATACTCGCCCCCGGCGTACCGCCGTGCCGATGATCCCCGGCACGCTCTACGCCGGGGGCTTGCGCTGCGTTATGGACTCCGCTAACTTCTTACGGGTCTTATTCCCGTTGATCGGAGACGTGCCGTTGCTCTTCTGAGGTAGCCCCGACGTGGCCCGCATTCGCGCGCCGCATCTTTTGCCACCCTCAGGAGTACGCATATGTCAATCACTACTGTTTCCATTTCCGATCTCACCTTCACCTGGCCCGACGGCACCCCTGTCTTCGAGGGGCTCGATGCGGTGCTCGGACCCGGGCATATCGGTATGGTCGGCGGCAATGGTGCGGGCAAGTCCACGCTGTTGCGGCTGATCACCGGCGAGCTGCGGCCCGTGCGCGGATCGATCACCCGCGCCGGACGGCTGGGCTATCTGCGTCAGGATCTCGGCCTGGCCTCCGGGCAGCGGGTGGATGCGGTGCTCGGCATCGCCGAGGTGCGAAAGGCATTGCACCGCATCGAATCCGGTACGGGCGCCGAGGGCGACTTCGAAATCGTCGGCAGCCGTTGGGATGTCGAGGAATATGCCATCGCGCTGCTGGGGCGGCTCGGGCTGCGTTATCTGGCCGACGATGTGGCGCAACTGGATCGGCGGCTGGACACCCTGTCCGGCGGTGAGACCGTGCTGCTCGGCCTGGTGGCCGAGTTGCTTGCCGAACCCGATGTGCTGCTGCTCGACGAGCCGACGAACAATCTCGATGCGGCCGCGCGCGAGCGGCTCTACGAGGTGGTGGGTCAGTTCCCGGGCACGGTACTGACCGTCAGTCACGATCGGGAGCTGCTGTCGCGCGTGGCGGCCGTCGCCGAATTGCGCGGCGGCGAAATCCGGTTGTTCGGCGGCACTTTCGACGATTACGAGGCGATTATCGAGGCCGAGCAGGAGTCCGCTCGCGCCGCGATCCGCGACGCCCGCAGCGATGTTCGCAGGCAGGCCCGCGAACTGGTCGAGACCAGGATCAAACTCGATCGGCGAAAGCGCTACGGGCAGAAGATGTTCGAGAACAAGCGCGAGCCGAAGATCGTGATGGGCCAGCGTAAGCGTCAGGCCGAGGAATCGGCGGGCAAGTTGCGCAACAACCACATCGCGAAGGTCGAGGAGGCCGAACAGTCGCTCGCCCAGGCCCACGAGCTGCTGCGCGACGATCGGGAGATTCGGGTCGAGCTGCCCGGCACCCGCCTGTATCCCGGACAGGACGTGATCGATCTGCGGGAGGTGGAACTGGCCAACGGGCCGGTGGTGACGCTGAGGGTGACCGGTCCGGAACGGATCGCGCTCACCGGCCGCAACGGCGCGGGCAAGACCACGCTGCTGCGGCGCATCGTCGCCGAACCGCCGAGGGTGCCGTGGCGGCTGCTGCCGCAGCGGCTCGACATCTTCGACGAGACCCGGTCGGTATTCGAGAACGTCTCGGCCGCAACGCCGCACGTCTCGGCCGAACAGGTGCGGGCCCAGCTCGCCCGCTTCCTGTTCCGGGGCGCCGAGGCCGAGGTCGCCGCGGGTGCGCTGTCCGGCGGCGAGCGGTTGCGGGCGGCGCTGGCAATGCTGCTGCTGGCCGATCCGGCCCCGCGGCTGCTGTTGCTGGACGAGCCGACCAACAACCTCGACCTACCCAGCCTGCGTCACCTCACCGAGGCGCTGGCCGGTTTCGAGGGTGCGTTGATCGTGGTCAGCCACGATCAACGGTTCCTCGACGAGATCGGGGTGACCAGACGCCTCGAACTCACCGCCGAGGGCCTGGTCGAGGACGTGCCCGGCTAGCCGGGGCGCGGTGATCGGTCAGCGGCGCGGCGCGTACATGATGACGCCCACGCCGATCAGGCAGATCACCGCGCCCAGCACATCGAACCGGTCGGGCCGAAACCCGTCCACGACCATCCCCCAGGCCAGCGAACCGGCCACGAAGATGCCGCCATAGGCCGCCAGAATCCGCCCGAAGTTCGGATCCGGCTGAAATGTGGCGACGAACCCATAGGCCCCCAGTGCGACGATCCCCGCCGCGATCCACACCACCCCCCGCCGCTCCCGCCACCCCTGCCAAACCAGCCAGGCCCCACCGATCTCGGCAAGCGCGGCCACCCCGAACAACAGCAACGAACGAGCAACAGTCATCCCCGAACCGTACCCACCCCCCGCACCCTTTCCCGCGCCTCGCACCCCCTCCAGTCACCCATAGCGGGTGCGAAGACCCGCAAAGGGTGCGAAACATCAGAAAGGGTGCGGCTGCATCGCGGCTGCTTCGGTTCTGCCGCACCCTTTCTCGCGCCTCGCACCCCTTCCGGGCGTCCAGAGGGGGTGCGAAGTGTCGGAGAGGGTGCGGGGGTTGCGCACTGGTTCTGGGGGTGCCGCACCCTTTGTGGGGCTTCGCACCCTTTGCGGGCGGCCGCAGAGGGTGCGAAGGGGCGGAAGGGGTGCGAAAGGGTTAGCTGGTGAGGCCCAGGGCCAGTTTGAAGCTGGGGGTGCCGCCGGTGAGGTGGGCGCCGGCGGATTGGAGGATGCGGTCCTGGGCGACTATGTGCTGGCACATGGTGGTGGTGTCGCGTAGCCAGCGGTCCAGGGGGGAGGGTTTGTAGATGGAGGCGGTTTGGCGGAGGTCGTAGAGGCGCGTCACGATCGAGCGGGCCGTTCGGAAGGCGTGTACGCGGGAAAGGGGGAGTGCGGCACGTTCTTCGGGGGTCAGGTCTGCGAGTGTGCCGCCGCGGGAAAGGATTTCCCATTCTCGGCGCATCGCGGTGTAGACCCCGGCTCGGGTGGCGTGGTAGTCGGCCTCGCATTCGGCGAGGGTGACCTGCAGGCGGTAATCGTCTGCGCGCGAGGCGGATTCGGTGCGGACGTGGTCCAGGGCGGCGCGGGCCACGCCCAGCGGGACGCCGGGCATGTTGCGCATATGCACCTCCGGCTGGGCCAGCGGGCCGGCGGGGGCGTGCACCTCGGAGAACACCAGGGTGTGCTCCTGCGGGACGAAGACGTCGGTGATGGTGTAGTCCGAGCTACCGCTGCCCGCCAGGCCGGTGGTGTACCAGGTGTCGAGCACCTCGACCTCGTCGCGCGGCACCATCATCAGCCGTGAGTCGTGGTTGCCGTGCTCGTCCGGTTCGGGCTCGCCGTCGCGGAAGATGAACGAGCCCGAGACCACCCAGTCGGCGTGATTGATACCGCTGCCGAACTGCCAGCGGCCGGTCAGACGATAGCCGCCGGGCACGATCTCGGCATGGCCGATCGGGAACAGCAGGCCGGCGGTGGCCATATCCAGGCTCGGAAACATCTTCCGCGCAACGGGTTCGGCGAGGAAGTTGGCATACAGGCCGGTGTCCGAACCGATCATGGCGCACCAGCCGACCGACGCGTCGCCGTAGGCCAGGGCCTCGATCACCTCGGTCTGCTCGATCGAGGTGAGCTCGGGGCCGCCCCACGCCTTGGCGAAGCCCATGCGGAACACGCCGGCCTCGCGCAGCAGCTCGACGATATCGTCGGGCATGCGGCGCAGCCGCTCGATCTCCTCGGCGCGCTCGCGCAGCAGCGGGGCGACGGTCTGGGCGCGGGCGAGGATCTCGGCGGCCGCGGGGGCGCGGTCGGTGAGACGGGGTTCGTCGACGATGGTCACGGGGTGCCTCCTGGGCGAATGTCGGGGGAGTGGTCGAAGACGTGAAAGCGGCCGTGCGCGAACAACAGTCGCGCGCCCGGCGCGTCGGTGCCGGCCGCGACCACCGCCCCGATGAACAGGGTGTGGTCGCCGACCTCATAGGTGCGGTCGAGCACGCATTCCAGCCAGCCCGGCGCCTCCAGCAGCAGCGCGCCGGTGCGGGTGCCGGGCCGGGTGGGCAGCGTGGCCAGGGCCGCGGTGCGGGTCTCGCGGTCGCGGGCGAACGAGCCCGCCATCGCATCGGATTCGCCATCGAGGATGCAGATGTTCCACTCCCGCGTGGCGAGCAGATCGGCCCCGAACCGCGAATCCCGCCGCAGCGAGATCGCCACCAGCGGCGGATCCAGCGACAGCGAGACCAGCGAATTGACCGTCACCGCGTCGTGCGCGCCGTCGCGATGGGTGGTGACCACGGCCACCCCGGTCACGAAATTGCGCATGGCGCCGCGCAGATCCACCTCCGGTCGCGCCCCGGCGACCGGCCGCAGGATCGGCGCGGCCGATAATGGCTCGCCCCAATCCAATTCGGATTCCGACCAGGCCACCGCGGGCTCGGCGACCTGCTCGCCCGCGCGTTGTGCCACGACGGTCACGAGCCCACCGCCTGACAGAAGTCGAAGACGCCGTCGGGGTCGTGGCGCTTCTTGATATCGGACAGGCGCAGGTAGTTCGGCCCGTAATAGGCCGAGCGCCAACCGGTCAGGGCCGGATCGGTGAAGTTCACATAGGCCGCGTCGTTCGCGTGCGCACCCATCTCGGAGTGCAGCCCGTCGAGCCATTCCAGATTGGTCCACACCGTCTGGGACGGGTCGGTCATGCTCCACGAGGTATCCATGGAGATCAGGAACAGCACATCGCGATGCGGGAAGGCGGTGTCCGGCACCGGGATTCGGTTGATCGCCCCGCCCCAGGTGAACAACGCCACCCCCGCGCCGTCGGGATTGGCACTGCCGGGCCAGCGGTCCAGCGCGGCGACGATCGTCTCGACTCCCGCCTCCGCCAACGGTTTCGGCGTGGTGCGGGTGCGCACGGCGAACGGATCCCCGGAGGTCTCGTGATGCAGGAAGTCCTTGGCCTCCCAGTAGGTCTTGTCGCCGATATCGCAGTGCCGGGGCGTGGCCGTCGCGATCGCCGGGGCCAGCAACTCGCGCAATTCGCTTGCCGGGCCGAGATGTTGGCCGATCACCGAGATCGTGCCGGGCCCGTCGCCGGAGCGGCTCGCGCCGATCCGGGCGGCGAACTCGTCGGGCGCGCCCGCCATGATCTCCTGCATGATCGCCAGCACCTCGCGGGCATGCGGCCAGTCCCACAGCAGCAGGCAGGTGGAACTGGCCACCGGTTCGCGGGCCTGGAAGGTGAACGAGGTGTTCACCCCGAAGTTGCCGCCACCGCCGCCGCGGCACGCCCAGAACAGATCGGCGTTCTCGGTGGCGTTGCACCGGACCAGGGTGCCGTCGGCGAGCACGAGCTCGGTCTCGACGAGCGCGTCGACGGTGAGCCCGAAGGCCCGCGAGACCGCCGCCACGCCGCCGCCGAGGGTGAGCCCGCCGACGCCGACCTCATTCGAATTGCCCAGCGGGAAGGCCAGATCGGCCTTCTCCAGGGCGTCGTAGATCGTGCCGCTGAGGGTGCCGCCGCCGACGGTGACCAGTCCGGAATCGGTATCGACCCGGATCTCGTCGAGCGCCCGCAGATCCAGCACCAGGCCGGTGCCGGTGGAGAAGCCGGCGTAGCTGTGCCCGCCGCCGCGCACGGTGAGCGATTCACCGGTGTCGCGGGCCCAGGCGACCGCGGTCGCCACATCCGCGGCATCGCGCACCGACAGCACCGCGCTCGGGCGGACATCGACGTAGCGCCTGTTGAACGGGGCGGTGGCCGCCTCGAATCCGGGATCCCCCGGGAATCGCAGACGGCCGCCCACGAGCTCGGATAGCTCGTTCACCGAACCTCCTCGAGATAGGAGACCCCGATGGAACCGTTGGGCCCGTAGCGTTCCCACTCCTCACGCAGCCGCAGCCCGCCCTCGGAGGTCTGTTCGGGTGTGGTGCGGGTGAATCCGGTGATGATCTCGTTGTCGGCGAGCACCATGGTGTAGACCAGGCTCAGCACCCCGGCGGTATCGACCACGCCGTTCACGCTGCCGCGGCGGACCTTTCCACCGGAGAAGTGCGCCCACACCAGGTCACCGCTCTGGTGGTAGCGGGCGATCACCCCGTCGTCGGCCTCGGGGTTGCGGAAGCGGCGGCCCTCGTAGTTGATCATTTGTCGGCGTCCAGGAGTCCGGAGGGCAGGGTGAAGGTCTCGCCGGCGGCCAGCGGCTCGAGCGGTTCGCCGTCGAGGACGACGAGATCGGCCGCGGCGTCGAGCAATTCGTCGCAGCGCTGCGGATCCGAGGCCTCGCAGACGACGAACGAATGCCGCGCGATGTAGCCGCCGGGCGGCAGCCGCAGGTCGGCGCCGGGCTCGACCATGGCGGCCGCGGTCACCAGGCCCTGTGCGTGCTCGGGCACCGTCACCGAGCGCACGCGGCAGTCGTGTTCGGGGTAGCCGAACCGGATGCCCGCCACCGCGTTTCGCGTGGGCGACAGGGTGGGGCGGCGGCCGCTGGAGATGTCGACCAGCACCTCGCCGGGATCGATCCCGGTGGCGGTCTTGCCCAGGAACGGGATCAGGTCGCCGCCGAGGCGGCCGTTGATCTCGATGATCAACGGACCGCGCTCGGTGAGGCGCACCTCGCTGTGGGTGATGCCGTTGTCCACCCCCAGTTCTCGATGAGCCCGGGCGAGGGTCCCGATCAGCGCCTCGTCGCGCAGCAACGGGTCGTCAGCGTCGACGATATGCCCGACCTCTTCGAAGTACGGTTCCAGTCCGGTCCGCTTGCGGGCCAGGAACATCGGCGTGTACTCGCCCTTGTAGACCGCGGCGTCGACGCTGATCTCCGGTCCGATCGCGAACTCCTCGACCAGCGCGGTGCCCTTGTACGGCTCGTCGCCGATGGCGCTGGCCCCGGCCGCGATGCCGAAGGCGGCGTCGAGCTCGCCCTCGTTCGCGGCCAGCACCACACCCATGCTCGCGCCCAGCGCCTGCGGCTTGACCACGACCGGATATCCGATCGATGCCGCGGCGGCGCGTGCCTCGGCCACCGAATGGGTCAGCGCGAACCGCGGCTGCAGCATTCCGGCCGCGGTGAGCACCGAGCGGGTGCGGTTCTTGTCGCGGCAACCGCGCACGCCGTCGGCGCTCAGGCCCGGTACGCCCAGCTCCTCGGCCAGATCGGCCGCGGGCTGCACCAGTGGCTCGTCCCAGCACATGACACCGACGATGCGCCGGCGCGCGGCGATCTCGCGGCCCCGCTCGGCGAGGATGGTGTGGTCGAACAGGTTGGCGACGGTGATGTCGTCGAAGTAGTCGCGCTGCCAGGTGGCCTCGATGTTGTTGAGCAGCACCAGATCCAGGCCGTGCGCGCGGGCACGCGAATGCACCGAGCGGACCAGATACTCGCGATACAGCTGCAGACCGCTGCCGATGGCCAGCAGGGCGTCATTCTGAGTCATGGGATGTGTTCTCCTGTAAGGCGTTTCGGCTAGGCGGCCACGGCGGTGGCCGCGAGTTCGGCGATGCGGTCGGCGATCAGCGGCGCGGTGCGGAACCCGTCGCCGCCGACCGCCGCCCGCGCCCAGACCGCCGGGCCGACCTGTTCCAGGGCGGCCTCGCCGGTGCGGGCGTCGACGGTGTAATGGCAATGCCGCACGGCGACAACCTGATAGCGCTGCGGTGCGGCCAGCAGGCGTTCGCGGCTGCGATGCGCCATGGTCCGGTCGAGGTCGTCGGGCTCGGCCAGATCGGCCACCGTGCGGCACATTCCGGCGGCGCTGAGCTTGAGCAGGGTCCCGTCGCCGGGTGGCAGCAGCCATCCGGTGCCGTCGTCACCGACCCCGCCCACGGTGGGCGCCTGCTCCCACCAGCTCGTCAACTCCTGCGGTGGCCGCACGTAGACGATGGTCTGGCGATGGATCTCCGTGGCCGTGCGGACCAGATCCCGGGTCCAGGCGCCCGCCGCGACGAGCACGAAATCGCCTGTGATCCAGGAGTCGTCGGCCAATTGCAGCCGTGCGTGGTCGGTATCGACCGCGACGACCTCGCTCCACGGCCGCAGCGTCACCGCCGGATGGCGGCGCAGCCAGCGCACGGCCGCGTGCAGCACCCGCTCGGCCAGCAGCACGCCGGCATCGAGTTCGTGCACGCCCACGTACCCGTCCGGAAATACGATGTGCGGCAACCGGTTCGGTTCCAGGATCGCGATCCGCATCCCGGTGCGGGCGGCCATGGTCTCGGCGGCGGTGACCCGGTCGGCGGGCCAGCCGCTGACCACGCCCACCCGCCGGTAGAACCGGCCGCCGAGCAGGGTCTGCAGCCGCACCCAGCGCTGATGCAGATCGGTGGCGGCCCCGGAGTTCTCGGTCGTCAACGCGCGCAGCGCCCGATGCTGGTCGAACGAGCTCGACCCGTGATTCGGCACCGGACCGCGATCGACCACGGTGACCCGATGCCCGGCGCGGGCGCAGCGGATGGCCGTGACCAGTCCGGTGACGCCGGCGCCCGCGATGACGACCGAGCCCATCTCAACCCTCCGTGCTGATCAGGCGCGGCAGTGAGATCGGTATCACGGTGTCGCGCACCGCGATGCCGACCAGCGACTGCTCCGGCAGCGCGGCGCCCAGATCGATGAGAATCGGTGCGGCACAGCGCAACAGCACCTCGGCCTCATGGCACAGATCACCCGGGGTGAGCTCGGCGCGATCGAGCCGCTCCAGCTGCTGGGTGAGGATGGCCGCGGCCCGGCTCAGGCTGAACCGGGACAGCTCGTAGGCCGAGCGGAACCGGTCCAGGATGCGCACCGCCGAGGTGCGCGAGCGCCCCGACACCGGCAGCGGGCCGGTGCCGATATGCGGCTCGACCCGCTCGGCGATCCGGTTCCAGGGCTCCACCAACCGGATTCGGGTCAGCCGGTCCAGCTCCTCGCGATTGAAGCTGGTGCGCTGGAACTCCGGGCTGTCACACGCCAGATGGAAGCGGATCAGATCGCGCGGCACCTGCTCGGCCAGATCGCGACCCCACACCAGATGTCCACGGCTGGTGGAGAACTTCTCCCGGTTCAGCTCGTAGAACTCGTTGGTGAGGAACCGGGTCGGCAGCGGATAGTCCGAGCCGTAGGCCAGCAGCATCGCCAGGCCGGAGATCGCGAACGGGTGGACGTTGTCCACGCCGAGGAAGTACACGATCTCGGTGCCCGCCTCGCGCCGCCACAGCTCGTCCTCGCCGGTCGGGGCGAGCCCGGCCTGCTCGGCGGCCAGCATGGAGCAGTACATCGTCCAGGCCACCGGTTCGGCGTTGGGGTTGATCACCTGTCCGGGCAGGCCGGGGGCGGGAATACCCCAGTCCAGCGGATAGGTGACCGGGAACTCCGGCAGCGGTTTGGCCAGGATCTCGTCGATGACCTGTGCCGCGCGCGGGCGCAGTGTGCCCGAGATGCGGTCGAAGTGCGCCCGCAGCCTGCCCCGGTACTCCTCGGTGGGCAGTACCAGCACCTGCGCGGTGCGGAATTCGATGGGCTCGTCGGGATTGCGGGTCGAGAACGGATCCAGCAGTTCGGCGGCCGCGACCGGATGGCCACAGGTCTCGCACAGCCCACCGCAGCTGTTGGCCAGGCACATCGGGCATATACCCGCGACATGCCCGTCGACCAGGTACTCACCGGTGCGGGGTGCGTACGGAAACTTCATGTCCCGCAACTGCAGTCGCCCCGAATCGCGCAACCGCTCCACCACGCGGGTGACGAAGGAGGTGAACCGCTCCTCCCATCCGGTGAAGCCGTCCACGCCGATGCCCAGCGCGCCCAGGGTGGCCTCGACCTCCTTGGCCGATCGGCGCACCAGCGCCTCCGGTGTGGTGCCCAGCCGACGCGCGGTGGTCACGACGAAGGTGGAGGTGTCCTGTACGCCGGTGCCGAACAGCACGGTGCGGCCGGTGGCCCGGGCATAGCGGGCGTAGACGTCCGCGGCCAGGAACGGGCCCGCGATATGCCCCAGGTGCAGATCGCCGTTGGCGGTCGGCGCGGGGGAGATGACGATGATCGGGCCGGTCATGATTGCACCGAATCACTCTCTGACACAGGGGGATTCTGCGCATGCCGGGCGCGGAACCGGTCGGACATATCGGTATCCCACCAGATGGCGTACCACTCGAAGTCGCCCTCGCCGACATTGCGCACGTAGTGGTGCGTGCCGGGCATATGGTGGGCCAGATCGCCCGCGACGAAGTCGCGCTCGTCGCCGTCCTCGTCGAGTACGGCTCGGCCCTTCATCGCGATGAACAGCTCGTATTCGTGATGGGAGTGCGCGTCGGAGGCCTCGCCGGGACCCAGCTTGCAGAAGGCCCCCTCGAACGGGGCGTTGAGCAACTCCCAGGGCAGCAGCCGCTGCGAGGCCACACCGTAGGCGACCTCCAGTTTGTCGCGGTCCAGGCCGCGAATCTCGAACCTGGTCATGCTGTGCGCACCTCGGCCACCGCGCGATCGCCGAGTTCGGCGCGCCGGTCCAGCAGATCGTCCACGATGTCCTGGGAACGGTTGGCCAGGACGCTGATCAGGGTGTCGGAGATGCCGTGCGTGGCCTCGTTCATGCCCTGCAGATAGACCGCGCCCCAGGCGTGGTCGCCGATCTCCCAGCGGTAGCGGCGGCTCACGTCGATGGTGCTGACACCGATGCGGTCGCCCAGATCGCGCACCATCGCGGGCATTTCGGGCAGGTAGCCGGTGCCCAGCAGCACCAGATCGCTGCGCAGTTCCTCGATCTGGCCGCTGCGCAGATCGCGCAGCGACAGCACGATCTCCTCGCCGTCGGCCTGCGCGCCCACCACATCGGTCATCGGCACGACGCGCGAACGCTCCTGCCCGTACAGCCGCTGGCGGTAGAGCATCGCGTACATCTCGTCCAGGAACGGCGGGGCCAGGCCCGCGTAGTTGGTGAGATGGACCTCGTCGAGGATCCGGCGCCGGGACTCGGCATCGCAGTAGTAGAACTCGTCCACGAAGGACGGATAGAACAGCTCGTTGACGAACTTGCTGGTCTGATAGTTCTGCAGGCCGATCGACCGCATCACCATCGTCGGCTTGCAGCCCGGCAGATCATCGTGCACGGACATGAACATCTCCGCCGCGCTCTGCGCGCCGCCGATCACGACCGGGCGGGTGACCTGCCGGCCCTCGGCCACGATCTCGGCGATCCGGGTGGCGTACCGGGTGCTGTGGATCACCTTGTCGGTGGGCAGACCCGCGAACTCGGCCGGGATGCGCGCATCGCGACCGGTGCCGAAAACCAGGTCGCGGCAGGCGATCCGGTCGCCGCCGGTCAGATAGACCGTCCAGCCGACGATGCGCCGGTCGTTGCCGCGGCGGGGTTCGACCCGCTCCACGCGGGCGTTGTAGCGCACCTTGACGTGCTCGAGGGAGTGCGCGACCCACTGCTGGTAGTCCGACAGCTCCTGCCGGTAGGGATTGAAGGTGGCCAGATTGACGAATTCGTCGAGGCGCCGGCGCTCGTGCAGGAAGTTGAGAAACGTGAAGCGGCTGCGCGGATTGCGCAGGGTCACCAGATCCTTGAGAAACGAGACCTGGCTACGCGCCCACGGCAGCAGCAGATTGCGCTGCCATTTCACGTCGGAGTGCTGCTCGAGGATCAAGGTGCTCTGGGCGAGGGCCACATCCCCGGATTCCTCCAGGGCGATGGCCAGGGCCAGATTGGCCGGTCCCGCACCGATGGCTAGGACGTCGACGTCATATGCGGTCACAGTGTTCCACCTGAGTCTTGGTAGGGCTCGGATAACGCTGTGAGACAGTCAATTCCGTCGGCGCGTTGGTCGAAAGCGTTTACGGGCACCGAACATCAACCGATCGTCGGGACCGTTCGGTGTCCCGGAGATATCACTATGACCGCCAACATGCCTGGGGCGCAACGGATGCACCGATCCGTTATCGCGCCGTTGTGGTCCGCACTTTGCCGAGAACGGAACCCCTGTCCGCCCGGAAGCTATCCGGGTTGCGGAGCGGGACGGGAAAGCCGGGGGATCCCTTGGGATTCGGCCTGCCCGCCCCCGGTTCCGGTGCGCCCGCGTGCCCGGGCCCGTGACCAGCGCGGACAAAACAGGCGAACAATACCGTACGGCCGGACATGCGAAAGCCCCGCCATCGCAACCGGTTTCGGCTGCGACGGCGGGGCCGTCGTGGTTATTCAGTTGTTGTTGTTCAGTGTCACGTCGTACAGGTCCAGCTGCAGCATCTGGGTGACGATGACGTTCTTGGTCCGGGTCGACCAGCCCGACTCCACCTTCTGGAACCACAGCGGAATCGCGGGCATATCCTGGATGATCTGCTTCTCCGCCTGCTGGTACAGCGCCCAGCCCTCCTTCTCCGTCGGCGCCGCGTCGGCCCTGGCCAGCAGCGCGTCGACCTGCGGGTTGGAGTAACCGGAGCCGTTGACCGCCGCACCCGTGCGGAAGATCGGGTTGAGGAAGTTCTCGATCGACGGATAGTCGGCGACCCAGCCGGAGCGGAAGATGGTGGTGGCCTTCTGATCGTTGATCAGCTTGCGGAAATCACCGAACGTCGGCACCGGTACGTACTTGCATTCGCGGCCCAGGGCCTTGGTGATGCTGGCGCAGGCCGCATCGATCCACACCTGGTTGGCCGAATCGTCGTTGGAGGTCAACTCGATCGGGCCCTGGAAACCGGACGCGTCGAACAACGCCTTCGCTTTGGCCGGTTGATAGGTGCACAGGTCACCGCAGGCGTCGCCGCCGTAGCCGGGCGCGATCGGCGGCACCAGGCCGTCGGGCATGATCTTGTCGCCGTCGAATGCCTTGTCGACGACGGCCTTCCGATCAATCGCCATCGAAATTGCCTGGCGCAGACGGGGATCGGCGAAGCGCTTGTCGTACATCGGGAACGAGATCGACTGCACGCCCAGGTACGGGTGCGACAGCCAGCGCCCGGCCAGATCCTTCTTGTACTTGCCACCGTCGAGCCCCGCGGCCGGGACGAAGTCCAGGTAGTCGAGCTTGCTGGCCACCGCATCGGCGTAGGCGTCCTCGAGCTGCTTGTAGAACCGGAATTCCACGCCCGCGACATGAGGTTTACGCGCCCCGGCATAGGCGTCGTAGCGCTTGACGATGATGTTCTTGCCCGGGGTGTGGGATTCGAAGTAGAAGGGCCCATCGCCGATCGGATGCGCCTCGAAGCCCTTGCGATCGGAGAAGAAGCTGCGCGGCAGCGGGAAGAACGCCGCATAACCGAGCTCGGTCTGGAACTCCGAGAACGGCGCCGACAGCGTCACCTCGAAGGTGCTGTCGTTGATCACCTTCAGGCCCGACATCTTGTCGGTCGACCCGGCCTGCGTCGTGTCGAATCCCTGGATATGCGACAGGTACTGGGCGCCCTGCAGCTTGTTCGGGCCGAAGGCGGTGTAGTTCCAGGCGTCGACGAAACTCGCGGCGGTGACCGGGGTCTTGTCGTGGAACGTCCACCCGGGATTCAGGGTGATCTTGTAGACCTTGGAATCGGTGGAGTCGATCGACTTGGCGACGGCCAGCTTCGGCGCCGCGGTCTGCGGATCGTATTCGACCAGGCCGGTGAACAGGGCGTCCACGATCTTCACGCTGTCGCGTTCGGTGGCGTCGCCCGGAATCAGCGGGTCCTCCGGCTCGGTGCCGTTCCAACTGATGATCCCGCCGTCCTGCGCGGCTGCGCTGGTGGGGGAACTGGTGGTGGTGGTGCTGCCGCCGCATGCCGACATCAGTGCGGCGGCGACCGCGGCGACCGTCGCGGCGACGGCCAATCTGCGTGTGCGCATCAGTGGTTCTCCTCGATCTTCTGGGGCATGCCCGCATAGGCGAACCAGGCCGCGAACAGCCCGAGCACGCCGGCCAGCGGCCACACCCCGGTGCCCAACTTCTCCCAGGCCACCACGCCCAGCGTCGGTCCCAGCGCCATGCCGAGTCCGAATACCGCCTGATGGGTGGCGATGTAGCGGGCCTTCACCGGGCCGGGGAAGGTGCTGGGATAGGCGAACATGGTGGGGCCGTTGATCATCACGCCGAGCACGAACAGCGCGGTGAACACCAGAACCAGCACGATCGCGTGCCCGGCCACCGCGTACCCCGCGACGCCCAGGCCCATGACCGCGGTGCCCACCGCGCCGACCAGGCCGGCGCGGAAGCGGGTCACATACGAGGTGATCTGCAGTTCGAACAGGATCAGCACCACCGACGCGGTGACCAGCACGCCGCTGTACCAGAGCGTGGGATAGCCGTCGCGGGCGAGGTTCAGCGGCAGTGCCACGGTGTACTGCACATAGATCAGCGTGCCCAGCAGCACCGAGGCCAGGAACAGGTGGTAGCGGTAGTCGCGGGCGATCACCGCATACGACGAGTTCTTCTGTGTCTCAGCAGGTTTGGCCTCATCCTCCGGGGCCGGCGCCGCCACCGCGGGCAGCAGTGTCAGCGCCAGCGCCGCATAGGCGAGCGCGGTGGCCGCGTTCACCCAGTACAGCAGGTCCCAGTCGACCAGGATCAGGCCCGCCGCGATCAGCGGGCCCAGGGCCGCACCGGTGTTCAGGGCGATTCGCATCATCGAAAAGCCCATGACCCGGTGCTGCGCGGGCATCAGATCGCTCAGCAGCACCGCGGCGGCCGGCCGGTAGGCCTGCGTGATCAGACCGGCCGCCGCCACGACCACCACCAGGGCGGGGAACAGCGACGGACGGGCCAGGAACGGAATCAGGCCCACGAAGATCGCCGAACCCGTCATGGCCGTCACGATCGTCGTGCGCGGCCCGAGTCGCGTGGTGAGCTCACCGCCGAGCATGGTGCCCAGCACCGCGCCCGCGCTGTACGCGGTGAGCGCGATGCCGGCATGGCCGATGGTGAATTCGCGATGCACGAGATACAGCACCAGGAAGGTCTGCACGAACGCGCCGAGCTGATTGACCAGCACGCCGAGCAGCAGGTACTGCACCGGGCGGGGGGTCTCCCGGATGACGTCGAGCACCCCCACGCGGTCTTTCGTGCCGACGGCGTTCATGATTGCTTCTCCTTGCGTGCGAACAATGATTCGATGGCCCCGAAGTCCAGGCCGTCGGCGAGTTCGGTATAGGTGCCCTTGGTGAGCAGTTCGGTGGCCGACGCACGCACCCGCGCGTAGGCCGCCTGCGCCAGCGCCGGTCCGAGGCTGACCCGGCGCACACCGGCCGCGGCCAGCTCCGAGACCTGCGGCGCGCCCGCACCGGTCATCACGTTGATCGGCAGCGACGTCTTGCGGGACAGCTCGCTCAGGGTGTCCAGATCGAGCAGGCCCGGGACGAACAGGCTGTCGGCGCCCGCCTCGGCGTAGGCCGTCGCCCGCGCCACCACCTCGTCGAAACGGCCCTCGGGTGCGCCGATGCCGAACAGGTAGACATCGGTGCGGGCGTTGATCACCAGCTGCGGCAGGCCCGCTCGGGCGGCGGCCGCCCGGCCCGCGCGCAGGCGTTCGGATTGTTCGGCGATATCGAACAACGGTCCGCCCGGCCGGTGCGAATCCTCGAGGTTCACCCCGACCGCGCCCGCGTCGATCACCGCCTCGACGGTGGCGGCGATATCGGCGGGGGTCGGGCCGTAGCCGCCCTCGACGTCGGCGGTGACCGGCACCGTGACCGCGGCGGCGATCTCGCGCACCCGGGCGATCATCTCCTCGCGGGTGAGCTTCTGCCCGTCGCCGCGGCCCGCCACCCAGGACACCGCCGCACTCGTGGTGGCGACGGCTTTCGCGCCCGCGTCGGCGACCAGCGCCGCGCTCAGCGCGTCCCAGGCGTTGGGCAGCACCAACACCCCGTCGATGTGCAGCTGCCGAAACGTCTCCGCCTTGTTCTGCTGACTGTCGGTGGTCACCCTGCGGCTCCTAGTGCGTTCGAATTCGGATGGATACGGGTCGATCCCGGGAAACAGTACCGATGTCTCCGGGGTAATCGCCTGGCGGCGAACGCATTCCGAACAATCGAACGTCAAAAGGAACAGACCGGACGGAATAGACCGATCAGCCTCTGAACGGGTGCGCGGGCGTCCGAACGGTCGGAAGTTCGACCGTGTCGAGATCGCGATGCATCGCGAAGCGGCTGGTCTCCTGTGCGACCAAGCGACCGATCAAGGCGGGCAGCGCATAGCGCTCCGGCGCCGGAACCCGGTGCAGCAGACCGACATCGATGAGACTGTCCATCGCGTACTCGGCCGAGTCGATCGAGATATGCAGTGTCCGAGCGAGTTCGGCGGGTGTCACCTCATCACTACCTTCAGCGAGCATGTGCACCACGTGTTTTGCCAGTGGCGGTAATGAAAGATAGGCAGGCAGAACAGAATCCGCGAGTCCGATATCCCCTATCCATAACCAATTGGCAACCTGCACGCCCGCATCGAGCCGATCGGCCACCTCGGCGAGGCGCCGGCCCGGCTGCGCGGCGATCTTGCGCCCGGCGATGGTGATGGCCAGCGGCAGATGGGCGCAGAAGTCGGCGACGCGCAGTGCGGCCGCGTGTTCGGCGCGCACCCGATCGCTGCCGATGAGCAGTCGCAACAGGTCCAGCGATTCGGTGCGGGCCAGCGGGCCGAGGGCGATGCGGCGTACGCCGTCCAGGCCGAGTAATCGTGAGCGGCTGGTCACCAGGATCTGGCTGGTCGTCGAGCGGGCCAGCAGCGGTCGTACCCGCGGTTCGTCGCGGACGTTGTCCAGCAGGACCACCACGCGCCGCTCGGCGAGCATGGATCGGTACAACCCGATCCGGTGCATCTCGTCGGCGGGGACGCGCTCCCACGGCACGCCGAGCGCGTGCAGGAAGCCGGCCACGACCTCCATCGGCGCCACATCCTCGGCGCCCATATCGGCCCACAGCTGGCCGTCGGGGAACTGTTCGACCAACCGGTGGGCGAAGCGCAGCGCGAAGGTGGTCTTGCCGATGCCGACCGGGCCCCGGATCACCAGCGGGACGCGGGCGTCGGTGAGCTGTCCCGTGGCAGCCAGCGCGCCCGCCAATTCCGCTGTGCGGCCGACGAAGTCGTGCGGTCCGATCGGCAGTTGGGCTGGTCTGGGATGTCCGGTATCACTCGGATATCGCTCCTCCGGCTCATCGGCCGGATCGAATCCGTTGATACCGCGGACCTCTCGCCACCTTTGCTCCCATTCGGTAGTATCTCCGCCACATGCACGCACAAACGCCAGCGTGACTTGCAGCGTGGGAAGTCGGTGACCGCTGGCGGCTTCCGACAGCACCGAGGGGGAATACAAAGCCACGCTTGCCATCCGCCGGTAGGACGGATTTCCCGCAGCCGCTCGGAGTTTACGTAGGTCCCCCGCGAAGGCGGCGAGGGGCCCGGATCGAGTGTCGAGTGGTTTTTCTCGTCTACCCATCAGGCGGTACCCCTGTTCTGAATCGCGTTGCGGCCCTGGGCGGAACCCGTCCGACCGCGACGCCATTGTGTGGCCCCCTACCCCCGATGTCGCCCCTTCTGATCATCGCGAGTCGAGTCACATCCGAGCCATCGTCCGTTCGGACGATGAACGATCGGCGTCGAAGCGGGGTTCGGCAGTCGACAGCGTGTCTAATCCTCCATCGCTCCCCGCGGGCCGCGGGTTAACGAGATCAAGTGAAACACAAAGTTTTTCGAGTCACCGGGTGATAGGACGAAACTCCTCGTAGAGGCCGATCCAGCGGGATGGACATACGTCCGGGATGTGCTTCCGATGTACTTCTGATGTTCGGGCTCGCTTCCGGCGCAAGGACATTCGACTTTTCAGTGCTCACGACGTCCGTATCGGTCGGTCGGATGTCGCGATTCGGATCTTCCTACACTGCGGCCCGCCGTGTCACTCCACCATCGCACCGGGCATATCGCCCATATCGGTCACCGTCACACCATGTCTCTTTTCCGCGAATCTCGGAACTTTTGTTCCCATGTCACACCTCGCCTCGGGCGGGCGGTAATAGCAATAACTTGTCTCTTGCGGCATCGGCATCGGCTCCAACTCTTGCGCAATGCCCCTCTTATTACCGTCTTGTTTTTCGCGCCACTCTTACCTCTTGTTTCTGTTCCTCACTCCCTTTTGTTGTTCCCATCCGAAGGAACCCTCGGCGCGTGTCGGCCGTTGACCTGACAGAGACTGTGGTGCGAACGGCGGTTGCCCGTCGGCGAAACCGCAGGTGACGGTCCGGGGAATCGCCGGCGTGGCGACCGGCGGACGCTGGTCGGCCGACCGGATTAAAGTTGGTGGTCTGAGCCGTTGGACAGGTCGGATAGGGTGGTCCGATCGAGCCGGTGAGAGGTGGTGACATGACTCAGCATCTGGAGAAGGCGAATGCGGAGCACTCGTCTGCTGAGGGTGACATGTCCCCGAGTCCCGCTCCGGCCGCGCCCGTCCCCGAACCGGCCCCCACCCCCGCCCCCGGCGTGACCCCGCGCAGCATGCCGCTGCGCCAGCCCGGCACCGCCACGGCCGTGCCGACCTCCGCCTCGCGGCGGGTCCGCGCCCGCCTGGCCCGCCGGATGACCGGTCAGCGCGGCATCGCCGCGGTCAAGCCGGTCCTCGAACCGCTGGCGACCGTGCACCGCGAGCTGTATCCGAAGGCGAATCTGCAGCTGCTGCAGCGCGCCTTCGACGTGGCCGACGAGAAGCACGCCCATCAGTTCCGCAAATCCGGCGATCCGTACATCACCCACCCACTCGCGGTCGCCAACATCCTCGCGGAACTCGGCATGGACACCACCACGCTGGTGGCCGCGCTGCTGCACGACACCGTCGAGGACACCGGCTACTCGCTCGACGAGCTCACCGGCGACTTCGGCACCGAGGTCGCGCATCTGGTCGACGGCGTCACCAAACTGGACAAGGTCAATCTGGGCGCGGCCGCGGAGGCCGAGACCATCCGCAAGATGATCATCGCCATGGCCCGCGATCCGCGCGTGCTGGTGATCAAGGTCGCCGACCGGCTGCACAATATGCGCACCATGCGCTTCCTGCCGCCGGAGAAGCAGGCCAAGAAGGCCCGCGAAACGCTGGAAGTCATTGCGCCGCTTGCCCATCGGCTCGGCATGGCCACGGTCAAATGGGAGCTGGAGGATCTCGCCTTCGCGATCCTGCATCCCAAGAAGTACGACGAGATCGTGCGCCTGGTTGCCGATCGCGCGCCGTCGCGCGACACCTATCTGGCCAAGGTCCGCGCCGAGATCGTCAACACGCTGGCCGCCAGTCGCATCAACGCCATCGTCGAGGGTCGGCCCAAGCACTACTGGTCGATCTATCAGAAGATGATCGTCAAGGGTAAGGACTTCGACGACATCCACGATCTGGTCGGCATCCGCATCCTGTGCGACGAGGTGCGCGACTGCTATGCCGCGGTCGGCGTGGTGCATTCGCTGTGGCAGCCGATGGCCGGGCGGTTCAAGGATTACATCGCCCAGCCGCGCTACGGCGTCTACCAGTCGCTGCACACCACGGTCGTCGGCCCGGACGGTAAACCGCTCGAGGTGCAGATCCGCACCCAGGACATGCATCGCACGGCCGAATTCGGCATCGCCGCGCACTGGCGCTACAAGGAGACCAAGGGTAAGCATTCCGGCGACGCCGCCGAGGTCGACGATATGGCCTGGATGCGTCAGCTGCTCGACTGGCAGCGGGAGGCCGCGGATCCGGCCGAATTCCTCGAGGCGCTGCGCTTCGATCTGAAATCGCCGGAGATCTTCGTGTTCACCCCGAAGGGTGATGTGATCACGCTGCCGCAGAAGTCGACCCCGGTCGACTTCGCCTACGCCGTGCACACCGAGGTCGGGCACAAATGCATCGGCGCGCGCGTGAACGGCCGGCTGGTCGCGCTGGAACGGCAGCTGGAGAACGGTGAGGTCGTCGAGATCTTCACCTCCAAGGCGCAGAACGCGGGACCCAGCCGCGATTGGCAGAACTTCGTCGTCTCCCCGCGCGCCAAGGCCAAGATTCGCCAGTGGTTCGCCAAGGAGCGTCGTGAGGAGGCGCTGGAGGCGGGCAAGGAGGCGATCAGCAAGGAGGTCCGCCGCACCGGGCTGCCGCTGCAGCGGCTGATGAACGTCGACGCGATGACCGCGCTGGCGCATGAGTTGCACTACACCGACATCTCCGCGCTGTACGCCGCCGTCGGCGAGAGTCAGGTCTCGGCGCATCATGTGGTGCAGCGGCTGGTCACCCAGCTCGGTGGCGTCGGCGACGTGGAAAACGAACTGGCGGAACGCAGTACGCCCTCCACACTGCCCGCCCGCCAGCGCACCAGCGGCGACGCCGGCGTCGAGATTCCCGGCGCGCCGGGCACGGTCGCCAAGCTGGCCAAGTGCTGCACCCCGGTGCCGGGCGACGAGATCATGGGCTTCGTCACCCGCGGCGGCGCGGTGAGTGTGCACCGCACCGACTGCACCAACGGTGGTTCGCTGCAGGCCCAGCAGGAGCGGATCATCGAGGTGAAGTGGGCGCCCTCGCCGTCGTCGATGTTCCTGGTGGCCATCCAGATCGAGGCGCTCGATCGCACCCGGCTGTTGTCGGATGTGACCAAGGTGCTGGCCGATGAGAAGGTCAACATCCTGTCCGCCTCGGTGATGACCTCCGGCGATCGGGTCGCGATCAGCAAGTTCACCTTCGAGATGGGTGACCCGAAGCATCTGGGTCATCTGCTGAACGTGGTCCGAAATGTGGAGGGCGTGTACGACGTGTACCGGGTGACCTCGGCGGCCTGACGGGTCTGGCAGAGACGGGGAAAAGCCCACCGCCGCTTGCCGATTCGAGGTTGTCCGTCAGACCTCGGCGGCTTGCGCCCGGGACAGCCGGACCGCCTCCACGCACATCACGATCACGGCCACCGCCACGAACGCGGTGCCGAGCGGTCCGCTGCGCAGTCGTTCGTCGAGCACGGTCATCCCCAGGAACGCCGCGCCCAGCGGTTCGGCGACGGTGAACGCGGGCAGCGACGCCGAGAGCGGCCCGACCTGATAGCCACGCTGTTGCAGATACAGGCCGACCATGCCGCAAGCGGCCATCGTGTAGGTCTGCCAGCTGGTGAACACCGCGCCCAGGCCGTGCCCGAACAGTTCGATCACGTGCTGGGTGAGGGCGGCGGAGATGCCGAACAACAATCCGGCGGCCGTGCCCAGCAGCAGCGCGCGCAGCGTGGGCACCCGCACCGCGCCCGCCACGGCGACACCGATCGCGATCAGGCCGAACATCATTGCGAGCGGAAGTACCCAGCGATGCCACGACGCGTAGGAATGCCCCTCGGTCGGATCGCCGACGATCAGGAATACCGCCAGCGCCGCCGATAACGCGACGGCCTGCGCCCACATCGACCGGCTCACCCGGCGGCCGCTGTAGTGCGCGGCCAGCGGCAGCGCGAAGACCAACGCGCTCACCAGGATCGGCTGCACCACCAGCACCGATCCCAGTGCGAGCGCGGCGATCTGGAACGCGAAACCGCCCGCATCGCCGACCAGGCTCGCCCACCAGCGCGGATCGCGGATCAGTCGCGCGAGCAGCGCATCGCCCTCGGGGACATCGGAGGCCGCCCGCTGCTGCGCGACGGCGGATACGGCGAACAGCACCGCACCGACGAATCCGCAGATCACGGCGGCTATAGGAAGATCGGCCACGTGCCCAGTCTGCCGGTGCCGCCGCATCGCCCGACACGCGGGCACCGTGCGCCGCGCCGGGACGATACCGATCCACGCTGGAGGACAGCGGTTTCGACGCGTGCGAGTTATGATCGCTCAACGGTTGCCCCTCGCATCGCCACCGGCGTGCCGGACGACAACTCTTCCGGTCGGTTTGCCTTCTCCGCCAGGTTCTTCCGGATTGCGTTCGCAATGTGCAGGATGCACTGCGGCGTTCGACGGATTCTGTTACGGTCTATTGCGTTTCGAGGCCCCGCAGGGCCCCCGGATTCTGTCCAGAAACACTGGATTGGGGTGCTCCCCGCACGCGCGGGGATGAGCCCACGGCGGATCGATGAGTGAGCTCCCCGCACGGGCGGGGGATGAGCCCGGCTGGTTAGGGGGTCAGAGATGCTGACCGCGCGGACAACCTGGAGCAGATTCGGTAGTACCGCGATCACCGTCGCGGCGATCATCACGGGCGTCGGAACACAGGCGGCGCCCGCCTCCGCTCAGGCCCCCACCACCAACATCAGCCTCGACACCTGTCCGGCCCTGTACGCCTTGGGTATTCAGGGCACCGGCGAATCCTCGCCCGACGCCGCGCCCACTACCGATACCGGCATGCTGTCCTCGGTCTTCCTGCCCATGCTGGCCCGGGCGCCCGAGCGGGGTCTGGTCGATCGGGCCTATGTGCCCTACGAATCCGGCTTCGGCGGCGCGGTCGCCGGTGGGGCCGTGCCCTATTCGCAATCGGTGCTGGGCGGTCTGGATCGCCTGCGCGGCATGGCCGCCCAGGTCGCGCAGCGCTGCGAGCGGACTCGCTTCGCGATCGTCGGCTATTCCCAAGGCGCACATGTGGCCTCGATGTTCGCTCAGGAGATCGGGCGCGGACACGGTGTGCTCGCACCGGATCGGATCGCGGCGGTCGCGCTGTTCGGCGATCCCACCCGCAATCCCGGCGCCCCGCTGTTCCCGGGCGCGCCGGATAGGACCGCACCCGCCGCACCGCCCGGCACCGCGGGGGCGAAGGTCGCGGCCGTGCGGGCGCTGCCGCTGCCCCCGGCCACCGGCGGCGGCATCGGGCCCGGACGCGATCGGGCCGCCGACTTCGGCGCGTTGACCGGGCGGGTCGCGAGCTTCTGCGTCGCGGGCGATCTGGCGTGCGACGCCCCCGCGGGCGCGCCGATCCTGCGCGCGGTCGCGGCGGTGGCGGGTCAGTCCACGCTCTCGGGTGGCGATCCGATCGCCTCGCTCACCTCGATCGCGCAGGCGCTGGCGTTCACCTCGATCAAGGCGATGGGCACGGTCCTCACCCAGGATCTGCGCGGTGACAGCCCGGCGTCGCTGTCGTATCAACCCGGACAGTCGATCTCGCAGCGGATCGCCGAGGCCGCCGATCCGCGGACCCGGCCCGCGCTCGCGGATCCGATGGGGGCGCTGTTGCGCGCCGGGACGATCGGCCTGAACGCGGTCGGCGTCGTGGTGCGGTCGGTACTCGATCCCGCGGCCCTGACGGCGCTGGCCCGGGCCGCACTGGACGATCCGCCGAAGGCGCTGGTGCTGCTGGGCAGCCAATTGAGCGGGGCGGTCACCCAATTGGTGCCGCCGACCACGGTGTCGCGGTTGATCGGCCAGGCCTATCAGGCGGTCGTCCAGAACATCACCGACAATCGCGAATTGTTGGACGCCACCACCTGGGTGCGGTACTGGGACACCGTCCAGCGTCACGGCGCGTACGCCACCGCGGCCGTCGACGCTCGCGGCGACGCGCCGGTGCGTTTCGTGGCCGACTGGTTCGCCGCCGCGGCCCGCGATCTGGCCGCGGCCGGCGCCGGTGCGCAGCCGCCGAAGGGCGGTCCGAGCAGCCCGATCACCGGAATCTTGGTCCCGGCTCCCGGCGCGTCGAGTACGCCGAATTCGTCGGGTACGGGACAATTTCCGTTCGGGACAGGTCTCGGTCCCACGACAGGTAACGCCGACGACAACCGCTACCCGTTCTCCACGAACTGATCGCCGAGAGGGTCCGACGATGCTGCATGTGGCTGGCTCCGCGGGATTGGGGGAATGTTGAAGTCGTACAAAGACCTGGCGCGCTGGTACCCGCCGCTCGAGCCCGAGGGCGTCGCGACCGGATCGCGCGCGCGGACCGCGCCGCCGGTGCAGCCCGCCTTCGTCGACGACGGCGCGGCGCGCTATCCGCACTACATTCGCGAGACCGAGCCCGAACCGTTCGATATCGCCTTCGTCGACGAACCGTCCACCCGCCGGGCCGAATTCACCGGCGGCTGGGTCGATTGGGTCGGCAGTCACGCCCCCGGACCCGATGACGACTATCCGATCGGCGACGGCCAGGTCGTGCACTTCCCGTGGGAGGACGAGGAGGACGAGGAGATCGGCGAGCGGCCGCGCCGCCCCCATGTGGGGCGCGACGATCCGGCCGCGGCGGCCTCGCCGGGTCGGTTGCGTGCGCGCCCGAACCGGTTGTGGATTGCCCTCGTGCTGGTGTTAGCGGTGCTATTGCTGGTTGCCGCAGGCGGATTCGCCCTCTACGTGCTGCACACCGGCAGCGCGAAGCGGCAGAGCCTCGGCCGCCCCGCGCTGACGATGCGGCTGTCGGCGGTCACCAGCGAGACCGCGGCAGGCAGCTGTCCGACCGAACGATCCGCCGATGTGCTGCGCGGCGCGGAACCCGGCGGCACCGATTCCGGACCCGCGGCGATCATGTGGTTCCAGCATTCGTACTACGTGGAGCGTTCCGGCGAACGGGCATGGCAGGTCGTGGCCCCCGGCGCGCCGGTGCCGCCGCCCGCCCTGATCCAACGCGGTATCGATTCGGTCCCGCCCGGCACCGATTACTGCGTGCGGGTGGCGAACCAGTCACAGGGCAAGTACACGGTGGAGGTCACCGAGCGCCGCCCCGGCGGCGCGCCGACGACCTACGACAAGCAGACGGTCACCACCGCGGTGGTCGACGGCCGCACGCTGATCACGAGCATCGCGGCCGGGTAAGAGGAGAGCTGAGATGGGACAGGACTGGAGCCGATGGCTCGACGAGGCGCCCGAGGCGGGCGACTCCGCGGGCGCGCGCGCGAAGGCTCCGGTGGTGCGGTTACGCAAGGGCCGGGGCGACGATTCCGACGGTGGCTCGTTCACCCGCCCGATCCTCGTGGTCGGCGGCTGCGGCGGCGCCGGCACCACCGCGACCGCGCTGGGCCTGGCCGGTGAACTCGGCGCGGCGGGCGCACCGACCGTGGCCGTGGACGCCACCACCGCGGGCAGCGATCTCGCGCTGCGCGGCGCGGATGAGCATCTGAGCCCGATCAGCCTGCAGCAGTGGCTCTACGGCCGCGGCGACGACGAGCCCGCACCGCTCAAGGACTGCCTGTCCCATGCCACCTCCGGTATCGGACTGCTGTGGCGCGACGCGGCCCCGCTGCGTCGCCGCGCGACCTATCTGACCGTGGCCCGGGCCGTCGCGGACGCGGGCTACACCCCGGTCTACGACGGCGGCAGCCCGATCGCCGCGCGGCATCTGCGCCCGCTGCTCGAGGATGCCGAAGTGGCGCTGGTGCTGGCCATTCCGGCCCGCGTCGACGCCGCCAACCGGCTGCGGGTGACCCTGGAATGGCTCGACGACGAATTCGGCGGACAGACCGAGGGGCAGGGCGGTGGCATCGTCGGCGACACCACCGTCGTGGTGTCCCATCAGCTGCCCGGCGCCGAATCTCCGGTCGCCGAACATTTGCGGGAACATCTGACCGGCTGGGTGCGCGATATTCGGGAGATTCCGTACGATCCGCATCTGGCCCGGGGAGAGCTGGTGCGTCACAACACACTCGCCGCCGACACTCGCAGGGCATATCGCACGCTGCTGGCGGGGGTGACATCATGACCGCGGCCATGAAGCAACATCGCACAACCGAAACCCCGCCCGCGGCAGGCGTTGTCGCCCCGCCCGAATCCCGCCGCGCCCCTATCTGGGAGCGGCCCGTGCCCGGGGTGGGGCGAGCCCCGCTCGTGTGGTTACTCGGCGTGCACGGCGGCGCTGGGGCCAGCACCCTGTCGCACGTGCTCGCACCCGCCGCCGACTCGCACCGGCGCTGGCCGGGCGTGTTCGATCGCGAATCGCCGTATGTCGTGCTGGTCGCCCGCGAGACCATCGCGGGGCTGACCCGCGCCCACGATCTACTGCGCCAGTACCACGCCGGACTTTCGGGCCCGAGCGAGGTGCTGGGCCTGATCACCGTCGCCGCCCGCCCGGGCCGGCTGCCCGCCGAGATCCGGCGCTATCGCGATGTGGTCGGCGCGCTGGCGGGGGAGATGTGGCAGGTGCCCTGGCATGAGGAGTGGATCCTGGTCGAACCCGATCAGCTGCCGGTGTGGTCGCCGTCGGATCCACCCCCCTCGCAGAAGAAGCGCAAACTCGATCCGCTGCAGGAGGTCCCGCACGACGTCGACGAACTCGGCACGAGCATTGTCGGTGTGATCCGCGAAAGGGTCAGTGCCGCAGTCTCGTCCGAGGACGGCGAGGAAGACGAGGATTCGGAATGAACGGTCGAGCCCGGAGGCGGCAGCGGAGCGTAACCACGCAGGGCTCCGTTCATTCCGACAGAGGGCACGAGCTGAGTAGCGTGAATCGGCCGTCCGTGCCGTCGACTCGGCCATCCGGGCCTATCGCCGGATGGTGCCAAGGTGTTGTGGCTGAGGGTATACCTCAGGTACACGGTTATGTATTCCGATCACCTATTGAGAAGGACGCTCGATGAGTACCATCCTGCTCGCCGTGCACGAGACGTACGGCGCAGTTCTCGCCCAGGTCGGGAACCCGACCCCCGAGGCGCCTCCGGCCTCGGAGAAATTGCTCCGATTGGTCCGATACTTCACTTGGTTCGTCTTGCTGTCCGGCATCATGGGCATCACCTACGCGGGCGGCAGGTTCGCATGGGAGAAGTGGACCGGCGGCGGGCTCGAATCGCCGAAGATGGTGGCGGGCGCCATGATCGGCGGCATCGTGGCCACCAGTGCGGGCACCATCATGAACGCCGTGATCGGGACCTAGGGCCGGGCGATCGTGCTTGCCTACAAGCAGATTCCGGCCGACGTCCTCGAACCGGTCATGCAGCTCATCAACTGGCTGCTCTGGGTCGTGCTGTTGTTCTGCCTGGCCTGGATGATCGTTTCGGCCGGGCGATTCTGGTCGGCCTTCCGCGACGATATGGCCGTCAACGACGCATCCCATGGCGTCGTGATGAGTCTGATCGGCGCGATCGTGGCCACCTCGGCGAGCGCGATTGCGCTGACCTTCCTACCGACGTGAACGGCCGCGCCCCATGACCTCTGCCGAGACGATCGCAGTCGCGCCCGCACCGCGCATTCGCCTGGCCGCCGTGGGCGTGCTCGGCATCGCCGTGCTGGTGGCCGCGGGCTGTGGTGACGGCGACTCGGCGCGTACCGACCCGGCCCACCCGCCCACCGGGGTGCGCTGGCAGCCGTATCAGGGGGTCGCCCTGCCGATCACCGAACAGGGCCCGGCGCATGAGGACGACGGCGCCGCAACCGGATTCGATTGCGGACCCGCGGGCGCCGCGGTGGCCGCCATCACCCATGCCGTCCGCCTGGCGGTGGCCGCCGACAACCAATGGTCGACGGTGCTCGGCAAGGAAGTGATACCCGGATCCGCCCGCGACGATTGGGCGGTGAGCCGGGTGCAGCTGTCGGTCACCGGACCGGCGGCCCGCGAGTACGCGCCCCGCGTACTCGGCTATCGCATCACCGGATACACCCAGGACAGAACGACCGTGGACGTGTTCACCCAATACTCCGACGGCTCGCGCGCGGTGAATCACACCACCGTCGAGTGGTTCGGACAGGACTGGAGGTTACGGCTGCCCGATCCGGGCGCCACCGCCCGACCCGTCGAGTCGATCGACCAGTTACCCGGCGATATCGTGAGTTTGGAGGCACCGACATGAGTCCCAGGGACTCCTCCGGAGACGAGCGCAACGTCTCGTTCGGAGTGATCGCCTCCGCCGCGGTGATCGCGCTGATCGTGATCGTCGGGGTGTTCATGTACGTCGGGCGCGACACCTCCTCCCATTCCGGCGCGGCCGATCCCGGTCCCGCGCCGACCGCGGGCATCGGCGCGACCGGCTTCGCCGAACCCGAGGTGGACCTGTTCGGACGCCGGATCGATATCCCGAACAACCCTGCGGGACAACCGCTTCCGCAGGACGAATCCAAACAGCGCCACCCCGGCGATCCGGACTGGCTGACCGCGGCGCCGGTCGGGACCACCGATCCGCGCGGCTGGCAGCGGGTGTACGGGGCGTCGGTGCCGTTCTCCACCAGCGACGGGCCCACCTCGATCGAGGACGGCCTGGCGGTGGGCTACGCGCATACCCCGCAGGGTGCGGCCCTCGCGGCGGCCCAGATCACCTATCGGCTCAATGCCCGCCCCGCCGACCGGGACCTCTACGTGCGCCAGGTGCGCGCCACGGCCCAGCAGATCGCCGCCTACGACAAGGCGCGCTCGGCGGGCAGACTGCCCGAACAGCAGCCGGAGCGGATCACCCGATACCTGATCGCGCCGGACGCCTTCCAGATCGAGAACTACGCCGACGATTTGGCCATCGTCCGACTGGCCGCGCGCGGCCCGGTCAACGACGGTAAGCAGGTCTGGGCCGCGGTGCGGCTCATCATGATCTGGGACGGCGGCGACTGGCGGCTCAAGCCGACCGAGGCGCGGGCCCCGCAGACGGACTACGTGGATTCGCTCGGGGGGTGGACCAAGTGGTAGACGAATGCGCAAGAACGGCAACAGAAGTCATCGATGGCCGACAGGAGGGGTGGACCACATGGTGAAGCGCATACTCACGATCCTTGCCGTGGTATTCACCGTCATGCTCGCGACTCCGACGGTGGCCTACGGCCAGCAGTACGGATTCGACCAGACGTGCAACCAGATTCACGACGATCTCGACGGTCTGGGCTTACCCGGAATCTCGCTGGGCGACGCCGCCTCGGCCGCCTGTAAGGCGGGCAATGTCGCCACCCATCCCGGCGACGCCGCCAACGCCGTGAAGGACAAGGCGTGGGACTCCACCTTCGGCAAGGTGGTCGACTCGCTGATGAACGGCCTCGGACAGGCGCTGATCCTGGCGTTGACGTTCTGGATGAAGGTGCCCAACGAGCGGATCAGCGACGGCGGGGCGCTGTTCCAGAAGATCAACGACTACACCTATCAGGCGCAGATCCTGCTGCTCATGGTGTCGGTGATCCTGTCCGGCATGCGATTGGCGCAGGCCAGACGCGGTGCGGTACTCAGCGAGGCCGAGGAATCGTTCCGGATGTTCGCCCGCGTGGTGTTCAGTTCCTGGATGCTGGGCGCGGTGATCGTGGCGGCCGCACAGGCGGCGGATCGCTTCTCGCAGTGGGTGATCGAGGACGCCAGTAACGGCAATGCCAAGAACATCGCCGAACTGCTGGTGAAAACCTCGAAGCTGCAAGCGTTTTCGCCCGGCCTGGTGTTGATCATCGCGATCGTCGGCCTGCTGGGCGCGCTCGGGCAGATCGTCCTGGCCATCGTTCGCCAGGGCCTGCTGGTGGTGGCCGCGGGCATGCTGCCGCTGGCGGCGGCGGCCTCGGGCACCAATACCGGACGGCAGTCCTACGGCAAGTTGCTGTCCTGGATCATCGCGTTCCTGCTGTGGAAACCGGTGGCGGCCATCGTCTACATGATCGCGTTCATCGCGGTCGGCAACACCGACGACCAGACCTCCACGGCCGGACTGCCCGATGCCGATCAGGCGCAGCGCATGCTGGTGGCGATCGTGCTGCTGTGCAGCGTGGCATTCGTACTGCCCGCGCTGATGCGGCTGGTGGCCCCGACGGTGGCGATGATCGGCACCGGCGCCTCGGGCCTCGGCGCGACCGGTGGTGTGCTGCTGGGTGCGGCCGCCCTGGGCGCGGTCGGCACGAAGGCCGTGGGTGTGCGCACCGCGGCGGCCACGGGCGCGCCCGGCTACGTGGGTCGCGGCGGTGGCGGTCGGCCACCGGGTGGCGCCCCGGGTCTGCGCGGCCAGGGTCCGGGTGGCCGCCCGGTGCCCCCGCGCGGTCCGAACGGCGGACCCGCCGGTGGCGGTGCGGCGGCCGCGCGTCCTGCGACTCCGGGCGGTTCGGGCGCAGTACCATCCGGGCCGGCACGAATGATGAATCGCATCACGACCGCCCGTGCGGCCGGGGCGAGCCTGGGTCGCGCCGAGGCCGCGATGGGCGACGTCGCCGGTGACCGCTGGGCCAACCGCGCACCCGATCTCGGCAGGAGCACGATTCCGCGATGACATCGACCGAGACCTATGAGCGCCGCTCGTACGGATTGTGGCAGAAGCCCCGCAGCGCAGGCCTTTTCGGACTGCGCTGGGGGGAGACGGTGCTCGGCTTCGTCGTGGTCATCACCGCCCTGATGACGGCGTTGGTGGCCGGGCCGAAACCGGCGTTCTTCGTGGCCGGTGCGGGCGCGGTCGTGATGATTCCACTGGTGTGGCGGTCGGGGGGCCGCTCGGGCTACGAGACGGGATTGATGATGTTCCACTGGTTGCGCGGCCGGAGCAGGGCCGAGCACGTCTATCGCGGCGGCCGGTTCTCGCGGATTCCGGGCGGCGTGGCGCGGCTGCCCGGGCTGATGGCGGCGTCGAAGCTGTACGAGGGCATCGATTCGGGCGGTTACAGCTTCGGCATGATCCACCTACCCCAATTCGGGCAGTACACCGTGGTTCTGCGGGCCTGGCCGCAGGGGCACGAGGCCGTCGACCAGCCGGTGATCGACCGCTGGGTGGCCGCCTGGGGCACGTTCCTGGCCTCGCTGGGGCAGACCTCCGACATCATCGCGGTGGTTCCGGTCATCGACACCGTGCCCGAGACCGGAAACCGTTTGCTCACCGAGGTTTCCGCCATCACCAATCCACACGCGCCGGATCTGGCGCAGCAGGTGATGTACGAACTGGCCACCGAATTGCCGCAGGAGCGTGTGCAATTGCTGCCGCGGGTGGCGATCACGTTCAAGGCCACCACCGCCGAGCGGCGCAAGAATCCGGCCGAGGAGGCGGTGGAGATCGGCCGCCGGCTGCCGGGCATCTGCGCGGCGCTGGCCGAGGCGGGAGTGCGGGCGCAGCCCATGTCGGCGGACGAGATCATCTCGTTCATCCGGCGCAGCTACGATCCGGCCGCGCAGGCGGATCTCG
Organism: Nocardia sp. NPDC051570; assembly: GCF_044454005.1. NCBI lineage: Bacteria > Bacillati > Actinomycetota > Actinomycetes > Mycobacteriales > Nocardiaceae > Nocardia > Nocardia sp. NPDC051570. The sequence goes on along the minus strand of NZ_JBITDI010000001.1, from coordinate 499,798 downwards.
AGGTGGCGTCGAGCGAACCGGGCGGCCATGGCCTGGATTGGGCCGACGCCGGGCCGATTTCGCATGAGGAGCGCTGGGATCACTTCATCCACGACGGCGGCCGCTCGGTCACCTGGGAGATGGAGACCGCGCCCGAGGGTGCGGTGGACGAGCGGGTGCTGCAGCGGCTGCTCGCGCCGAATCCGGAGGTGCCGCGCAAGCGGATCACCATCGTGTACCGCCCGCATTCGGCGGCCGACGCCGCCGAGATCGTGGACGACGATTACAAGAACGCGCTCGTGGCCCAGCAGAGCGAGCGTGGCGTGGTGTCGGCGGCGGCGACGCTGCGCGTCGGCGCGACGCAACAGGCCCGCGAGGAGCAGGCCCGGGGTCACGGTGTGACCCGCTTCGGGGCGCTGGTGACCATCACCGAGCCCCTGCGCGGCGATCTGCCGCGTATCGAAGCCATTACGCGTGATCTGTCCACACAGGCGCGCCTGAAGATCCGGCGGTGCTACCGCTACCAGGCGGCGGCCTTCGCGGCCTCGCTCGGGTGCGGGGTGATCCTGCCGGAGCACGCATCCATTCCGAAAGCCTTGGCGGGGTGAGTGAGCGTAGCGAGCGAACCGAGAACACAGGGCGCCACGCGCACGACGGAGCCGAGCGCCAGCGAGGCGGAGGAGTGAGTGTTCATGGCAGGTGATCAGGAGCCACCGATCCGGTACCGCGGCGAACCGCCGCGCTATCGCGAACGCGTGGTGGACCCGGAGAATCCGGCGCCGATGCGCCGCGGCGCACGCCGCGGCCACGACGACGGCTGGGATATCGAGGCCTACACCCCGGGCGACCCGCGGTCCGCCTTACCTGCCGACTGGGACGACGCTCCCGTGCGTCCCACCCGACGCCGCGAAATCGGCGAGCCGGGCGACGAGCATGAGCCGCCCGCGCCCCGCCGCGGCTCCCCGCGCTCGGGTCGTTCCGCGAATCCCGATGCGGGATCGGATGTTCCGGATGAGCGTGCGGCACCTCCGCCGCGCCGTGGTTCGGGACGCTCGGATCACTCCACGGATCTCGTTGCGGGACAGGATGTTCCAAGGGAGCGAGCGAAGCGGCAGTCGGGACGTGGCTCCGCGCGCTCTGCCGATTCTGCCGCAGGGTCGGATGATCAGGTGATCCCCCCGTCGCGTTCGGGACGTTCGGTCGATCCCGCTGTGGGGCCGGATGTCTCGGCTTCCACGTCCGATTCGGTTGCGGGATCGGATGTTTCGATCGAGCAGGCGTCTTCGGGTCGCGGATCCGAGCGTGCGGACCGTCTCGCCGATCCTGGTGATGGATCGGATGCTCGGCCCACGGTCTCGGGCCGCGCCGGTAAATCCGATGCGGGGCAGGACGTTTCGACCTCGAATGACAAGCTTCCACAGGGGCTGCGCGGTGCCGTTCTGCCCGGGCGAGTCGTGGATTCCGTTGAGGGGCACGAGAGTTCGGCGACGCCGGATCGGCCGGTGGCGGGGGATGGATCCGGGGGATCGGCCGCGGGAGTCGGTGGGGACGTCGCCGAGGGGAATGGCGACGGGCAAGTAACGGCGGCCGGGGCCGATGCTGAGCATCGGGAACGTGCCACCGGGTCTCGTGACGAGGCGCCGGGGGAGCACGACTCGGTCGACGGTGACCGGGCGGCAGCGGAACTCGGGGTTGCCGCTGCCTCCGGGTCCGCCGAAACAGACACAGCGGGAAGGGATCTCGCACCCGCCGAGATCCCGGCCGATAAGGCCGCCGCACCACAGGCTCGCGGCGGTAAGCCGCGGACCGACGGAAACGGCTCCCGGCGTGGGCAATCCGCGCCGGGCGAGGCCGCGGCACGGAAACGATCGGCGGGGCAGGAGCGGGGCGATATGCGAGACAACGGCCGAGCGCCCACCCGTCGCGGCGAGGATCGAACGACCGACGGCCCGTCGGGCAACGGGCGATCCGGCGAACGGCGGCGCACCCCGGATCAGCCGACGGAACGGCATCGGGTTCGCCCCGAGGATCGACCGCGCGCCAACGGATCTCGTTCGGATCACCGGGAGCGCACCGGCGCCCAGCGCGCGACGCGGGGAGCCGAACGCACCGACCGCCGGCGCACCACCGCGCGAAAGACCAAGCCCGCCAGGCAGAAGAAGCAGGGCCCGCCGCTGCTCGACGACGCCACCCGGGCCCGATACGAGGCCGTCGCCCGCGAACGCTCCGGGCTGCGCGCGGCATGGGCGGCGTTCCGCATCCGCACCGACGATCTGCGCCGCGTCAACGCCGCGGCCCGCGGCGAGGCCATCGTCGACGACGCATTCGACCGTGAGACTTCGCCTTTGACCGACCGCGGCTATGCCGGGCCCGGCGGCGGCCGGATGAATGTGGTCGGCCGTCCCGTCGAATACCGCGCCACCACCGCGCAGGTCGCGGGCCTGTGGCCCTGGTCGGTCGGCGCGGGCGCCCCGCTGATCGGCACCCCGCTCGGATCGCATCTGCATACGGGCGCACCCGTCTGCTTCGATCCGATGAACTGGTTCATGCGCGGCAGCTTCATCACCGCGCCGAGCCTGTTCGTCCTGGGCCTCAACGGTTTCGGCAAATCCTCGCTGGTGCGCCGCATTGTGCTCGGCGGTGTCGCGCAGGGCATCACCCCGCTGATCCTGGCCGACGTCAAACCCGACTATCGCAAGCTGGTGGAGCTGGTCGGCGGCCAGGTCATCGACCTCGGCTACGGGCACGGCAAACTGAATCCGCTCGCGGGCGGTGTGCTCGGCTCGGTCGTGCCGATGCTGGCGGAGGCGCCCGCGCTGCAAATCCAAGTGACACAGGAGCTTCGGGCCCGCCAGGTCACCCTCATCGCGGGCCTGGTCGAACTGGTGCGCGGGGCCCGGGTGCGCGACTACGAGGAGACGCTGATCGCTACCGCGCTGCGCATCCTCTACCGCGAGGGCAGCGGCTACGCCCCGGACAGCCCGCCGATCATGGAGAACCTGCTCGACGTGATCGTCGGCGGCGGTGAGGAATTGATGCTCGACGCCGGGGCCGACAACACCGATGAGTACCACGAGGCCACCAAGGGGCTGCGTCGCTCGCTGCGAGCGCTCACCCAGGGTCCGTTCGGGGCGATCTTCAACGGGCAGACCACCAATCCGATCGACACCTCCGCGGTCGCGGTCTGCATCGATGTCTCGCATATCCCGGCCGGTGACAAGAAGCTCAAAGCCGCTGTCATGCTGGCCTGTTGGGCCGACGGCTTCGCCTCGGTGGAGGCCGCGCACGTGCTCGCCGACGCCAAGCTCGGCCCGCAGCGCTACTTCCAGGTGGTCATGGACGAGCTGTGGCAGGTGCTCGGCCTCGGCGACTTCATGATCGATCGCGTCGACGAGCTGACCCGTCTGAATCGCACCATCGCCACCGCGCTGATCATGATCAGTCACACCATCAAGGATCTGCAGTCGCTCGGTTCGGAGGCCGCGATCGCCAAGGCGCTCGGCTTCCTGGAACGCGCGCGCGCCAAGATCTTCGGTGCGCTGCCGGCCGAGGAGCTCAAGCGACTGGATTCGATCGTGCCGTTCACCGCCGCGGAGGAGGAGATGGTGACCGGATGGTCGGCGCCCCAGGCGCTGACCGGTGAGGCACTCAAACCGGGCCAGGCCCGCCCGCCCGCGCCCGGCACCGGCAAGTTCCTGCTCAAGATCGGTGAGGATCGCCGCCCCGGCATCCCGTTCCATATGGAATTCACCATCTCGGAGAAGGACAGCGGAATCCACGAAACCAACCAGCGTTTCAGCGAGTTCACCGAATCCACCGCGCGCCGCGGTGACGAGGGGAGTGCTGCGTGAGATCGAACAGGACCCGGAGGTTGGCGCGATGATGCCGCACAGGTCGTATCGCAGAGTGTCGCCCGAGGTGCGCCGGGCGGCGGTCGAGCAGGTGCTCGCGCTGACCGGCAAGCTGCGCAGCGAATCGGAGGCGTGCCGCGTAGTGGCCGAGCAGATCGGCGTGCACACCAATTCGGTGCGCAACTGGGTCCGCGCCGCCGCCGAGGGCCCCGGCCTCGAGCGCATGGACGCGGTAGCCCTGCGCCGCAAGGTAGCCCTGCTCCAACAACAGCTGGCCGCCGCCGCCGAAATGAACCGCACCCTGGTCGAAACCCTCAACGACGCCAAACGCGCCACATGACCATCCCCACCCCCTCGGCGTCCACACCCGGCCTTGGCGACCGCACCCCCACCAGGCTGCGCCCGCCAACCCCGGGTGTGGCTGCCGCGCCCCGCCCCACCGCCCTCGCACCCCTTCCCGCCCTCCGCACCCCCTACGGCCACCCGCAAAGGGTGCGAAGGACGAGAAAGGGTGCGGCTGCCGTACCCCGCGCTGAGGCCTTCGCACCCGTTCCCGTTCGTTGCACCCTTTGCGGGTGGCCGCAGGGGGTGCGAGGGGCGGGAAGGGGTGCGGCTGTGGCATCGCGTGCTGGGGTCTTCGCACCCGTTCCCGCTTGTCGCACCTGTTGTGGCTGCCCGCAGAGGGTGCGAGGGGTGGGAAAGGGTGCGGGGATTGGTGAGGGTGGGGCGGGGGTGCGGTGAGTCCTAAGGCTGTGGCGTGGGTGGGGTTGGGGAGCGTGGTCGGGTTGATCGCGTTGGTGTTGGTGGTGGTGTTGCCTGCCTCGGAGGATCAGTGTGCGGATCAGCCGAGTGTGTCGGGGTCGATGTTGCCGGGGGATCCGCGGGCGTTGAGGACCGCCGAGGGGGCGGTGACGGGAAGTTCGAGCGCGGTGGCAGGGGGCTCGGCGACGCCGTCTCAGGGGCCCGCCGTTATTGCGGGAACCACCCCGGGTGGTGCGAATCAGCCTGCGGCTCTGGCGAATCCGGCCGTGACGGGGACGCCGTCGCTGGCGGCGGGGATCGCGCCGATCCGGCGGACCTGGCCGCTGCCCGCGGGCTCGTTCACGGTGTCGGATCCCTTCGGTGCGCGCGGCGGTACCCATCTCGGGGTCGATCTGGCCGCGCCCGACGGCACGCCGATCTCCTCCGTCGCCGACGGCGTGGTCGTCGCCGCGGGTCCGGCCTCGGGATTCGGGAATTGGATCGTGGTCGACTCCATCGATGTGAACGGCCGCCCGTTCTCGGCCGTCTACGGCCACGAATGGGACAGCGGGGTGCTGGTGCGCGCCGGACAGCCCGTGCGCGCCGGACAGCAGATCGGCAAGGTCGGCTCGGCGGGCGAATCCTCCGGTCCCCATTTACATTTCGAGATCGTGCCCGGCGGCCGCCTCACCGGCGGTCACCAGATCGACCCGCTTCCTTGGCTCGACGGCGCGCCGACCCCGAATGCCGAAGGGGCGTGGCCGTTTTCGACCAATCCGCTGTGCAGTCGCGGCTTCGGCACCGCGGGCGGCGCGCTCGCCGACGGCAAGGTGCCCCCCGAACTCGAGATCTGGTACCGCCGCGCGGGCTCGCTGTGCCCGGAGATCACCCCCTCGATCCTGGCCGCTCAGGGCCGGCAGGAATCCGGTTTCCGGCGCGGGCTGACCTCCCCGGCGGGCGCGGAGGGACTGTCGCAGTTCCTGCCCACCACCGCGAATTCGGTCGACCCCGACGACGGGAAGCCGTATCTGCTCGACGCCGACGGCAACGGCACGGCGAGCCTCTGGGACGACGGCGATGCGATCGTCGCCCAGGGTCGCTACATGTGTTCGCTGGCGCATCAGATCGAACGCTGGGTCGGCGAGGGCAAGGTGCACGGCGATATCGTCCCGCTGGCCCTGGCCGCCTACAACGCCGGTGAGGGCGCGGTGCTGGCCTCGGGCGGTATGCCGAATCAGGTGGCCGCGCACTTCTCCGAGACGCAGCCCTACGTCGCCAACATCCTGGCGATGGAACCGCAGTACCGCGCGCCCGGCTCGATGGGCCGCTTCCAGCCCGACGGCGAATCCACCGGCGCGCAGGTCGTGCAGGCGGCCCGGCAATGGCTGGGCAGTCCGTACATCTGGGGCGGCGGCGGACCGCAGGGCCCGACCGACGGCGGATTCGACGGCCCGGGCCTGACCGCCGCATCGGTATTCGCGGCGTCCTCGGGCCGAATCATCCTGCCCCGCACCGCCGAACAGCAGTGGGAGGCCGGATCCGAGGTGTCGCTGCGGAGCGCGCGACCGGGCGATCTGGTGTTCTCCCGTTTCGGCCCGCGTGGTCCGGCGGAGGTCGGCATCTATACCGGCAAGGGATCGATGATCCGCGCCGCCGACCCGTCCGGCGTGCGCGAGGCCCCGGTTCCCGGCGACAGTCGTCTGCGGAGGATGCAGTGAACGCTGATTCGAGCCCCCGAATCGGACACGCCGAGATCACGGCGGCCGTGCCGACCCCCATCGGGCGGTTCCGGCGATTAGCCTGGACAGCAGTGAGTTCGGTCCCCAAGCGCGCGAATCTGGTGGTGATGCTGATGGCGGGCATCGCGATGCTGACCGTCGGCTGCGGCGGCAGCGGTAGCGGCACGGATTCGTCCGTGTCACCGCCGACTTCGACGGTGCGGCCGCTGGAGGCCGTCCCGGCGCCCGATCCGACCACATCCGACGGGGTGGCCGTCGCGGCGCTGCGCGAGATCTACACCTGGTATCCGGTCACCGAGACCCAGGGCAGTTCGCTGGGGCGGGCGCGGAAGTGGCTGGGGCCCAGCCTGGTCCGCACCCTGGACACCCCGCCCAGCGGCGTCGACACCCCGAAACCGACGCTGCAATGGGCGGATTGGGGTAAGGCCGGTGCGAAGATCGAGGCGTTCACCTTCGCGTCCGGGGAGAAGGCGCCGCCCGGCGGCGATCCGGACCATCAGCAGTACAAGATCGGGATCGAACAGACCGTCGTCTACCCGGACGGACGACGCCGGCCGCTGCCGCCGACGACGGTGATCGCGACCGTCGCGCGCACCCCCGACGGCTGGCGGCTCGACGGATTCCGGTGAGCGACAACAACGTATACGGTCACCTCAGGAGGCGGCGATGGCGAAGAAGGTGAGGGATCCGGCCGAGCCGGGCCCCGATGTCACCCTGTACATGATCTATCTGGGCTTCGCGGTGGTCGGAATTCTGTGGCTCGCCCTGCAGCTCGGCAACCAGATGGCGGTCACCAAGCAGAACATCCCGATCAACCCGATCGCGATCGTGGCCGGGCTGGCCCGGGGTCAGCTGCAGTGGCCGCGGGCCTCGACGGTCATCGTGCTGCTGGTGGTGGCCGCGGTGGTGGCGATCGTGGTCGTGCGCCGGGAACTGAAGAAGCGCAAGGGGAAAGGCCACCTCGCCGTCGACGACAAGGCCGGGGTGATGGGCAACGGCGGCGCGATCTCGGCGCTGACCGAGGCGGGGGTGAAGGAGAAGGCCCAGCAGATCGGGGTGCGGCTGGGCTTCGATGATCCGCCCGGCGTGCCGATCGGCATGTCGGTGTCCGACGGTGTCATGCTCTACGGCTCGTACGAGGATCTGCATATCGATATCTGGGGTCCGCGCCAGGGCAAGTCGACCTCGCGGGTGATCCCGGCGATCCTGTCGGCCATCGGCCCGGTGCTGGCCACCTCGAATAAGCGCGATGTGGTCGATGCGACGCGAGATGTGCGCTCGGCCAAGGGATCTCAGGTGTTCGTCTTCGATCCACAGGGCGTGGCCGACGAGCCCGCGACCTGGTACTGGGATCCGTTGCGGTGGGTGGACGCCCGGCACGAGGGCTGTGAGATGCGCGCGGCCCGGCTCGCCGGTCACTTCGCCGACGGCGACGACGGCAGCATCTCGGGCGCCTCGGACGGCGACGGCAAGTTCTTCGAGCAGGAGGCGGAGGATCTGCTGGCCGGTCTGTTCCTGGCCGCGGCCGTGGCCGATCGGCCGATCGTGCAGATCTGGGACTGGGTGACCAATCCGCAGGACACCGAGCCGATCCAGCTGCTGCGCGGGGCCAGTCACCACTTCAGCGCCTCGGGCCTGTCCGCGCAGTACAACACCGATCCCCGCATGCGCAGCGGCATCTTCGGCATGGCCAAGAAGATGGTCCGCTGCCTGAAGCTGTCCAATGTGCATCCGTGGATCACCCCGGGCGGCGACCGCCGGGAGTTCGACGAACTCGACTTCATCGACCGCAACGGCACCCTGTACAGCCTGTCGCTGGAGGGTCGCGGTTCGGCGGCGCCGCTGGTGAGTGCGCTGACCGAGGCCGTGATCGATGTGGCGATGCGCAAGGCCTCCCATTCGCACGGCGGGCGGCTGGACATTCCGCTGCTGGCCGTGCTGGACGAGGCCGCCAACGTGGTGCGCTGGAAGGATCTGCCCAAGCAGTACAGCCACTTCGGCTCGCGCGGCATCGTGGTGATGACGGTGCTGCAGTCCTGGGCGCAGGGCGCGCGCTGCTGGGGCCCCGATGGCATGGAGGCGCTGTGGGCGGCCGCCAATATCAAGGTGCTCGGCAGCGGTGTCGACGACACCAAGTTCCTGCAGGAACGCTCCGAGGCCATCGGCGAATACGATGTGATCTCGCAGTCGGTCTCGGAATCCAAGGGCAGCAAGAGCTATTCGCGCTCGCTCGGATCGTCGAAGACCTTCAGCGTCAACGCGCTGGCCACCCTGCCGCGCGGCCGGGCGATCGTATTCTCCTCCGGCACACCGGCCGTACTGGTTCGAACGGTTCCCTGGTGGGAGGGCGAGTACGCTGACGCGGTGCGCCAGTCGATCGACCGCCACGATCCGCAGGGCCCGCGCCGGACCACGATCGGCGATCTGATCGAGGAGCGCGGCTTGACCGATGTCACTCCGCCGCAGACATATGGGCAGCCCGAGGAGGTTCGGCCGCTGTGAACGACCAGCAGCAAGACATGATCTACTCGAACGTGGTCGAGTTCGTGGAGAACTATCTGAGCCTCGTCTATCGGCGGCAGGTCACCGATCTCACCGATACCGTGTGGTGCCCCGAATGGTGGAAGCACGCCGAGGCGGCGATGCGGCTGGAGGCGCTGTGGCGGGCGTGGGAATACCTGCGCCAGGACGGGAAGACGGGTATGAGCGTGTGGTTCCTCGACCACGCCGATCCGCATATGACCCGGCTGTTCGATCCGAAGGGTCCGTTCAAGTACTGCAGCGTGCGCAACGGCCACAAGGATATGCTCAGCCCGCTGCCGCTGAAGTCGCCGCAGCAGGGACTGTTCGGCGATCCGACCGTCGATCCGGCGACCGGGGACTTCCGCTCCTGAATCGTCCTGCCCCGCAAGGGATTTCCGAATGGCTGCGGATCTCCGATCCGCAGCCCCGGAGAGATCCCTCGGGGCGGGGCGTCAGCTGTGCGACTGCTCCAGGCCGAGGCTGACACCCAAGCCCAGCTCCTGCTGACGGGCGCGCGTCACGTGCGGGGGTTCCTGCGGTTTGGCGGCGACGGCGGCCGTGGGGGGTTGTGCCTGACTGACTTCCATCAGCATGCGGACCGCCGCCACATCCGGGGCGATGCCGATCCGGGCCAGATGTGCGGCCAGTGCGGTGCGCCGCTCGACGGAGTCGTAGTGGCCCATCTCCTTGACCTTGTCCTTCGCCGCGGCCTGGGCGGCCATGCGAGTGGCGGTGGCCTGCGCGGCGAAGCGATCCTTCTCGAGGGATACACCCTTGTCCAGGGTGGGCCGCTCGAGCATGCGGGCCAGCTCCAGATTGCGCGGATCCTTCGCCTTGGCCTCGCGGGCCTCACGCAGCGCCAACTCCTTGGCGTCCTTCATGCGTGCCTCGGTGACCTTGACGCGGGCCTCGGCTTCCTTCTGGCCGCGTTCCCGGGTGCGCAGTGCGACCAGCGTCGCAAGCTGCAACATTTGCCTCATCAAAGCCGCTGTCTCGCGGCCGATGTCGTCGAGTTCCTCGGCCATTGCCTGCTCCCCGATGCTGCAGTGATCACTATGGATGATTGTGGTGCTTCGTCAGGGACGTCGCCGCGGGAACGGTGGTTCTTGCGGTGGTATCCCTCCTGCAAACGCGGACACCGCGAGCACTGGCGGGGCGTAGTCCTACCCGGTGGGGCGGTTACTACACCGCTTCGTACTCGTTCTTCGAGATTACCAGCGAATACGCAGGGCAGCCTTACTCGCGTTGTGCAACAACAGCATATAACGCACATATGCGACACGGGCCCCGAAGCGCCGGATGTTCTCCAGTATGAGGATGCCCTAACCGGACCGCCCATGGCCAGTGCGACACGATGCCATTTCGCTGCCCCGGCAGGGCATCTCACCGCCCTTCGGCGGCCGGCGGCGTGCCGGTACGCAACACGCGGGCGCACCGGCACGAAAGCCGCCGACGCTCAGCCGATCTTGGCCGATTCGAAGGTCACCGGCTGCTTCGGCTTACCGCCACCCGGGTTCGGATCCATCGATCCGTCGTCGCCGATCGCGGCGATCTTGTCCAGGGTCTTCATCCCGGCGTCGTCGACCGTGCCGAAGATGGTGTACAGCGGCGGAAGTTGGGAGTCGCCGGTCAGCAGGAAGAACTGGCTGCCGTTGGTGCCGGGCCCGGCATTGGCCATCGCGATCGTGCCGCGCTTGTACAGCACCGGCATCTGGGCGTTGGGATCCTGTGGGCCGGAGTACAGATCGGTCGGGTACTCGTTGTCGAAGGCGTAGCCCGGGCCGCCCTTGCCGGTGCCGGTCGGATCGCCGCACTGCAGCATCTGCAGGCCCTTGGTGCTGAGCCGGTGGCACGGCGCGTTGTCGAAGTAGTGCTGGCTCACCAGGCTCACGAAACTGTTGACGGTGCAAGGGGATTCGCCGCGATCGAGATTCAGGCCGAGCGGTCCCTGATTGGTGGTGATCGTGACGGACTCCTGCCCCTTGGCGACAATGCCGTCGCCATTGGGCTTCTGGATGCCGGGCTTGGCGGGCTCGCCACCGTCGCGGTAGGTGCAGGTGACGGTCGCGGGTAAGGCCTTCGCCGGCGGCGGCGGGGCGGCCTCGGGGGTGGTCGTCTGCGATGAGCCCGACGCCTGGGAGCTGTTGTCCTTGTCGTCGCCGCGCGTCAGGTAATAGATGCCCACGCCCGCCGCCACCACGACGACCACGCCGAGCACCGAGCCGGCGATGGTGAGCTGCTTGCGCTTGCGGTTCCGCTCGGCCTGCCGGGCCAGTCGCCGCTCCAGCTTGCGTTTTGCCGCCGCTCGCCGTTGTTCGTTACTCGGCACTACCAGTTCCTCCCGTGATCGTCGGCTGTCGGCATAAGAGTGTGCCATCACTTCCTGAGACGAGACCTAACGTTCGGCACGGGACCCGTACAATTGCCCAGCCTGGAACCGGTTGGACTCGAGGCATCCGGGTTTGAAAGACTGGACGATCGTGACCAAGACCAGCAGCTTCACCGCCCCGAAGGGGATCCCGGATTACGTGCCGCCCGGCTCGGCGGAGTTCGTCGCCGTCCGCGACGCGCTCGTGCACTCGGCCCGACTGGCCGGATACGGGCATGTCGAGCTGCCGATCTTCGAGGACACCGCCCTGTTCGCGCGTGGCGTCGGCGAATCCACCGACGTGGTCAGCAAGGAGATGTACACCTTCGCCGACCGCGGCGACCGCAGCGTGACGCTGCGCCCGGAGGGTACGGCCGGGGTGATGCGCGCGGTCATCGAACACGGCCTCGACCGGGGGCAACTGCCGGTCAAGCTCTACTACGCGGGTCCGTTCTTCCGCTACGAGCGGCCGCAGGCCGGGCGCTATCGGCAGCTGCAGCAGGTCGGCGTCGAGGCCATCGGCGTGGACGATCCGGCGCTGGACGCCGAGGTCATCGCGGTCGCCGACGCCGGATTCCGCTCGCTGGGTCTGGAGGGGTTCCGGCTCGAGATCACCTCGCTGGGCGACGACACCTGCCGCCCGCAGTATCGGGAGCTGCTGCAGGAGTTCCTGTTCGCCCTGCCGCTGGACGAGGAGACCCGCCGCCGCGCCGAGATCAACCCGCTGCGGGTGCTCGACGATAAGCGGCCCGAGGTGCGGGCGCTGACGGCCGACGCCCCGCTCATGCTCGATCACCTGTCCGAATCGGCCAAGGTGCACTTCGAGCAGGTGCTCGGATATCTGGACGCGCTCGGGGTGCCGTATGTGGTCAATCCCCGCATGGTCCGCGGCCTGGACTACTACACCAAGACCACCTTCGAATTCGTGCACGACGGTCTGGGCGCCCAGTCCGGAATCGGCGGCGGCGGCCGCTATGACGGGTTGATGGCCCAGCTGGGCGGGCAGCCGCTGTCGGGTATCGGTTTCGGCCTCGGCGTCGACCGCACCGTGCTGGCCTTGGCGGCCGAGGGCAAATCGGCCGCCGAACCGGCCCGCGTGGACGTGTTCGGGGTGCCGCTGGGCGAGGCGGCCAAGGCGCGGCTGGTGGCGCTGGCCGCGCAGCTGCGGGCGGCGGGCATCCGGGTGGATCTGGCCTACGGCGGGCGCGGGGTGAAGGGCGCGATGAAGGCCGCCGACCGCTCCGGCGCGAAATACGCTCTGGTGCTGGGTGATCGGGACCTGGCCGAGGGCGAGATCGGGCTGAAGGAGCTGGCCACCGGCGATCAGCGCCAGATCCGGATCGATGCGGCGGTCTCGACCGTCTCGGCCGCGCTGGCGGCGGATCGGTAGTACGGTCACGGATCATGCCCCGGTGCGCGGCCGGGGCGTATTCCGCTCGGACGAATGTGGATGCGTGACTGAACAACCGAATTCCCCTGTGCCGCAACCGGTCGGGCTGGATCTGATCGCACCGGAGATGGTCGCGCCGATGCTGCGCCGGTTGGCCCTGGCCGCGGTCGCGGTCGGCGTCGTGGCGGCGGTGCTGCTCGCGTTGCTGGTGAGCTGGCCGGTCGCGGTTCTGGCCGGACTGGCTCTCGGCGCGCCCACCGCGGTCTATGCCGTGGCCGTACAACGCCGCCGAATGTGGCTGGCGGGGAGCGAACTTCGCGCGCGCACCCTGTTCGGCTCGCGGCGCCTGGACGTCGCCGCGGCCACCGGCGTCGAGGTCCTGGTCTACCCCGGCCGCCTGAGCCGGATCGTCCTGCGCATCACCACCGGGCCCGACAGCCGGATCGTGCCCCTGGCCATGTACACCGACGCGGGTAGCGGCCGCGAACTCCACATCCTGGGCCTGCGCGCCCTCGCCGACGCTCTGTCCCATACCGAACTGGCCGCCGCCCTGGCGGTCTCGGCCGTCCTGGTCGAACAACTACGCGCCGAGGCCCGCGACGCCCCCCTTCCCGACCGGCCCCTCTACCGCGCCGTCCAACTGGTCCGGTCGCGCGACAGCGTGCAGCCGGTGGTACTGGGCGACCGCGACATCGCCGCCCTGTCCTGACAGACGGGGCCCCTCGAGCCTCGCTCGTCGAATCCCGCACTCGGATCCCTCGGGCTGCCCCACTCCTGCGCAGTTCGCGAAACATGTTGCAGGGCAGGGATTTGTCGGGTGATTCCGAATTGCGAGGTACGGGTGTCTACTTGATCACGCCGGGCGGTTGCCCGGGGAGGGCGCGACTAGGGTTCGGGGTGAGGTTCGAAGATCACCGGGACTCGAGGAGTTGCTGTGAGTGCTGCCGCCCGTATGCCCGTAACAGTCACCGTGACCGGCGCCGCCGGTCAGATCGCGTACGGTTTGCTGTTCCGCATCGCGTCGGGCGCGATGCTCGGGCCGCATACGCCGGTGCGATTGCGGCTGTTGGAGATTCCGGCCGCGGTCGGCGCGCTCGAGGGTGTGGCGATGGAGCTGGAGGACGGCGCGTTCCCACTGCTGGAATCGATCGATATCAGCGATGATCCGTGGGTCGGCTTCGCCGATGCGAATATCGCGCTGCTGGTGGGCGCCCGGCCGCGCACCGCGGGCATGGAGCGGTCGGATCTGCTCGCCGCCAACGGCCCGATCTTCACCGATCAGGGCGCGGCCATCAACGCCAGCGCCGCGGCCGATGTGAAGGTGCTGGTGGTCGGCAACCCGGCCAACACCAACGCCTACATCGCCATGAGCAACGCCCCCGAGGTGCCGCCCGAGCGGTTCACCGCGATGACCCGGCTCGACCACAATCGTGCGCTCGCGCAGCTGGCCCGGCGGACGGGCGTGCCGGCCGCGGAGATCGCGCGGGTCAGCGTGTGGGGCAACCACTCCGCCACCCAGTACCCCGACCTCACCCACGCCACCATCGCCGGCCGGCCCGCGGTCGAGCTCGTCGACGAGCAGTGGGTGCGCGAGGATTTCATCCCGACCGTGCAGCAGCGCGGCACCGCCATCATCGCCGCGCGCGGCGCGTCCTCGGCGGCGAGCGCCGCCAGCGCCGCGATCGACCATATCCACGACTGGGTGCTCGGCACGCCGACCAACGACTGGGTCTCGATGGCGGTGCCCTCCGACGGGTCCTACGGCGTGCCCGAGGGTGTGATCGCCTCGTTCCCCGTCACCTGCCTGCGCGGCGAGTACACGATCGTGCCGGATCTCGAACTCGGCGAATTCTCCCGCGAACGAATCGAATTCAGCGTCGCCGAGCTGGTGGCCGAGCGCGATGCGGTCATCGATCTGGGCTTCGCCAAGCGCCGCTGAATCAGTCGCACCTGCCGATCACCGAATCGCCGTAGCGGTCGATGTTCGCGATCTTCTTCGACAGTGGTTCGGTATCGGTGCCCGCGACATAGGGATAGCGGAATCCGACGATCACATCGGTCACGCCCCGGTCCTCGAGGCGCTTGATGCCGTCGGGGGTGTAGGCGTCCAGGGATGCGACGTGGATCTCGAAGGGTTCGGATCGCTCACGCTCGCTACGCAATTCGGTCAGCCGGGCGAGCATCCGATCGAGTTCGGCGGGATCGCCGCCCGCATGCATCCACCCATCGCCCAGCCGCACCGCGCGCCGCAGTGCGGCATCGCTGTGCCCGCCGACCAGGATCGGCAGCGGTTCGGTCGGCACCGGAGTGATCTTGATCTTCGGAATGTCGTAGAACTCGCCGTGATACTCGAAGTATCCGCCGCGGCACAGCCCGCGCACGATCTCGAGGCATTCGTCCATGCGCCGACCGCGTTTGCCGAACGGCACGCCCATGATCTGGAAGTCCTCCGGCCAGGGACTGATCCCGACGCCGAGGGAGAACCGATTACCGCTCAGATATGCCAGCGAACTGGCCTGCTTGGCCACCAGCACCGGCGGGCGGATCGGCAGCTTGATCACGAACGGGGTGAACCGCAGCCGGGTGGTCGCGGCCGCCAGCGCCGCCGACAGCACGAAGGCCTCGATGAACGGCTTATCGTCGAGGAACTCCCGGTTGCCGTCGGGGGTGTAGGGATAGGTCGAATCCGATTCGGCCGGATAGGCGACGCTGTCGGCGATCGACATGCTGTGGAATCCGGCGGCCTCGGCGGCCTGGGCCAGCGGGATGTAGTGCGCCGGGTCGGTCATCGCCTCCGCGTAGGTGAAGCGCATCGGTGTCCTCTCGCCGTGCCCCGTCGCCGAGGCGAAAACTAGAACAGATTCTAATTATGATCCGGATGCTAGTGGTCGGGAATGGTCGTTGCCCAGCTTTCTGAGACCTGTTCTAATCGCGCTTGCCGCTGGGTTTCAGTCAGTCAAGGAGTTTCGATGACGATCGCCATCACCGGATCCGCCTCGGGCATCGGCGCCGCCACCGCCGCCGCGCTGTCCGCCGCCGGACACGACATCATCGGCGTCGACCTGCGCGACGCCGCGGTGCACGCCGATCTGGCGGTGCCGCGAGGCCGCGCGGCCGCGATCGAGGGCGTGCTGGAACGCTCCGGCGGGGTCCTCGACGGCGCGGTGCTGTGCGCCGGAATCGGTCCGCACACCCCGGATCCGTTGCGGCTGATCGACATCAACTATCACGGTGCCCTCGCCGTGCTCGACGGATTGCTGCCCGCGCTGCGCAGGGGCGAATCGCCGGCGGTCGTCGTGGTGTCCTCGGTCGCGTCCACTCAGGTGGTCTGGGCCGAGAATCCGCTGTCGGTGGGCGCGGATCGGGCGGCGCTGACCACGGCGCTGGAACCGGCCGGGGATTACGCCGGACACCTCGCCTACGCCTGGTCCAAGAACGCCCTGACCGTCGCGTCGCGGCAGCGCGCGGCCGAATGGGGTGCCGCGGGCGTGCGGCTCAACATCGTCGCCCCCGGCACGGTGGACACCCCGCTGCTGCGCGCCGGACTCGACGATCCGCGCTACGGCGATCTCATCCGCGGCTTCACCGCGCCCATCGCGCGCAAGGCCGAACCCGCTGAGATCGCCTCGCTCATCGCGTATCTGCTCGGCCCCCGGGCGGGATACATCCACGGCTCGCAGTTCGTCATCGACGGCGGCGTGGACGCGCAGGTGCGCCCGGCGGCCTTCTGACCCCACTGGCCCTCCCGACCTGCCGTGCTGCGAGAATGATCCGGGCGAATCGGCCGCCCGGGCCCTGTTCGACATGTCACTGATGTAGGCACTGCATTTGCTCATCGGTAACCGTCCCGGGGTAGAACGGAACAGCACATGAGCGGGGGCGAGCGGGAAAGGCGGGACGTTGACACTCGGTTCCGAGTTGTCCGAGGTGTCGGCACCTACACCATTACTGCGCGCATTCGACGCGCCCGAACCGCGGACGCTCGTCGACATCCTGGCCGCGACGGCCGAGGCGCATCCGGACGCACCCGCGATCGATGACGGCGCCGACGTCCTGACCTACGCCGAACTGCTCGCGGAGATCGACGAGACCGTGGATCGACTGCGCGCGACCGGGGTTCGTGCCGGCGACCGGGTCGGCATCCGGATCCCGTCGGGCACCAGCGAGCTGTACGTATCGATCCTGGCCGTGCTGCACGCCGGGGCCGCCTACGTTCCGGTGGATGCCGACGATCCCGACGAGCGGGCGCGACTGGTCTTCGGCGAGGCCGGGATCCGCGCCCTGGTCACCGCCGACGGCATCACCACCCTCGGCACCGAGAACGGCGGCCCGCGAGCGGGTTCCACCGCGGTGCCGCAGCCGCGCGACGACGCCTGGATCATCTTCACCTCCGGATCCACCGGCACGCCCAAGGGTGTCGCGGTCACGCACCGCAATGCCGCCGCCTTCGTCGACGCCGAGGCGCGACTGTTCCTGCAGGACAATCCGATCGGGCCGGGGGATCGCGTATTGGCCGGTCTCTCGGTCGCATTCGACGCCTCGTGCGAGGAGATGTGGCTGGCCTGGCGGCACGGCGCCTGCCTGGTCCCCGCCCCGCGGGCGCTGGTGCGCAGCGGGATGGATCTGGGCCCGTGGCTCGAGCGCCGCACGATCAGCATCGTCTCGACGGTGCCGACGCTGGCGGCGATGTGGCCCGCCGAGGCCCTGGAAGCGGTGCGGCTGTTGATCTTCGGCGGTGAGTCGGTGCCGCCCGAGCTGGCCGAGCGGCTCGCCGGAACCACCGATCGCGAGGTCTGGAATACCTACGGCCCGACCGAGGCCACCGTGGTCGCCTGCGCCGCCCGGCTGACCGGTGACGGCCCGGTGCGCATCGGACTGCCGTTGGACGGCTGGGATCTGGCCGTCGTGGACGGCTCCGGACATCCGGTGGGGGAGGGCGAGACCGGGGAACTGGTGATCGGCGGCGTCGGCCTGGCCCGCTATCTGGATCCGGCCAAGGACGCCGAGAAGTACGCGCCCATGCCATCGCTGGGCTGGGAACGGGCCTATCGCAGCGGCGATCTGGTGCGCAACGAGAACGCCGGGCTGATCTTCCTCGGCCGTGCCGACGATCAGGTCAAGATCGGCGGGCGCCGCATCGAACTCGGCGAACTCGACAACGCCCTGCAGAACCTGCCCGGTGTCAGCGCCGCGGCCGCCGCGGTGCGAACCACCAAGGCGGGCAACAAGATTCTGGTCGGCTACCTGGCCAGCGCCGATGCCGACTTCGACGTCGCGCACGCCCGCACCCTGCTCGCCGAACGGCTGCCCGCACCCCTGGTGCCGCGCCTGGCGGTGTTGCCCGAATTGCCCACGCGCACTTCGGGAAAGGTCGATCGCGACGCGCTGCCCTGGCCGCTGCCAGGCGCGGCCGCCGAACCGGAACCCGGCCACGGGCTCGACGGGACGGCGCACTGGATCGCCGGGTTGTGGAATTCGATTCTGGGCGCGGACATTTCGGGCCCGAATGCGGACTTCTTCGATCTCGGCGGCGGATCGCTGTCGGCCGCACAGCTGGTGACCGCGCTGCGTGAACGCTTCTCACAGGTCACCGTCGCCGATCTGTACGACCATCCGCGTCTGGGCGCGCTGGCCGATTTCCTCGATGCGGCGGCACCGGCGCCCGAGGTCGAAATCCGCACGGTGGCGCCCACGCCGCGGCCGGCCCAGTGGGCGCAGGTGCTCGCCCTGGTGCCGCTGATCACGCTCACCGGCCTGCAGTGGGTGACCTGGCTGGGCATCGTCACCAACATCGCGAGCTGGTTCGGCGCGCTGCCGTGGATGCCGGGCCTGTCGTGGTGGTGGGCGCTGGCCGGATTCATATTGTTCATCTCCCCGCCCGGTCGCATGGCGATCTGTGTGATCGGCGCCCGGACACTGCTGCGCGGCGTGCGGCCCGGCAGCTATCCGCGCGGCGGATCGGTCCATCTGCGGCTGTGGACCGCGGTGCGGCTGTCGGAGGCCAGCGGTGCGGAAAACCTTTCCGGCGCACCGTGGATGGTGCCGTTCGCCCGTGCACTGGGCGCCAAGATCGGCAAGGGCGTCGACCTGCATACGCTGCCGCCGGTGACGGGCATGCTCGAACTCGGCGACGGCTGCAGCGTGGAGCCCGAGGTCGATCTGGCCGGTTATTGGATCGACGGTGATCTGCTGCGGATCGGGCGGATCCGGATCGGCGCCGGCGCGGTCGTCGGTTCCCGTTCGACGCTGCTGCCCGGTGCGGTGGTCGGCAAGAACGCGGTCGTCGCGCCCGGTTCGGCGGTATTCCGCAAGGTGAAGGCGGGCCAGGAGTGGGCCGGTTCCCCCGCGGTGAAGGTCGGCAAGGCCGAATACCCGTGGCCGTCGGTGACCCCGCCGCGCGCGGCGCGCTGGGTCGCGGTCTTCGGACTCACCTCGATGGTGCTGGCCGCGATGCCCATCATCGGCCTGGGCGCGGGCGGGGCGCTGATCGCGTGGTGGATCCGCGACGAGCGGACGCTGCCCGCCGCACTCGGGCACGCCTTCGCGATCCTGCCGGTGGCCACCGTGCTGGGCCTGGCGGTCTTCGCGGTGCTCACGCTGATCGCGGTCCGGCTGCTCGGCATCGGCCTGCGCGAGGGCTACCACCCGGTGCGCAGCCGCGCCGGCTGGCAGGCCTGGGCCACCGAGCGGCTGATGGATTCCGCGCGCACCTTCCTGTTCCCGCTCTACGCGAGCCTGTTGACGCCGCTGTGGTTGCGCCTGCTGGGCGCGCAGATCGGTAAGGGCGTCGAGGCGTCGACGGTCCTGCTGCTGCCGAAGTTCACCACCGTCGCCGACGGCGCGTTCCTGGCCGACGACACCATGATCGCCAGTTACGAACTCGGCGGCGGCTGGATGCGCGTCGGCGGGGCCAAGGTCGGCAAGCGGGCGTTCCTGGGCAATTCCGGGATGACCGCGCCGGGCCGCCGGGTGCCGAAGAACGGTCTGGTCGCGGTGCTGTCGGCCGCGCCGGAGAAGGCCAAGGCCGGATCGTCGTGGCTGGGCAGTCCGCCGGTTCGGTTGCGGCGCAAGGCCGGTGAGTCCGATACCGCGCGCACCTTCGATCCGTCGCTGCGATTGCGGGCCGCCCGCGGGCTGGTCGAGACCTGCCGCCTGATTCCGGTCATGGTGACCTTCGGCATCGGACTCGGGGTGCTGTTCGCGCTCGCCTGGCTGGCCTCCGATACCGGATACTGGTTCGCCGCACTGCTGTCGGGCATCGTGCTGCTGGTGGCGGGCATCTTCGCCGGCCTGATCGCGGTGGCCGCGAAATGGTTGATGGTCGGGCGGATCGGCCGCGAGGAACATCCGCTGTGGAGTTCGTTCGTCTGGCGTAACGAGGTGTCCGACGCCTTCGTGGAAACCGTTGCGGCCCCGTGGTTCGCCCGCGCCACGACCGGCACCGCGGTGATGAACATCTGGCTGCGCGGATTGGGCGCGACGATCGGGCGCGGGGTGTGGTGCGAGTCGTACTGGCTGCCCGAGGCGGATCTGGTGACCCTCGGCGACGGCGCGACCGTGGAACGCGGCTGCGTTGTGCAGACCCATCTGTTCCATGATCGGATCATGGCCATGGATACGGTGACTCTCGAGGCGGGCGCGACGCTGGGCCCGCACTGCGTGGCACTGCCCGCCGCGCGGATCGGCGCGGGCGCGACCGTCGGCCCGGCGTCGCTGGTGATGCGCGGCGACACCGTGCCGCCCTCGACCCGCTGGTGGGGCAATCCGATCGCGCCGTGGCCGGAGCGGTGATGATCGAGAAGTTCTACGAGGATCCCATCGACGACTATCTGCCGCAGAACGGGAATCGCGGCTATCGGGTGTCGCGATACGAGCTCGAGCTGGAGTACAAGGTCGCGAGCAATCGGCTCGCGGGCAGCGCCACGCTCACGGCCGTGACCACCGAGGTGCGCACGCGATACTCGCTGGATCTGTCCCAATCCCTCGGCGTCGCCAAGGTTTTCGTCAACGGGGCCAAGGCCGCGCGATACATCCATCAGCGCGGCAAGCTGACGATCACACCGGCGGCGCGGATTCCGGCGGGCGGGGTCCTCTCGATCGTCGTGCAGTACGCCGGAACCCCGAAGCCGATCCGCGGGCCGTGGGGTGAGGTCGGCTGGGAGGAGCTGACCGAGGGCGCGCTGGTCGCGGGCCAGCCCAACGGGGCGGCCTCCTGGTTTCCCTGTGACGATCACCCCGGTTCCAAGGCGAGCTATCGAATATCGATCACCGCCGACTCGCCGTATTACGTGGTCGCCAACGGCGTGCTGACCCATAAGCGCGTCAAGGCGAGCCAGACGACCTGGGTGTACGAGGCGCCCGAACCGATGTCGACGTATCTGGCCACGGTGCAGATCGGCCCGTACCAGAAGCATCGGATCGATCCGGTCCCCGGAGGGGATCGCGTGCCGATGCAGGCGGTGTACCCGGCGCGGTTGCGTACCGCCTTCGATCACGACTTCGGCCGCCAGCCGCAGATGATGGTGGAGTTCCAGCGGCGATTCGGGCCGTATCCGTTCGAGGGCTATACGGTCGTGGTGACCGACGACGAGCTCGAGATTCCGCTGGAGGCGCAGGGGCTGTCGATCTTCGGCGCCAATCACTGCGACGGTGCGCGCGGCGCGGAGCGGTTGATCGCCCACGAATTGGCCCATCAGTGGTTCGGCAACAGCCTCACCGTGCGGCAGTGGCGCGATATCTGGTTGCACGAGGGTTTCGCCTGCTACGCCGAATGGATCTGGTCGGAGGCCTCCGACGGTCCGAGCGCCGATGTGATGGCCCGTGCCGCGCATCAGCTGCTGTCGCGGCGCCCCCAGGACATCCTGCTCGCCGATCCGGGTGCGGCCTCGATGTTCGACGATCGGATCTACAAGCGCGGCGCGCTCACCCTGCACGCGCTGCGCTTGACCCTCGGCGACGCGAAGTTCTTTGCGCTGCTGCAGGATTGGACAGCCCGGTATCGGCACGGCTCGGTCAGCACCCAGGAGTTCACGGATCTGGCGAGCCATTACAGCGACGCGTCGCTGCGCCCGCTGTGGGACGCCTGGTTGTTCGCGAAGCCGCTGCCGTCGCTGCCCGCTGCTTGACTTGGAGTGTGCTCCAGGATCTAGCGTGCGAGTACACCATTCACACGCAGAGAGATCTGGTCATGGAACTCGGCTTTCACCTTCCGATCTTCGATATCGACGGTGGCACCACGGCGATCGCGGGCGAGCTCGCCCGGGTGGGCGCCGTCGCGGAGGAGTCCGGAGCGACCTGGTTGTCGTTCATGGATCACTACTTTCAGATCGCGCCGACCGGGCGGCCGCCGGAGTCGAACATGCTCGAGGGCTATACGACCCTCGGCTATCTGGCCGCGCACACCAGCCGGATCGAGCTGGGCCTGCTGGTCACCGGCGTGACCTACCGGCATCCGGGCCTGCTCGCCAAGATCGTCACCACGCTGGATGTGCTGTCCGGCGGGCGGGCGGTGCTGGGTATCGGCGCCGCCTGGTTCGAGCGCGAACATCAGGGGCTGGGTGTGCCGTTCCCGCCGCTGGCCGAGCGTTTCGAGCGGCTCGAGGAGGCCCTGCGGATCTGCGCGCAGATGTGGGATCCCGCCGATAACGGCCCGTTCGAGGGCAAGCACTACCAACTGGCGGAGACGCTGTGCTCGCCGCAGCCGATCAATCGCCCGAAGGTGCTCATCGGCGGCGGCGGGGAGAAGAAGACGCTGCGGCTGGTCGCGCAGTACGGCGACGCCTGCAATCTGCTGGCCTCCTCGCCCGAGGATGTCGGGCACAAACTCGATGTGTTGCGCCGCCATTGCGACGATGTCGGCCGCGACTACGGCACCATCCGTATCACGATCCTGCCCAACAATCCCCGTCCGACTCCGGACACTCGCGACGAATTCGTCGCGCAGATGGCCGATTACGCGAAGCTCGGCGTGCGCACGGTCATCGTCACGCCGACGACCGGCGCACCGGCCGCGTGGAT
Source organism: Nocardia sp. NPDC051570 (assembly GCF_044454005.1). Taxonomy (NCBI): domain Bacteria; kingdom Bacillati; phylum Actinomycetota; class Actinomycetes; order Mycobacteriales; family Nocardiaceae; genus Nocardia; species Nocardia sp. NPDC051570. Next base: position 477,190 of record NZ_JBITDI010000001.1, on the reverse strand, counting down.
CGAGGGAATGGCCCCGGCGGTCCGCCAACTGGCCGAACTCGGGTAATCCGGCCGTCGCACAGACGAATTCGACCCGGACCATATGGTCCAGGCCGAATTCGTCTGTGCCGCTCAGCGACTCAGAACTGGTCCATCTCGTAGTCGTTGATGATCTCGTCGGAGTGGGTCTGGCCGATGACCTCCGGAGCGGTCTCGCCCAGGCCGCCGGTGAGATCGGCGTTGCCGGTGGGGCTTTGGTAGGGCTGGACGGTCCGGCCGTGTTCGTCCTCGTCGCGGCGCTGACCGGCCGCGCCGGGGGCGCCGCCCATGAATCCGGAACCGGGCGCGCCCTGGCCCGCCGTGCCGGGCATGCCCGGACCGAACGGCATACCGGGGACTCCGAGCGCGCCACGCGCGCCGGGCAGCGAGGCGCCCGAGCCTGGTTTGGCCGCCGCCGCGGCACCGCCGCCGAGACCGCCGATGCCACCGAATCCGCCACTGCCGCCGAAACCGCCTGCGCCGCCGCCGGATCCGCCGAAGGAGCCCGGATGTGCGCCGTTTCCGCCGAAGGAGGCCGCATGGGTGGAGGCGCCGAGGCCGGAGCCCGGCAGACCGCCACCGCCGAGGCCCGCGGCCTGGGTACCGATGCCGTCGCCGCCGCCGGACAGTAGCTGCTGGGCCTGCTCCATGATCGGCTGGCCGACGTTCTGCGCCACCGACTGCGCGACCTCGGCCGGATTCGGCCCGCCGGCCGTGCCGAGCAGCTGCTGCACGACGCCGGTCAATTGGCCGGTGTATCCGGCCAATTCGCCACGGGTGGCGTTGACGATGCCCACGGCCGTACCGAGATGTTCGGTGGCGCTGGCGATCAGCGTCGCCTGTGCGGGCGGGGTGAAGATGACCGGCGCGAGCGCGCTGGCCTCGGCCGCGAACGTATTCGCCACCGCGGTCAGCTGCACATTGCCGCGCTGCACGACCGCCGCGGCCTCCTCGGTGAGTTTCGAGATATCGATGCCGCGCTGGCTGGCGTCCTCGCCGTGCGCCTGGTTCTGCTGCGAGGCGGTCTGGGCGCTGCGGGCGGCCTGCCCCTCCCATACCTGCTCCACCGACTTCATCGCGCCGGCGCCGACCTGCATGGCCGACTGGATGACCTGCGAGGATTGGCTCAGCAGCGCGGCCGGATTCAGCGCGCCCAGCACACCGGAACCGAAGCTGGACAACAGATCCAGGAACGGTTTGAACAGCGCGTCGACACCCGGCAGCGCGGGCAGCGCGACGCCGTTCATCAATGCGGCGATCGGATCGGCGGGCAGGGGAGCCGCCATCGGCGCGGCGGCCGCAGCGGCTGCGGCGGGCGAACCGGCCTGCTGGATCGCGGCCGTCGCGCCACCGCCGCCCAGCGCCGATTGCGCGCTGTCGAGCACGCCCTGGGCCGCGGCATGAGTGGTGTCGAGCGCGCCCTGCGCGCCGTTCAACGCGCCGTGCGCCACGCCGAGCAGCGGCGAGGCTGGATCGCCGAGCGCGGCGGAATGGATCGCGCCGGAGGCATCGGGCGCGGCGCCGTTACCGCCGAGGCCGGGCATATGCGGGGCGCCCAGCGTGGAGCCGTTGTCGTCGTATTCCTTGCGCGCCAGCGTGAATGCGGGCGGCTCGATCGGCGGCATATCCGCCGGCAGCTGCGGCAGCGACACATCGAGCAGGGGGCCGTGCTGGCCCGCCTCGGCGAGGGTGGGTGCGGGCAGCGGGGCGGCCGCGGTCTGTGCCGCGCCGATCACGCCGCTATCGGTCCCGTCGACTGTTCTCACGCGTCATGCCCCCATCTGATTGCCGAGGCCCCCGAGCTCCGCCGAGGACGATCCGTCGGTGCCGGTGAACATCGCGACCGTGCCGAATGCGGCCTTGCCCAGGTGGTCCACCTTGGCCGAGAGGTCGTTGACGTCCTTGCAGTGCAGCACCTGCGCGGCGGCGAACATGGCCAGGTAGTCCGCCCCGATGACACCGAACACCGGCGTCATCGCCGCGACGTTCTTGGTCGCGTCCATATTCGCCGCGCCGGCGATATCGGCGGCCACACCCTCCTGTGTCGCGCCGAACGCCTGGACCGCACCGGGTTCCATCGAGAGATCACTCATCGTGTCTGCCCCCCAATCGTCGTGATCATCAGCCTTCGTGTCCGTATGAACTCACCCGCCCACCACCCGCCGAGATGGTGGCTGGGCCTCAATATAGCCGACCACGCGGACAGGTTTCGAGCCTGCGCGACGGGAAGGGAATCGAATCGGGACGTGTTGCAAATTAGAACGGGTTCTATATTCTCGATCGCATGAAGGTCGCAGTCACCGGGGCAGCCGGATTCCTCGGCACGAATCTGCTCAACCAACTTCTGCAGCGCGGTCACGAGGTGACCGCCATCGATCGGATCCGGCCCGCCGGATCCCCGGACCCACGGGTGCGCTGGGTGACCGGCGACGTGCTCGACCCGGTGTCGATGCGCTCGGCGCTCGACGGCGCCGAGGTGGTGTATCACCTGGTGGCGGTGATCACGCTGGCGCACCGCGACGATCGGGCCTGGCGGGTGAATACCGAGGGCGTGCGGGTGGTCGCCGAGGCCGCCCGCGAGGTCGGCGCCCGGCGCATGGTGCACGCCAGCTCCATCCACGCCTTCGATCAGTACAGCTGCGGCGGCCGCATCGACGAGCGCTCGGCACGCTCGATCGATCCCGGGCTGCCGGTGTACGACCGGTCCAAATGTCAGGGCGAAGTCGAACTGCGCAGGGTCATCGATCGCGGGCTGGACGCGGTGATCTGCAATCCGACCGGCGTCTACGGGCCGATCGACAACAGCGCCTCGCGGATCAACGCCTCGGTGTGGGACGCCGCGCGCGGCCGGGTACCGGTCATGGTCGGCGGGGGATTCGATCTGGTCGACGTGCGCGATGTGGCGGCCGGGCTGATCCTGGCCGGAGAACGTGGCCGGACCGGCGAGAACTATCTGCTGCCCGGGGCCATGGTGTCGATGCTCGCGGTGACCCGGCTGGCCGCGGCCGTCAACGGGAAACGCGGGCCGCACTTCGCGATTCCGGTCCCGATGATCTCGGCCGTGCTGCCCGTGATCGAGCCGATCGCGAAGCTGTTCGGCAGCGATAAGGTCTCGCGCGCGGCGATGGGCGCGCTGCTGTCGGCCCCGCAGGTCGACGGCGCCAAGGCCCGCACCGAACTGGGGTATCTGCCGCGGCCGACCGAGCGGACCGTCCGCGACCTGATCGCGTTCTACAAGGGCGAACCGCTCGAGCCGGAGGTGCGCAGCATTGCTTGACACCGCTTAGAACACATGTTCGACTAGATGGGTGCGATGGCAAGGCCAGACCCTGGATGCCGAGGACGGCGCCCTTCCGGGACTCGAGCGGGCCGGTTTCGTGCGCAGCGTCCAGACCCCCGAGTTCGAGGGCATCACATTTCACGAGGTGCTGTGCAAGAGCGCGCTGAACAAGCTCCCGGAGGGCAGCGGGTTGTCGTTCAAGTGGACGATCAACCCGATGCGCGGCTGTTCGCATGCCTGCCGATACTGCTTCGCCCGCACCACCCACGAATACCTGGACCTGGACGCCGGTCGCGATTTCGACACTCAGATCGTGGTGAAGACCAATGTTGCGGCAGTGCTGCGCAAGGAGCTGCACCGCCGATCGTGGCGGCACGAGACGGTGGCGCTGGGCACCAACACCGATCCGTATCAGCGCGCGGAGGGGCGTTATCGGCTGATGCCGGGCATCATCGGCGCGCTGACCGATTCGGGCACACCGTTTTCCATACTCACCAAGGGCACGCTGCTGCGCCGGGATCTGCCGCTGCTCATCCAGGCCGCGCGGGTCGCGCCGGTCAGCCTGGCGGTGTCGATCGCGATACTCGATCCGGATCTGCATCGCGGCCTGGAACCGGGCACGCCGTCGCCGCGCGCGCGGCTGGATCTGGTGCGCGCGCTGACCGATGCCGGATTCGCGGTATCGGTACTGGTCGCCCCGGTGATTCCCTATCTCACCGACGCCAGCGCACAGCTGGAGGAGCTGTTCGCCGCGATCGCCGCGGCGGGCGCGGCGAATGTGGTGGCGTTTCCGATGCATCTGCGCGGCAGCACCCGCGGCTGGTTCCTGGAGTGGCTGGCCACCCACCACCCGGCGCTGCTGCGCCGATACCGACAGCTGTACGGTCGTGGGGCGTACGTCACACCGGAGTATTCTGCGTGGCTACGCGGTCGGGTCGAGCCGTTGCTCGCTCGGCACGGACTGAATCGAGACCTCCGAGTGGACGCCGCGCCGCCGGAGCACGAGGACCGATTACCCGGGCCCGACCCACAGCTCGCCCTGTTCGCTTGATGCACTGCTCATCCGAGTGCGCCCGCTCGGATTTGATCGAATCATGCAATACACACAACGCTTTTCATGCGATACACACAACGCATCTCGGGTGTGCCCGAGGGGTGCGGCGGAGTAATTTGGCGTGTGGTACTTCTCACCGACGAGGAAGTGATGCAGGCGCATGGTTGACCTTGCGCACCACAACGGTGCCGGCACAGAGAAATTGGAGAGGGTCGTCATCCGCTTCGCCGGCGACTCCGGCGACGGGATGCAGCTCACCGGCGACCGCTTCACGCATGAAGCGGCCGCCTTCGGCAACGATCTGGCGACCATGCCGAACTTCCCGGCCGAGATCCGCGCACCCCAGGGCACGCTGCCCGGCGTGTCGTCGTTCCAGATCCAGATCGCCGACTACGACATCCTCACCGCGGGCGATCAGCCCGATGTGCTGGTGGCGATGAATCCCGCTGCGCTGAAGGCGAATCTGGAGGATCTGGCGCGCGGCGCGACGGTGATCGTCAACACCGACGAGTTCACCAAGCGCAACCTGGCCAAGGTCGGGTACGCCGGCGATCCGCTCACCGACGACACGCTGTCGGGTTTCGTCGTGCATCGGGTGCCCATGACCTCACTGACGCTGGCGGCCACCGAGCCGACCGGGGTGGGCAAGAAGGACGGCCAGCGGGCGAAGAACATGTTCGCGCTCGGCTTGCTGTCGTGGATGTACGGCCGGCCCCTCGGCGGCACCGAGCAGTTCATGCGCGAGAAGTTCGCCGCCACACCGGATATCGCCGAGGCCAACATCCTCGCGTTCCGGACGGGCTGGAACTACGGCGAGACCACCGAAACCTTCGCCACCACCTACGAGATCGCGCCCGCGACCCTCGCGCCGGGTACCTACCGGCAGATCACCGGGAACACCGCGCTCGCGTACGGCATCGTCGCGGCTGGTCAATTGTCCGGTCTGCCAGTGTTTCTGGGGACTTATCCCATCACCCCGGCCTCTGACATCCTGCATGAGTTGAGCAAGCACAAGAACTTCGGTGTCACTACCTTCCAGGCCGAGGACGAGATCGCGGGAATCGGTGCGGCGCTGGGCGCCTCGGTCGGCGGCGCGCTCGGGGTCACCAGCACCTCCGGCCCGGGTCTGGCGCTCAAGAGCGAGGCCATCGGCCTGGCGGTGATGACCGAGCTGCCGCTGCTGATCGTCGACGTCCAGCGCGGCGGGCCCTCCACGGGCCTGCCGACCAAGACCGAACAGGCCGATCTGCTGCAGGCGCTCTACGGCCGCAACGGCGAATCACCGGTCGCGGTGCTGGCCCCGCGGTCCCCGGCGGACTGCTTCGCCACGGCGGTGGAGGCGGCCAGGATCGCGCTGACCTACCGCACCCCGGTGCTGCTGCTGTCCGACGGCGCGATCGCCAACGGATCGGAGCCGTGGGCGATTCCGAATGTCGCGGAGCTCGCGCCGATCGATCCGGCCTTCGAAACCGAGGGCGCCGAGGGGGATTCGTTCCAGCCCTACGCGCGCGATACCGAGACGCTGGCCCGGCCGCTCGCGGTGCCGGGCACCAAGGGCCGCGCGCATCGCATCGGCGGGCTGGAGAAGGCCGACGGCAGCGGCAACATCTCCTACGATCCGGCCAATCACGAGCTCATGGTGCGGCTGCGGCAGGCCAAGATCGACGGCATCGCGGTGCCCGAACTCGAGGTCGACGATCCCGACGGGCGCGCCGAGCTGTTGTTGATCGGGTGGGGCAGTTCCTACGGTCCGATCGGCGAGGCCTGTCGGCGGGCGCGGCGGCGCGGGGTGCCCGTCGCGCAGGCGCATCTGCGGAATCTGAATCCGTTGCCGCCCAATACCGGTGAGGTGTTGCGCCGCTATCGCACGATCGTCGCCCCGGAGATGAACGGCGGCCAGCTCGCCATGCTGCTGCGCGCGCGGTATCTGGCCGACGTGCAGCCGTGGACGAAGATCGCGGGGACGGCGTTCTCGGCGCAGGAACTGGTCGGCGTCATCGATGCGGCACTCGACGGATCCATCGCGGAGATGGAACATGACAAGGCCTTCGACGCGCGAGCGCGGGCCACCTATCGCACCACAGGGGGTATGTGATGACGATCGTCGAAACCTCGCTGGTCGGCACCGATCTGGGCCTGACCGGGTTGTCCGGGGTGCCGGGCGCGGACGGGCCGCAGAAGGTCAAGGATTACACCTCCGATCAGGAGGTGCGCTGGTGTCCGGGCTGCGGCGACTACGTCATCCTCGCGACCGTGCGCGGATTTCTGGCCGAGCTCGGGCTGCGCCGGGAGAATCTGATGTTCGTCTCGGGCATCGGATGTTCGAGCCGATTCCCGTACTACCTGGACGCCTACGGCATCCACTCCATCCACGGCCGCGCGCCCGCCATCGCGACCGGCCTGGCGGTGACGCGGCCCGATCTGTCGGTGTGGGTCGTCACCGGCGACGGCGATGCGTTGTCGATCGGCGGCAACCATCTGATCCACGCCCTGCGGCGCAATGTGAATATGACGATTCTGCTGTTCAACAACCGGATCTACGGGCTCACCAAGGGCCAGTACTCGCCGACCTCCGAACGCGGCAAGGTGACCAAGTCGACGCCGATGGGGTCGGTGGATCATCCGTTCAACACGCTGTCGGTGGCGCTGGGCGCCGAGGCGACCTTCGCCGCGCGCGCCCTGGATTCCGACCGCGCCGGGCTGACCGAGGTGCTGCGCGCGGCCGCCGAACATCGCGGCACGTCGTTCGTGGAGATTCTGCAGGACTGCCCGATCTTCAACGACGGCTCCTTCGATGCGCTGCGCCGGGAGAATGCGGAATCGCATCTGATCCGGTTGCGGCACGGTCGTCCGATCCGGTTCGGGGCCGAGGGTGAATTCGCGGTCGTGCGCAGCGGTTTCAGGCTCGAGGTCGTGCTGGCCGATACTGTGGAGGAGTCCGAGATCGTCGTGCACGACGCCTATCTCGACGATCCCGAATACGCCTTCGCGCTGTCGCGCCTGTCCGCCCAGGATCTCTCGCACGTGCCGATCGGCATCTTCCGCAGTGTCTCCCGCGCGACCTACGACGACGGCGTCCGCACCCAGTCCGCCGCCGCCCGGGAACGCAAACCGGTGAGCCCGAATTCCTTGCAGGAGTTGCTCACCGGCAAGGAGACCTGGACGGTCGGCTGACCCGGCCCCCGATCTCGTTGTAGCCCGGTCCCGTTGGGGCCGGGCGTTCAGCGATCCTGGACGAAACCGTCGAGCAGCTTCTTACACAGCTCGGCGAAGCGCTGACGATTGGCCTTCTGCTGATCGCTCAGCCCATCGGTCGCGCTCGGCGAGTACACCACCAGATGCACGTCCTGATCCGGTGCGGCCCCGAGGAAATCGAGCAGCGTACTGCTGGAGTCCCCATCCTTGGGCATCCCCATATCCGCCGCGGCCAACGCCTTCGCCTCACCCATTGCCGCGCTCAACACCTCAGGAGCGATCCGCCCACTGAGCTTCTGCGCCGCCGTCCCAGGCTTCCGCTCCGCACTGGCCGCATCCGGACTCTCGACCGCCCGCCCATCGGTCATGACCTCGAGCGTCGGCCCCAAATCCGTCCGCCCCTCCCAACCCCCGGGAATCGTGGTGAGCACCAAGGAGATCTGCGCGGGCGCGGGAGCGGGCGGTGCAGGTGGCGCGGGAGGTGCTGGCGGCGCAGGGGGAGCTGGCGGCACAGGCGGAGCTGGCGGTGCGGGTGGCGCAGGCGGTGCCGGGGCGGGCGCGGGGTCGCCCGCCGGTGCCGGAGGCGGGGGACCTGCGGGCGGAGCCGGTGGAGCAGGCGGTGGCGGGATAGGCACGGGATCGCCCACCGGTGCCGGGGGCGGGGGACCTGCGGGCGGAGCCGGTGGAGCAGGCGGTGGCGGGATAGGCACGGGATCGCCCACCGGTGCCCGGGGCGGAGGACCTGCGGGCGGAGCAGGTGGCGGCGGCACATCGGCACCGGGCCCGGGCTCGGCGGCGGGCGCGGCCTTCGGTGTGTCGGCTCCGGGAACCGAGGGCGCGGCAGGCGGCGATGCGGCGGGGTCTCGAGCCGGTTCGGGCGCGGGCGCCGGAGCGGCCGCAGGTGGTGCAGCGGGGTTCGGTTCGGGTTCGGGTGCGGCTGCAGGTGGTGCGGCGGGGTTCGGTCCGGGTTCGGGTGCGGCTGCAGGTGGTGCGGCGGGGTTCGGTCCGGATTCGGGTGCGGCTGCGGGCGGTGCGGCAGGGTTCGGAGCCGGTTCGGGACCCGGCGCGGGAGGGGCGGCGGGGTTCGGAGTCGGGGGACTGGCTATCGGTGCCTGTGCCGGTGCGGCGGGTGCGGGTGGCGGAGCCGGGGGTCCTGCGGGCGATGGCGCATCGGGATTCGGCGCGGGTGGGTTCGCATCGGAAGGTGCTGGAGCCGAGGGGAGTTCGGGGCCGTCGGCCGGTGCGGGAGCGGGGACCGACTGGGCCGCCGGAGCACCGGCGGTCGGGGGCGGCGGTGCCATGGCGGGCGGATCGGCCAGCGCGATGCCCGTGCCGCAGAGCATGGTGGCCATGGCCACCATCCCCGCCGCCGCCCGCATCACCGCGAATTGTCTTGTACCCGCGCGCTTCCCCATGAACCGTCCCTCCATCTCCGGCGGCCGACACCACCGCCGCCCAAGATTGTGTCCCGCCCGCCCCGGTCGTGGTGCGCGACGCGCCACACTCTCAGCAGATCGACGCGGTCCGGCGGGTCCCCTGGCCGAACCGCTGATCGGCGCGCCCGATGAGGCGGACGAAATCTACCCGCCCGCAATCGCTTTCGAGCCCGACCGCTCAGCGCAGGGCCGGGGGATTGGTCAGATCCTGGGCGTTGAAGGTGTCGCACGCACGGACCTGGCCGGTGCGGTAACCGGCGAGGAACCATTTCTGCCGTTCGGCGGAGGAGCCGTGGGTCCAGCCCTCGGGGTTGACTCGGCCGGTGGACGCCTTCTGGATGCGGTCGTCGCCGACCGCGGCGGCGGCGGAGAGGGCGTCCTGGATATCCTTGTCGCTCAACGGTTTCAGGAAGGGCTGGCTGTTGGTGGCCGACATGGGCTGTTTGTCGGCGTAGTTGGCCCACATGCCCGCGTAGCAGTCGGCCTGCAGCTCCAGGCGGACCGAACCGGATTCGGGACCCTTCGGATCGCGTTGGGCGCGACCGGAATCGCCGAGCAGGTTCTGGATATGGTGGCCGAATTCGTGCGCGACGACGTACTCCTGGGCCAGCGGACCACCGCTGGCGCCGAACTTGTCCACCAGCTCCTGGAAGAATCCGGTGTCGAAGTAGGCGCTGCGGTCGGCGGGGCAGTAGAACGGGCCCACCGCGCTGGTCGCATTGCCGCAGCCGGTGCCGACCCCACCGCTGAACAACACCAGCTTCGGCTTGCTGTACTGCCTGCTGGTCTGGCTCACCAGCTGCGCGCCCCAGACGCCGTCGAGGCTCTGCGCGGTCGCGACGACGCGGCACTGCACATACTTGTTGGCGTCCGCGCCGGTCTTGCACATCGAGGTGTCCACGCCGCCGCCCTGCGACTGGTGATTACCACCGCCGGTCAGATTGCCCACGACATCGCCCGGATTCACCCCGAACAGCAACGCCAGCACGAGCACGATCAGGCCACCGCCGCCACCGAGGGCGAGTTTGGGGCCCATACCGCCGGACGAGGCCCGTTCGGGATCGATCTGCATACCCTCGTTGAAGGTCATCGTTCGCTCTCTCGTGTGCTGGGGTGCGCGACTCGAAGTCAAGCTTGACACGGGCGGGTGGATATCGGTTTCCGGTGTCCCGACGTGTCTGAGAGGCATCTGAGAACTGGAGTGTGTGGTGGAGTTGTTTAGATAGCGCCGGTCTTCGTGGCTGTGTGGTCGCCGGTTGTTGTCGGTGGCCGATGTCATGCTGTGGCGGTGGCGCGGTTCACGACCTTCCGATTCTGTCTCGACCCGACGGTCGAGCAGCAGGCGATGCTGGCCCGGCATGCCGGTGCGGCACGGTTCGCGTTCAACCACTGCCTGGCGGAGACGAAGACGGCCTTGAACGGTCGTCGCCGTCGCCGGGATGTTCGGGTGCCGTGGACTGGGTTCGACCACATCAGGTTCAATGCGTGGAAGAAAACCGAGGATGCCGGACGGGTATTCACTGTCGACCCGGCGGGGACGGTGTCGCTGACCGCGATCGGGCTCGGGTGGCGAAACCAGGTGTCCCAGCAGGTATTCGAAGAAGCCGCCATCGACCTCGGACACGGGCTGGCGGCGCGGCGGGACTCACGCACCGGCAGACGCGCGGGGCGTCGGGTCGGGTTCCCGAAGTACAAGGCGAAGTCGGTGACGGTCCCGTCGTTCCGGCTGCGTAACAAGCATTCCCCGCGTGGGCGTGCCTCGATCCGGGTCGGCGACAACAACGTCGCCCGATCGGTCACCCTGCCGGTGATCGGTGTGGTGCGGGTGCGTGAGGACACCCGCCGACTGCGGCGCATGACCAGCAAGGGGCGGGCGAGGATCCTGTCGGCGACGATCTCTCATCGGGCGGGCCGGTGGATGATCAGTCTCGCTACCGAGGCGGCGGATCTGCCTGCCGCGCACCGGCACCCGGTCCGCGCTCCCGGCGACCACCAGGGGTGGGTAGGCGTGGACCGTGGATTGTCGGTACTGCTGGTGGCCGCCACGGCTGACGGTGTCGAGGTTGAGCGGGTGACTGATCAACCCCGCCCGTTGGTGACCGGCCTGCGCAGGCAGCGTCGCTTGGCCCGATCGGTGTCGCGGAAACAGAAGGGCAGCCGAGGACGCCGCGCTGCTGCCGCCCGGTTGGCGCGCCATCATCACCGGATCCGCAATATCCGCCACCATTTCCTGCATCAGGCGTCGAATCGGCTGGTCAAGACCCACGACCGGCTGGTCATCGAGGACCTCAACATTGCAGGCATGCTGCGTAACCATCACCTCGCTCGGGCGATCGGTGACGCCGGGTGGGGTGAGTTCGCTCGCCAACTCCGCTACAAACAAGCATGGCGCGGCGGGCACGTGATCACCGTCGACCGGTGGTTTCCCTCGAGCCGGTTGTGTTCGCGCTGCGGGGTCCGCAGCGAGGGGTTACGGCTGGCGGATCGTGTGTTCGCCTGTGGGTGTGGGGTGCGGTTGGACCGTGACCTCAACGCCGCGATAAACCTCGCTGCTCGGGGCGAGCAATTAGATGAGTGCCCGAGTCCGGGAGCCCGAAGCACGAGCCCCGGTTGACAATGCTCGCCGACGGGACGGCACTGACACCCCGCTCTCCGGGGGTGTGAAACCGCCCGAACGACGCGAGAACCGGGACCCGATCCACACCACGGTTCGGGTCCGGACGTCCGAGAAGGACGGCGTCACAGAGTCCCTCACGGAGCTCTCAGACGCGTTGTCACTAGGATGGGTGCGCGCCAGGCGTCCCTGGTCGTGCATCGAGTCGTCGAAAGGAATCCCGTGCTGCGCACCCACTTGGCAGGTTCGCTGCGAAGCGAGCATGCCGGTCTGACCGTCACCCTCAGTGGATGGGTGGCCCGGCGGCGAGACCACGGTGGGGTGATCTTCATCGATCTGCGCGATGCGTCGGGTGTGGCGCAGGCGGTGTTCCGCGAGGGCGTGCCCGCCGAACAGGCGCATCGGCTGCGCAACGAGTTCTGTGTCAAGGTCACCGGCGTGGTCGAGCAGCGGCCCGACGGCAGCGAGAACCCGAACCTGCCCTCGGGCGCGATCGAGGTCAACGTGACCGAGCTCGAGGTGCTCAACGAGGCCGCGCCGCTGCCGTTCCAGCTCGACGACGAGCCGGGTGAAGAGGCGCGGTTGAAGTACCGCTATCTGGACCTGCGCCGTGAGGGTCCGGCCCGCGCCATCCGGCTGCGCTCGAAGGTCAGCGCCGCCGCCCGCGAGGTGCTCGCCGACCATGCCTTCGTCGAGGTCGAGACCCCGACCATGACCCGCTCCACCCCGGAGGGCGCCCGCGACTTCCTGGTGCCTGCGCGCCTGCAGCCCGGCAAGTTCTACGCGCTGCCGCAGTCGCCGCAGCTGTTCAAGCAGCTGCTCATGGTCGGCGGCATCGAGCGCTACTACCAGATCGCGCGCTGCTACCGCGACGAGGACTTCCGCGCGGACCGCCAGCCCGAATTCACCCAGCTCGACATCGAGATGAGCTTCGTCGAGCAGGAGGACGTCATCCTGCTGGCCGAGGACATCCTGGTCGCGCTGTGGAAGCTCGTCGGCTACGACATTCCGACGCCGATTCCGCATATGACCTACGCCGAGGCCATGCGCCGCTACGGCTCCGACAAGCCGGATCTGCGTTTCGCGGTCGAGATCACCGAATGCGCCGAGTACTTCAAGGACACCCCGTTCCGGGTGTTCCAGGCGCCCTACGTCGGCGCGGTCGTCATGCCCGGCGGCGCGAGCCAGCCGCGGCGTCAGCTCGACGCCTGGCAGGAATGGGCCAAGCAGCGCGGCGCCAAGGGCCTGGCCTATGTGCTGGTGCAGGAGGATGGCACCCTCGGCGGCCCGGTCGCGAAGAACCTGACCGACGCCGAGCGCGAGGGTCTGGCCAAACATGTCGGCGCCGAACCCGGCGACTGCGTCTTCTTCGCCGCCGGTCCCGCCAAGGCGCAGCGCGCGCTGCTGGGCGCGGCCCGCGGCGAGATCGCCCGCAAATGCGGTCTCATCGACGAGGATGCCTGGGCGTTCGTATGGATCGTCGACGCGCCGATGTTCGAGCCCGCCGACGACGCGACCGCGAGCGGCGATGTGGCCCTGGGTCATTCGGCCTGGACCGCGGTGCATCACGCCTTCACCTCGCCCAAGCCGGAGTCGCTGGATACCTTCGACACCGATCCGGGCTCGGCGCTGGCCTACGCCTACGACATCGTCTGCAACGGCAACGAGATCGGCGGCGGATCCATCCGTATCCACCGCCGCGACGTGCAGGAGCGGGTGTTCGACGTGATGGGCATCGGCGCCGAGGAGGCCCAGGCGCAGTTCGGCTTCCTGCTCGACGCCTTCTCCTACGGCGCACCGCCCATGGGCGGCATCGCCTTCGGCTGGGACCGCATCACCGCGCTGCTGGCCGGTGTCGATTCCATCCGCGAGGTCATCGCCTTCCCGAAGTCCGGCGGCGGTGTCGATCCGCTGACCGAGGCGCCCGCCCCGATCACCGCGCAGCAGCGCAAGGAGGCGGGCCTGGACGTGCGGCTCGACGCGAACGGCAAGCCGATCGGCGCGGACGCGAAGTAACTCGCTGGGCGTCGTATCTCGCTGCGACTGGGCGGGATACGACGCCGGTGCGATTCAGGCGATCAGGCCGCCGGTGAGGAAGCGATAGGTGTAGGTGACGGCCATGATCGCCACCGGTCCCACCACCAGCAGACCGATACCACACGGCAGCGTGGCCAGCAATGTCATCACCGCCACGGCCAGCGCCAGCAGCAGTGTCGGCCCGAAATTCGTGACGACCAGCCGCACACTGGATTTGACGGCGGTGAACGGATCCTGTTCCTGATCGATCACGAAGTGCAGTGCGAACATGCACAGATATCCGACGATCAGCGCGGGAAATACCAGGCACAGCGCGGCGACCCAGGCGACGACGAACACGATCAACGCGGTGAGCAATACATTGCCCGCATTCACGAAGCCGAAGAATCCCTGGAAATCCGGCGGTGTGCCGTCGGTTTCGTAGAGGGCGCCGCGAATCATGGCCGCCTGCAACAGCCAGACGACCACCGCGACCACGAGTAACAACAGCAGCAGCGCCAGCACCGAATTGATCGAGGTGAGCCGGACCACCAGCACCACCGCCAGATAGGCGATGAATCCGACGAGTGTGATCGCGACCCATGGAATCGGATTGGCGCGGAAGCGGTCCCAGCCGTAGCCGAGGGCGCGGCCGATGCTCAGGGTGGCGGGCGCCCCGGGAGCGTATCCGTAGGGCGGTGGGCCGTATCCGGGCGGGCCCGGGGGCGGGGTCCATCCCGAGGGAGGCATCTCGCCGGGCGGCGGATATGAACCCGGTGGTCCATAAACCGGTTGGCCGTAGGCCTGCTGTTCATAGGCCTGTTGACCGTATCCGGGCTCCTGAGTCGGTTGACCATGAACCGGTGGAACATCCGAAACGGGCGGTGGCACGGCGCCACTCACCGGCGGGGGCGGTTCGACCGGCTCGCTGCCGTACTGCGCCGCGCCTGGACCGCCGAACTGCGGATATCCCGCCGCGCCCGGCATTTGATGACGGCCGGGCGCGCCGCCGGGCGCTTCGCTCGGCGCCGGATTCTGATGTTGTCCGGGACGCGCCGTATACCGCTCGTCACCGCTCTCGCCCGGCGTGTCGCCAGAGGCGGGCTGCGGCGTGTCGGCCATTGTCGGGACCTTTCGAATAACCTGGGTTACGGTGTGGCGCAGAGTAGTTGATGATGAGACAACCGGACCGGCCAGACGGTGTCAAGCAACCGGCACCTCGATGTCCGCGATGCACCGCGGGCTGGAGAGTTCGTGATACCCGTCGAACATCACACGCGGTAACGAACGCTTCACAAAGACACGCCGAGCGACGCGCGAAAGGTTGCGCAACCGCTCGCTGAAAGTGACCCGAAGCGAGTAACTTGGGATCCGATGACCGCACTATTGGCCGAACGCGCCGCCGAAGTCGTGTCCGCGGCACAACAGTTGCTTACAAAGCGAATGGGTGCTCCGGTAAAGCTGAGCGATCCCATGGAACTCAGCGGCAGTGGCAGGACGACGGTATTACGCGTCCGTGTTGCGGAGAACGCCTTTTCACTTCCTCGGACCTTGATCGTCAAGCAGGTCCGTGGCGCCGCGCAGGAGCGCCGTATCGGCGGCCTGGCGCCAGGAGTGGCCAGTATCGATTCGGCCTTTCTCCGGGAAGCGGTGTCCTACCAATTCACCACCGCACTGTCGAGCCGGCACCGCCCCGGCGCCTACCTGCTCGCCCACAGCCTGCCGGATCGCCTGCTGATCCTCAGTGATCTCGGTGAGAACACGTCGCTCACCTCGGTGCTACATACGGGCGCCGAACCGGCCTGCCGCAACGCGCTGATGGCGTTCGCTCAGGCACTGGGCCGCATGCACGCCGCCACGGTCGGGCGCGAGCCCGACTTCGTGGCACTGCTGCGCCGGGCGGACGTATCGCACCGGGTCGACGGCATCGGCCAGCAGGCCGAGGCCGCGATCAACGAGGTGCCCGGCCTGCTGTTGCGCGAGTTGGGGATCGAGGTGCCCGGCGAGATCGCCGAGCGGATCGTGCGCGGCAACCGGCTGTTCTCGGCGGGTCGCTTCCGCGCGTTCAGTCCCTCGGACCTGTGTCCGGACAATGTGATCCTCAACGACGAGGGCGCGCGGTTCCTGGACTACGAATGGGGTGGATTCCGCGACGCCACCCTCGATATCGCCTATGCCCTGGTCTCCTTCCCCGGCTGCCTGTGCGATGTCGAGCTGTCGCGTGAGCGCGCCCGTCAGATGGTCGAGGCCTGGCGGTCGGAGGTCGTCGGCGTCTGGCCCTATCTGGCCGATGACACCCTGCTGGCCGAGCGCATTCTGGAGGCCCGCCTGATCTGGGTGTGGCTGACCACCTACTGGTTCCTGCCCGTCGACCACACCCGCATCGCCGCCGCCCGCGAGCACGGCCTGTCGGTTCCGCGCTCGGCGGCCCTGATCAACCGCTGGGCCGCCCTCGCCGAGGACGCGCGCTGCACCGGCGACGATCCGCTGGGCGATTTCGCGGAGCATGTGTCGGCGACGCTCGAGGAGTACTGGGAGGAATAGGGGCGCTGCGGCGTTTCGGACGGATACGACCCGGTGGGCGAATCGGTGCGGCAGACTGGACGGACGTTCTGGTCAACCGATTCGCTGCCGTTCGTAGGGGGAGCCCGTCATGCCAGTCGGCCGCACCTTGATTCCGCTGCTGCCCGTCCTGACCCTGCTCGGACGGTTTCGTAGTGCGCTGGCCAGCGTGCATCGCCGGACCGTCCCGCCGCCGGTGGCGCTGATCGAGATCGTGCAGGCCGGCTTCCTGGCCCAGATCCTATGCGCCGCAGCCGAACTCGGGGTCGCCGACGCCTTGGCCGACGGGCCGCTGACATTGGAGGAGTTGGCCATCCGGGTGGGCGCCCGGCCGGACAATCTGCGGCGATTGCTGCGGCCGCTGCTCGCGGAGGGGATCTTCGCCTGTCAGGGCGATACCTATGCGTTGAACGCGCTGGCCCAGCCGCTGCGCAGCGATGCGGAAGTATCCGTGCGCGCCGGCCTGCGTTTCATCGGCGATCCCAAACAGGGCGCGCTGTGGGGGCTGCTGCCCTCGGCGGTCCGCACGGGCGAGTCGGCGGCCCGGCGGCTCTACGGCATGCCGTTCTTCGACTACATCCAGACCGATCGCGAACTCGGTGAGCTGTTCGACGAGGCGATGACCGAATTCTCCGCGGCGGCGCTCGAACCGACGCTGGCCGCCTACGATTTCTCGCGGTTCGCCACCGTCGTCGATATCGCCGGCGGTCAGGGTCGGCTGCTCACCGAGATCCTCGCCCGCACACCCGGCGCCCGCGGCGTGCTGTTCGATCTACCCGAGGTGGTGGCTCCGGTACCGGCACTGCTGGCCGAGCGCGGACTGGCCGATCGCTGCACCGTGGTCACCGGCTCGTTCTTCGAGCAGGCACCGGCGGGCGGGGACGCCTACATCCTCAAACATGTCATCCACGACTGGCCCGACGAACAGGCCGAGCGCATCCTGGGGACCGTGCGCGCGGCGATGACCGATTCGGCGCGGCTGCTGCTCATCGAGATGGTCCTGGCCGACGATCCGCGCCGTGACTTCAACACCATGCTGGACCTGGAGATGCTGCTCACCTCGGGCGGCCGCGAACGCACCGAACAGGGATATCGGGAGCTCCTGGCCGCCAACGGCTTCGAACTGGTCCGCCGGATCCGCACCGCCAGCATGGACGACATCCTCGAGGCGCGCCCGGTGTGAGGTCTGCCCACTCACCCTGTCGGACCTGCGCGGTACGGTCGATTCCGTGAGCGAGCCTGCGAGTGAACCATCGACACAGCGTGCATCGCACCCGGGGGCGCCGCGCGTCGGCGAGGTGGCGTCATGAGCGAGCGTGTGGGTGAACCATTGGCACAGCGTGCATCGCACCCGGGGGCGCCGCGCGTCGGCGAGGTGGCGTCATGAGCGAGCGTGTGGGTGAACCATTGGCACAGCGCGCTTCGCATCCGGGGGCGCCGCGCGTCGGCGAGGTGGCGTCATGTGCGAGTGAACCGTCGCGGCGTGCTTCACGCACGGCGGCCGCGAGCGTCAGCGGGGTGATGTCATGAGTGAGGGGTTGTTCGACGCGCCTACGGCGGAGCCGATGACCGGTGGAGGTGCGGTCGAGTTCCGTGGGGCGGGGGAGCACATTCCCTTGCCGGTGCGGATGCGGCCCGCGAGTCTCGACGAGGTGGTCGGGCAGCAGCATCTGCTGGGGCCCGGGTCGCCGCTGCGGCGGCTCGTCGAGGGTTCGGGTGCGGCGTCGGTGCTGCTCTACGGGCCGCCGGGGACCGGGAAGACGACGCTCGCCTCGTTGATCTCACAGGCCACCGGTCGCCGGTTCGAGGCGCTGTCGGCGCTGTCCGCGGGCGTCAAGGAGGTGCGCGCGGTCATCGATATCGCGCGGCGGCGGTTGTTGGCCGGGGAGCAGACCGTGCTGTTCATCGACGAGGTGCACCGCTTCTCCAAGACCCAGCAGGACGCGCTGCTGGCCGCAGTGGAGAACCGGGTGGTGCTGCTGGTCGGTGCGACCACGGAGAATCCGTCGTTCTCGGTGGTATCCCCGCTGCTGTCGCGATCGCTTGTATTGCAGCTGAAGTCGCTGTCGGACAACGATATTCGCGCCGTGCTGCGCCGCGCGATCGAGGATCCACGCGGCCTGCGCGGCGAATACGCCGTCACCGACGCGGCACTGGACCACCTCGTGCGGATCGCGGGCGGCGACGCGCGACGCGCGCTGACCGCGCTCGAGGCGTCGGCGGAGTCGTCGCTGGACGGCGCCGTCGACGTGGATCTCGTCGAGGCGAGCGTCGACAAGGCGGCCGTGCGCTACGACCGCGCCGGCGATCAGCACTACGACGTGATCAGCGCGTTCATCAAATCCCTGCGCGGCTCGGATGTCGATGCCGCGCTGCATTATCTGGCCCGGATGATCAGCGCCGGTGAGGATCCGCGCTTCATCGCCCGCCGTCTGATGATTCAGGCCAGCGAGGATGTGGGCATGGCGGATCCGACGGCGTTGCAGACCGCGGTCGCCGCCGCCCAGGTGGTGCAGCTGATCGGCATGCCCGAGGCCCAGCTCGCTCTCGCGCACGCCACGGTGCATATCGCCACCGCCCCGAAGTCGGGCGCGGTCACGGCCGCGATCGGTGCCGCCCTGGCCGATATCGGCAAGGGCAAGGCGGGTGCGGTGCCGCCGCATCTACGCGACGGGCACTACGCGGGCGCCGCTCGGTTGGGCAATGCGCAGGGGTACAGATACCCGCACGACCATCCCGATGGCGTTCTCGCCCAGCAGTATCCGCCCGACGATCTGGTCGGGATGGACTACTACCGGCCCACCGATCACGGTTACGAGCGCGAGGTCGGACCACGGGTGACGAAGCTGCGCCGGATCGTTCGGGGGCAGTGATCGTCGGTCGGGCTTGCCGCGTTCAGCGATACTCGGTTCCGTGCGGGCGTGTGGTAAGCCGCATCGTCCGCGGACGGTGTCCGAGCGCCCGGTGGGCTATTCGCTGAAACCTGCTCAGCGGCACCCGGTTCCGTGTCGGGCCTGATGTGTATCGCATCGTCCTCGAGATGCTGTCCGATCGATCGTCGGCCGATTCCTGAGCGGGCCTGTGGCCCGCGGTACGGGATCTCGGACGCTCGGTCGCTACGGACCGCTGCGGGACGGTGGCTTCACCTCCTGTAGACGCTGCGGGTCAGGTCTGCCGTTATCGTTGGGGCCGTGGGGTTCTCGCTGCCAAGGCGCGCTCTCGACGGGTGAGTTCCGGTTACGGTCCGACTCGACGGCTCGTTATGTCTCGGTTGGGATTACGGCACCAGGCTGCCCAGTGCGGCACCGGCCGCTCCACCGAGGGCTGCTCCTGCCACGCCGCCCGCGATACCGCCACCGATCGCGCCGATGCCGATACCCAGCGGTTCGCCGAGGACCGCACCGGCGATCGCACCGAGGGGCGCACCCGCGACGACCGAAATGCCCGCGGTTTCCAGGCCGATCTCGATACCGACGCCCTCACCGAGGACCGTGCCCGCGACGGCGCCGATCACCGGACCGGCGAGTGCTCCGGTCACCGCACCGGCGGCCGCACCGAGAGGTGCACCGACCGCGGCGCCCACTCCCGCACCGACGGCGGCACCCATGATCGTGGTGGGCGACAGCGTGTCGGGATCGGGGAGATCGATCGCCGGGATATCGATCGGCGGTACCGCCACATCCGGGATCACCGGCGGGAGCAGATCACCCGCGGGGATGTCCACGGCCGGCATATCCAGCTCGGGGAGTTCGAGCTGATCGCCGTTCATCTTCGGGACCAGACTGGTCAGCGACTGCGGTTCGATATTCGGCATGAGCGACTGCGGCGCGAGCGGCGACGTGCCGATCGGTTCGACGGCGCTCGGCTGCGGACCGGGGGCCGGCAGATCACTCTGCGGCGCAACGGCATTCGGCCCATTCCCCAACGGCGTCTGCGGGAATGCCTGGTCGCCGGGGGCCTGTTCGATCACCGGTTCGGACTGGGGCGCATCGCCCTGCGCGGTCGGCGCGTCGGCCTGGGGCTGTCCGTTCGACGGTCCACTGCTCTGCGATCGGCCACCATCGGTGGACGGACCCGCCGCCTCCGGCTGACCGTTGGACGGTCCACCGGCCTGCGGCTGATTCCCACCCGACTGCCCGTTGGTCTGCGGCTTGCTACCCCGCGGCTGGTTGTTCGACGGTCCGCTCGCCTGCGGCTGATTACCTCCGCTGGTCTGCGAATTGCCTTGGGGCTGATTGTTGCTCGGTCCGCTGGCTTGCGGCTGGTTGCCGCCCGATTGGCCGTTGGACGGACCGTTGGCCTGCGGTTGGTTGCCCTGCGGCTGGTTGTTCGACGGTCCATTCGCCTGCGGTTGGTTGCCGCCACCATTGGTCTGCGGCTTACTGCCTCGGGACGGGCCGTTGCGGGGACCGCTGGCCTGGGGCTTACCACCCGACTGGCCGTTGGAGGGACCGTTGGTCTGCGGCTTGTCGCCCTGCGGTTGACCGTTGGACGGGCCACTGGCCTGCGGCTGGTTACCGTTGCCGGGCCCATTGCCGTTGCCATTACCGGGCCCATTGCCCTTACCCGATCCGTTGCCCTGCGGTTGGCCGTTGCCCGGACCGCTCGCCTGCGGCTGATTACCACCGGACTGTCCGTTGGACGGACCGTTCGTTTGCGGCTTGTTGCCCTGGGGCTGGCCGTTGGACGGGCCACTGGCCTGCGGCTGATTGCCGCCACCATTGGTCTGCGGCTTATCGCCCTGCGGCTGACCATTGGACGGTCCGCTCGCCTGCGGCTGATTCCCGCCGGACTGTCCGTTGGTCTGCGGCTTGTTACCCCGCGGCTGGTTGTTCGACGGACCGTTCGCCTGCGGTTGGTTGCCATTGCCGCTGGTCTGCGGCTTATCGCCCGGGGGCTGGTTGTCGGGGCCATCGGCCTGTATCTGATCGCCACCCGACCGGCCGTTGGACGGACTGTTGCCCTGCGGCTGATTACCGCCGCCGTTCGAGGGTCCGGCCGCCTGCGGCTGAGGGTTTGATTGCTGAGCGTTTGCCTGCGGCGGGTTGCCGCCCTGGTCGTTGGACTGCCCGCCCGACGAGGGCCCGGCATTGTCCGAACCGCCGCCCGCATCGGATTGTGGGCTCGGGGCGGATTCGGGTGGGGCGCCGGACGAGGCCGCGTCGGAACCGGCCGAATCGCCGCCGCCGGCCGGGCCCTGATTGCCCAGCGACTGATCGCCCGACGGCGCGGGTATCGGATTCTCGGGCGGAGCGGTCTGCGGCCCGCCCTGGAGCCGCTGAGCCTGCTGGCCCAGCTGGTCCAGCAGGCCCGGCAGGACCTGGTCGACCACCGGCGGAAGCGCGTTGGTCGGCAGGTCGATCGGCGGAATCACCTCGGACCGCGGGATATCGATTCTCGGCACGTCGATCTGGGGCATTGCCATCGGGCCCAGGTCGATCGGCGGCGTCAGATCGATTGCGGGCAGTTCGATTTCGCCCGCCCTGGCTTGCGGTGCATTGTGTACGGCGGCGGCGATGGGCACCGCCAGCAGTAACAGCGTGGCGACGGACCACAGTGCCTTCCGTCCCCATCCATACGAGATGTTCATCATTCCTCCTGAATGCGAATGGGAATTCGCTGGAATGGCTCCGATTCGGCGGTTGGCCCCGCGCCCGACCCTGAAATGTCCTCGTTTCAGATTTTGGGCACGGTACCGCCCTGCAAAATGTGTAGGCCGATTCCTTTCGACGAGGTCATGATTCGGCGGGGTGATCCAGAGCCTGATTGTTTTGCCGATAGTCGGTAACGAGAATTGCTGCGACGGCCTCATGGCCCTCGGTCTATCGGCAGATGAATCGGCTTTGACCTGGGAAAACGGTCTGCTCGGAAATCACTCCACCGGTCGGGACGATGGGCCACTTACTTGACCCATGGGTCCGCACCGGAGCACCGGGTGCTCGACGCCGGGTGGTTGACGGAACGATTTCGGCCGCCAGCTCCCGGTGCCGCGCAACCCGTAGAAGTGCTGTATCGACATCGCATCGACGTCGGCTACTGCCATTGCTGGAACCTCCTCCCACTCCGTGTTCGGTACGTCGGAGTTGGGCAACTGTTCAGCTACCTACTTTTCCAGCATCACATATAGCGAGACGGTTGGTTACGTGATCTGAGCCATACATGTTTCAAACTTTGATCAGTCTGCCTGTGACCACCACCGAAAGCCGGTTGGACCTGGCCCGGTAGGCTGGACGGCTGTGCAGACCCACGAGATTCGACGGCGCTTCCTGGACCACTTCGTCCGTGCCGGGCACACCGAAGTACCCAGTGCTTCGCTGATCCTGGCCGACCCCAACCTGTTGTTTGTCAACGCGGGCATGGTCCAGTTCGTTCCGTACTTCCTCGGGCAGCAGACGCCGCCGTTCGCCACGGCCACCAGCGTCCAGAAATGCGTGCGCACCCTCGACATCGAGAACGTCGGGATCACCACCCGGCACAACACGTTCTTCCAGATGGCCGGCAACTTCAGCTTCGGCGACTACTTCAAGCGCGGTGCGATCGAACTGGCCTGGTCCCTGCTGACCAACGGCGTCGAGGACGGCGGCTACGGCTTCGACGCCGAAAGGCTGTGGGTCACCGTCTATCTCGACGACGATGAGGCCGAGCGGATGTGGCTCTCGATCGGCGTGCCGCCCGAGCGCATCCAGCGCCGCGGCATGGCCGACAACTACTGGTCGATGGGCATCCCCGGCCCGTGCGGCCCGTGTTCGGAGATCTACTTCGACCGCGGCCCCGAATACGGCAGCGACGGCGGGCCCGAGGCGGATGAGGATCGCTACCTCGAGATCTGGAACCTCGTGTTCATGCAGAACGAGCGCGGCGAGGGCCGGAGCAAGGACGACTTCGACATCCTCGGCCCGCTGCCCAAGATGAACATCGACACCGGCATGGGCGTCGAGCGCGTGGCGTTCCTGCTGCAGGGCGTCGACAACGTCTACGAAACCGATCTGCTCCGCCCGATCATCACCAAGGCCGAGGAGCTGACCGGTAAGAACTACGGCGTCGAACACGCCGATGATGTGCGCTTCCGCGTCATCGCCGATCACGCCCGCACCGCGGCCATGCTGATCGCCGACGGCGTGAACCCCGGCAACGACGGCCGCGGCTACGTCCTGCGCCGTCTGCTGCGCCGGATCGTGCGCTCGGCCCGCCTGCTGGGCGCGGACAAGCCGGTGATGAGCGAGTTCATGAAGGTCGTCAGCGAGCTGATGTCGCCGTCGTATCCGGAGCTGGGCACCGATCTCCGGCGCATCGAGAATGTGGCCGTCGGCGAGGAGTCCGCATTCCTCAAGACGCTCAGTACCGGCACCAAGCTGTTCGACGAGACCGTCGACGAGGTGAAGTCCACCGGTGGCCGCAAGATCTCCGGCACCGACGCCTTCACCCTGCACGACACCTATGGGTTCCCGATCGACCTGACCCTGGAGATGGCCGCGGAGGCCGGGCTCGAGGTCGATGAGACGGGGTTCCGGTCGTTGATGGCCGAGCAGCGGCAGCGCGCGAAGGAGGACGCCCAGTCCCGCAAACACGCCCACGCCGATCTGACCATCTACAAGGAGCTGGTCGATCGCGGCGCGACCGAGTTCACCGGATTCGACGAACTCGCCACCGAGGCGCGGGTGCTCGCGCTGATCGCCGACGGCGTGCGGGTGCCGGCCGCGGTCGCCGGGCAGGACGTGGAGGTGATCCTCGACCGCAGCCCGCTGTACGCCGAATCCGGCGGCCAGATCGCTGACCGTGGTTCGCTCACCGCGAGCGGGGTGAAGCTGCGCGTGAACGATGTGCAGAAGATCGCCAAGACGCTGTGGGTGCACAAGACCACGGTCGAGCAGGGCCAGATCACCGAGGGTGACACCGTGCTCGCCCAGGTCGATCCGGCCTGGCGGCGTGGCTCGACCCAGGGCCATTCCGGCACGCATATGGTGCACGCCGCACTGCGGCAGGTGCTCGGCCCGAACGCGGTACAGGCCGGTTCGCTGAACAAGCCCGGCTATCTGCGCTTCGACTTCAACTGGCAGGGCCAGCTGTCGGAATCGCAGAAGGAGCAGATCGAGGTCGTATCGAATCAGGCTGTCGGCGAGGACTTCCCGGTCAACACGTTCGTCACCGATCTGCCCAAGGCCAAGGCGATGGGCGCGATGGCGCTGTTCGGCGAGAACTACGGCGACGAGGTGCGGGTCGTGGAGATCGGCGGCCCGTTCTCGATGGAGCTGTGCGGCGGTACCCATGTCGCGCATTCCTCGCAGA
This sequence comes from Nocardia sp. NPDC051570, assembly GCF_044454005.1. NCBI lineage: Bacteria > Bacillati > Actinomycetota > Actinomycetes > Mycobacteriales > Nocardiaceae > Nocardia > Nocardia sp. NPDC051570. Next base: position 452,729 of record NZ_JBITDI010000001.1, on the reverse strand, counting down.
TCGGTCCGATCACGCTGCTGGGCGAGTCGTCGGTGGGTTCGGGCGTGCGACGCGTGGAGGCGTTCGTGGGCCTGGATTCCTATCAGTACCTGGCCAAGGAGCGGGCGCTGCTGGCCGGTGTGGCCGCGAGTCTGAAGGTTCCCTCCGAGGAGGTCCCGGCGCGGGTCGAGCAGCTGGTCGAACGGCTCAAGGCCGCGGAGAAGGAACTCGAGCGCACCAAGCTGGCCGCGGTGCTGTCCTCGGCCGGGACGTTCGTCCAGGGCGCTCAACGGGTCGGGAAGGTGCTGCTGGTCGCGGCCGCCGCCCCGCAGGGTGTGGGCGGGGGAGATCTGCGCACGCTGGCCACCGATATCCGGGGCCGCTTCGGCGGTGAGCCCGCGGTGGTCGTGCTGCTCGGCAATGCCGACGGCAAGGTGCCGTTCGTGGTCACCGTGAACAAGGCCGCCCAAGAGCTCGGCGTCAAGGCCGGTGACCTGGTCGGCAGCTTCGGCCCGAGCATCGCCGGCCGCGGCGGCGGCAAGCCCGAGATGGCGCAGGGTGCGGGCGCGGATCCGTCGGGAATCGAGGCGGGCCTGGCCGCGGTGCGGGCGCGGGTGGCCGAGCTCGCCGGCTGATGGACAGCTCCGAGAATTCGGACAGGTCGGAGCAGGCGGCGCCTGGCGGGATCGAGGTCGACCGGCCCGGCGCCGCGACCGATCCCGGCCGGGGCCGCCGCATCGGCATCGATGTGGGCTCGGTCCGCATCGGTGTCGCCGCCAGCGATCCGGACGGGATTCTGGCGACCCCCGTGGAGACCGTCGCGCGCGCCAAGCGCAGCGCCGCGGAACCGACCGATTTGATCAGGATTGCCGAGATTGTGCGGGAGTACGAGGCCGTCGAGGTGATCGTCGGCCTTCCCCGCACGTTACGCGGGGAAAATGGGTCCTCAGCCAAGATCGCCGCGAGCTTTGCGAAACGTTTGCGGCGCATGATTCCTGGTGTGCCGATACGACTTTCCGACGAACGTTTGACTACGGTATCTGCAGCACGTGCATTGCGAGACAGTGGAGTTCGCGCGCGTGGCCAGCGACAGGTGATCGATCAGGCGGCGGCCGTCTCGATCCTGCAGGGATGGTTGGACGAACGGAGTGCGGTGTTGAAGTCGGCCGGTGACGCAGGCGGCGAGGTGGTCGGATGAACGACCGCTGGGCCCGTGCGGAAGAGCGTGCTCGGCAGCGCACCGAGGAACGGCGCTACCGGCGCTCGGACTACGACTGGGGCGATGCCGAGCGGACTCCCCCGAGCCGCGGCGGCGCGCGGCATGCGGCCCCCACCGACGACTGGGACGACTACGAGGACGACACCACCGTCATCCCCCGCTACACCGACGATCAGGAGCCCCCGGCCCGCCCGCCCGGTGGTCGTGCGGCGCCGCGCGGCTCCGCCGGTCGCACCCGGCACGCCAAATCCGAGGACTGGGATACCGACGAACAGGCCTGGGATACCGACGAGCGTGACGACTGGGATGCCGATACCCGATCCCGTGCGTGGCACGACGACCGATCCGAGGACTGGGCGGGCGAGGACCACGAGGACTGGGACGATGAGGACCACGTCACCGAACAGACCACGCGCGCTCGCGGCCGGTCTGGTGCGCGCGCTGGCCGGGCCGCCGCGCGGGCGCGCGGGCGCGGCGAGTCGGGGCGCGGGCAGACCCGCGGCCGTCGCTCGCGGTCGGCGTCACGCAAGGCGGCCGAACGCAAGCGGCGCCGGCGCAATCTGCTGGTCCTCGGCGGCATCCTCGCACTGCTGCTCGTGGTCGCGGGCGGCTACGTCGGGTACAAGCTGATCGGCAAGCTCGGCGGGCCGGAGGACTTCGCGGGCCCACCGGGTCCGGTGACGGTGGTGCATGTGCGGCCGGGCGACATCTCCGAGCAGATCGCCAAGACCATGGCGGATAAGGGCGTCGTCGCCAGCACGGGCGCGTTCTACGAGGCCGCCGTGCGCAATTCGGGGATGACCGCGGTGCAGCCCGGCTACTACGCGCTGCCCACCCACATCAAGGGCGCCGATGCCGTGGCCGCGCTGCTGGAGAGGAAGAATCGGGTCGGCAATGTCGTGATTCCCGAGGGCAAGCGGCTGCACGACTCCACCGATGTCACCACCCACGCCCGCAACCAGGGCATCTACGGCAAGATCGCCGAGGCGAGCTGCATGGGTACCGGCGCCGAGAAGAAATGTGTCACCGCCGAGCAGTTGGACGAGGCCGGGGCGAGCACCGATCCGACCGCGCTCGGCGTACCAGCTTGGGCGTTGGACGCGGTGCGTCATGTGCCCGATCGCAGCCGTCAGCTCGAAGGGTTGATCGCCGCGGGCGCGTTGGACTTCGACCCCACCGGATCGCCGACGCAGATACTCGCACAGCTGATCAGCCAGAGTGCGCAGATGTACGAGTCGACCGGGCTGTTGCAGTCCGGTGCGGCGAACCATCTGAGCCCGTACCAGACACTGATCGGTGCGTCGTTGGTGGAGCGCGAGGCTCAACCGAAGGATATGCCGATGGTCGCGCGGGTAATCGTCAACCGGCTCGAGTCGGATGACCAGGACGACCACAAGTTGCGGTTCGACTCCACGGTCAACTACACACTCGACAGCATCGAGGTCCAGACCGACTCGAACGACCGGTACCGCCCGACCCCGTGGAACACCTATGTCAACCCCGGGCTGCCCGTGAGCCCGATCGCGTCGCCCTCGCTGGACGCGCTGAAGGCCATGGACAACCCGAAGCCCGGGCCATGGAAGTACTTCGTGACCATCAACAAGCAGGGCGAGACGCGGTTCACCGCCGACTACGCCGAACATTTGCGCAATGTGAAACTCGCCGAGCAGAGCGGAATTCTGGATAGTGGCAAGTCCGGTGGACGGTAGTCGGCGGGCGGCCGTGCTCGGCAGCCCGATCTCACATTCGCGCTCGCCCCAACTGCATCTGGCGGCCTATCGGGCCCTCGGATTGGACTGGAGCTACGAGCGCATCGAGTGCACGGCCGAACAGCTGCCGGATCTGGTCGCTGGGCTCGGCCCGGAATGGGTCGGGCTGTCGGTGACCATGCCCGGCAAGGTGGCCGCCCTCGACTACGCCGATGAGCGGACCGAGCGGGCCGTGCTCGCCGAATCGGCGAATACGTTGATACACACCGCGACCGGTTGGCGCGCCGATTGCACGGATGTCGACGGCGTGCGCGGCGCGCTGCGGGGCGGCGGGGTCGAGAAGGTCGAGCGGGCTGTGGTGCTGGGCGCCGGCGGCACGGCTCGACCCGCGCTGTTGGCCTTGTCGGAGTTGGGTTCTCGGGCGGTGACGATCGTCGCGCGGGATGCGGGCCGGGCCGCGAGCACCCGCGAGCTGGCCGAACGACTCGGTATGGCGGTGACGGTGATCGGCTTCGACTCCGCGGCCCTGCGCGGGGTGTGTGCGGATGCCGAGGCGGTGGTCAGCACCGTGCCCGCCGAGGGCGCCGCGGCCGTCGCCGAGGCGGTCGCCGCCGCCCCGGTGGTACTCGATGCCATCTACAACCCGTGGCCGACTCCGTTGGCGCAGGCCGTGACGCGCGCGGGGAATACGGTGATCAGCGGCCTGCAGATGTTGCTGAATCAGGCGTACGGACAGGTCGAGCAGTTCACCGGGCGGCCCGCGCCTCGCGCGGCGATGGCCGCCGCACTGCGCAACTGACACCGGTTACTGTTTTTCGGAGTTCCTCGGCAGGTTAGGGTGGTCGACATGAATGCGTGGGTGTTGCGCGCCACAGTCCTCGGGGCGCTGACGGTGTTCCTGCGGACCGTACTGGGCTTCGGGATGGTCTACTCGCCGACGCACGGCGAGTGGATGCGGACGCTATGCCTGATCGTGCTGGTCGGGGCGGGTATCGCCTGGGGTCTGATCGATGGCCGCAACGACCGCCGCGCGAATCCGGATCCCGAACGCGGCGGCGCCGACCTCACCATGCGCTGGCTGAAGGCCGGTGTGGTGGGCGGCCTCGGCAGCGGCCTGGTGGCCTGGCTGCTGGATTTCGTCCCGAAGTTCGATCTCGGCGGCAACGGCCTGATCTTCGAGCTCACCGCCGGTGCGGCGTTCATCGTCCTGCTGATCTTCATTCCGGCCATGGCCGGGGCCGCACTGGGCCGGTTCCTGGTGGGCCGGGAGCATCGCAAGGCCGAGACCGGACCCACCCAGGCGACCCCGTCTGCCGCCTGATCTTCACGATCGCGTGACTGCGGCCGATATGTGTTCGGGCGCAGCCGAATTCAGACAGTGCGCATGGTGACGAATACGAATTCGCGCCCCGGGCGATCCGGAGCTTCTCGCACGTCGAGCACCGAAAAGCCGTGCGCGGCAAGGCTCGACTCGATCTCGTCCCGGTCGCGGAACCGCAGGGTCGAATCGGAGGTGATCACCGCGCCGTCCGACCGGAAGCGGTAGGTGACGCGGAGCGAGACCAGCGGCAGGTTCACGTCTGTGACCTCGCGATACTGTTCCACCCACCCACTGCCGGGAACATCGACGACGACCGGATCGGTGTCGGTCCACTCCTCCCAGGCCCGGCGCTCGGGACGTCTGGTCTCGAATACGAGATAGCCGCCGGGCCGAAGCGCGCCCCGGATCTGCCGCAGGGCCCGCGCCCACTCCTCGTCGGCCAGCAGAGCCTGCGCGACATTACCCGTCATCACGGCCAGATCCGCCTCGAGCGCGGGAACGGTCGTCGCAGCACCGCTGACCCAACTGATTCGGGCATCGATATCCTTCGACCTCGCGATATCGAGCGATGCCTCGGCTGGCTCGACACCCACGACCCGACGACCGCTCTCGGCAAGCAGAATGGCCAAACACCCTGTCCCGCAGCCGATATCGATCACCGTATGCGCCCCCAGCTCCTCGACGATGCCGAGATAGGCAGTCAGATCGTGGCGGGGACCGTCGAAGGCATCGTAAACAGCCGCCAGGCGTGGGTCGGTGAACATCGCATCGCGCATTCAGCGACCGTATCCACCTGCGTGCAGGTCAGGCCACCGATTTCGGCAGTCGGACGTGACGGCAACCCATGTGCCCGGATATCGACTCGGTCCGGCCGCACATGCTTGGCCGATTCCGTCCGGTCGCATGGCTGCGACCGGACAGCGTCTGACGGCCGATCAGGCCCGTACCCTGCCGAGCACGAGCCTGATTCCCTGGTGCGAAACCGGTTTTACAGCAGGATTGCGCCGCCGGTGGGGGAGCCCTCTCGGGCGACGGTGGCGTACGCGGCGGCGAGCAGGGACGGGTCCGGGCCCTCGAGGCGGCCGGGTTTGGCCAGGCCGTCGAGGACGACGAAGCGCAGAACGCCCGAGCGGGTCTTCTTATCGGTCTGCATGGTGTCGAGCAGCTGAGGGAGAGCGTCGGCGTCATAGGTGATCGGCAGGCCGACACTGTCGAGGATGGTGCGGTGGCGGTCGGCGGTGGCATCGTCGAGGCGTCCCGCGAGCCGGCCCAGTTCGGCGGCGAAGACCAGGCCCACCGACACCGCGGCGCCATGCCGCCAGCGGTAGCGCTCGCGGCGCTCGATGGCGTGTCCGAGGGTGTGACCATAGTTGAGAATCTCGCGCAGGCTGGCCTCCTTGAGATCCGCGGAGACCACATCGGCCTTCACCTGGATGGCCCGGCGAACCAGCTCGGGCAGCACCTCACCGGCCGGATCCAGCGCGGCCTTCGGATCGCGCTCGATCAGGTCCAGGATCACCGGATCGGCGATGAAACCGGCCTTGATGATCTCCGCCATCCCGGCCACGATCTCGTTCCGCGGCACCGTCTCGAGCGTCGCCAGATCCACCAGCACAGCTGTCGGTTCATGGAAGCAGCCGACCAGATTCTTCCCGGCCTCGGTGTTGATCCCGGTCTTCCCGCCGACGGCCGCGTCGACCATCGCGAGCAGGGTGGTCGGCACGTGCACGATCTTCACCCCGCGCATCCAGGTCGCGGCCACGAATCCGGCCAGATCGGTCGCGGCACCACCGCCCAGGCTGATGACCACATCCTGCCGGGTGAGGCCGATGCGGCCCAGCACCTCCCAGCAGAACCCGGCCACCGGCAGGTCCTTCCCGGCCTCGGCATCGGGAATCTCGATGCGATGCGTGTCGAGCCCCCTGTCGACCAACGCCTGCCGCACCACTTCGGCGGTGTCGGTGAGCGGCGGCTGATGGAAGATCGCCACCGTCCGCACGCCCGGCTGCCCGGTCACCTGATCGGCCAGGTCGCCCAGCAGGCCCCGGCCGACGATCACCGGGTACGGGTCGGCGGCACGGACCTCGATGCGGGTCGGCTCACTCATCGCAGCTGCTCCGATTCTTCTAGTGTTCGTCGTGTACGTGTCTGCGCGTCGTATGCCTCCGCGCGATGGGAGGGCCCGGTGTCGCCTTGGTCGAGCGGGGACGAGTTCCCCTGCGTCGGTGCGGAATTGGTGCGTTCGTCGTGTCGAGCAGAGGCCGCGCCCGACGGATGCGCCCGATCGGACTGACTCGAACCCATCGGGGCAGGCGGACCGGCCGCCCGGCCCGCGCTCCGCCGCGACCGGCCCGTGCGCCGAACGGCATCGCGCGCCTCGGGCGGTTCCGTGACCGCTTCCCCGGCCCTCGGACCGCCGGGCGGATGGTCCGAATCCGCTTGGCGCACAATCGAGTCGACCGCTTCAGCGGATCGAGCGGCCCCACCGTATCGAGGGTCGGTGATCGCGCCACCGCGTGCCGCGTCACGCTCATCGTGGCGCGAGATCTCGCCAGAGGAGGCCGCGGAGTCGTGATAGCCACCACTGGACGGCGCCGAATGTGCCTGCCGCGCTTGCCAATCAGCGCGTCCGTTCAACGCGGCCGCTGCCCCGGCGGAGCCGTTGCGGTCCGTATCACCCTGTGCGTCAGCGGAATCGGCACCGGAGGAGGTGCGGGTCGATTCTCGGGCAGCACCCACCCTCGCCGCACCGTGATCGGCTTCGCTGGACAGCACCGTCTCCGACCGCGGAGAGGTATTCGACGGCCCGCCGGAGTGACCAGAGCTGTCCCCGGTGGCAGCGGGTGCCCCGGAGGAGCGGGTGGTGCGGCGTGGACGTCGACGATTCCCAGCTTTGATGCCGTTACCTGCCGTTTCGGCAGATCCAGTGGCCGTCGCGGTCGAGGAGGTGGTTGCTGCCACGGAAGAAGCGACGCCCGCCGCCACGACGGCAGGGACATCTGCCGCCGTGCCTGCCTCCACGGAGGACGTGCTTGCCTCCACAGAAGAACGGCCGCGTACTGCCGCGGACGAGCGGGTGCCTGCTGCGGAGGGACGGGTATCGGCCGTTGTGGGCGAGGGTTCGTTTGCCGCCTCGGTGGTGGCGTCGGCTGGTGTGACCGTCTTGCGGGTGTGGCGGCGGCCACCTCGTCGTGAGCGGCGAGATCGACGCCGTGGTGTGGATTCCTTTGCCGCGTCGGCGGATTCGCCGTCGGTCGGTGCGGCCTGGCCGCCCGGATCGGCGGCGGCTGTGCCGTTCTGGCGAGTCACCGGCGAATTCGCCTCGGTCGCAGGAGGGTTCGAGGCGTTACGGCCGCGGCGACGGCGCCGGGCGCGGGCGCGGCGGCTGGTGCCCTCGCCATCCGCGGGGCGGGACGGGGTCGTCGACGGCTGTGCCGCGGCCGGCTCCAGGTCCAGCTTGGCCATGATGTTGCGGACCACCCGGCCGGGGCTACGGCCGTCGGTGCGTACGCGCACGCTGGCGACCTCGCGGTAGAGGGGGCGGCGTTCGCGCATGAGTTTGCGGTACTTGCTGCCCGGATCGTCGCCCGCGAGCAGCGGTCGATTGGAGTTCGCGCCGGTGCGCCGAAGCCCCTCGGCCACACTGATTTCCAGGTATACGACGGTGCGCCCGTGCAGAAGCTCGCGGGTGTTCGCCGACAGCACGGCGCCGCCGCCCAGCGATACCACGCCACGTTCGGCGAGGATGGCGCGGCGCACCACGCGCTCCTCGATACGGCGGAACTCCGGTTCCCCGTCGTCGGCGAAGATCTCCGGGATGGTGCGCCCGGTCTCCTCCTCGATCCCGGCGTCGGTGTCGAACAGTTCGACGCCGAGTTCGCGGGCGAGTTTGCGACCGATCGTCGACTTACCCGCCCCCGGCGGCCCGACCAGCACCACGCACGGTCGGCGCGGGTCGGTCTGGACGATCATGACGTCACGGTGCCCGGGATATGCGGGCGCGCGTTGATCCGTTTCACATAGCTGGTGATGTTGTCGACCGTCTCGGACAGCGAGTCCCCGCCGAACTTCTCCATCGCGGCCTGGGCCACGACCAGCGCGACCATGGCCTCGGCGACCACGCCGGCTGCGGGAACCGCGCACACATCCGAACGCTGATGGATCGCGACGGCCTCGTCGCCGGTGGTCATGTCCACCGTCGACAGGGCGCGGGGCACGGTGGAGATCGGCTTCATCGCCGCGCGCACCCGCAGGGCTTCGCCATTGGTCATGCCGCCCTCGAGCCCGCCCGCGCGGTTGGTGGAGCGCAGCACGCCGTCCGGGCCGGGCTTCATCTCGTCATGGGCCTGGCTGCCGCGGCGGCGCGCGGTCTCGAACCCGTCGCCGACCTCGACGCCCTTGATGGCTTGAATGCCCATGAGCGCGGCCGCGAGTCGCGCGTCGAGCCGGTTCTCGCCGCTGGTGAACGAGCCGAGCCCGACCGGCAGGCCCTCCACCACGACCTCGACCACACCGCCGAGGGTGTCGCCGTCCCGCTTCGCGGCCTCGATCTCGGCGATCATCGCCTCCTCGGCCTGCTTGTCGAACGCGCGCACCGGGCTCTCGTCGATCGCGGCCAGATCCGCCGCGGTCGGCACCAAATCACTTGTGGTCCGGGCGGTTCCGATCGACATCACATGCGATACCACCTCGACACCGAGGGCCTGGCGCAGGAACGCCCGCGCGACGGTCCCCGCCGCCACCCGGGCGGCGGTCTCCCGGGCGCTGGCGCGTTCGAGCACGTTGCGGGCGTCGTCGAAGCCGTACTTCAACATGCCCGAGTAGTCGGCATGTCCGGGTCGTGGCCTGGTCAGGGGCGCGTTGCGGGCCATCTCCGCCAGTTCGGCCTCATCGACCGGATCGGCGGACATCACCTCGGTCCACTTGGGCCATTCGGAGTTGGCGATCTCGATGGCGATGGGTCCGCCCATCGTCTTGCCGTGGCGGACACCGCCGACGACGGTGACCTTGTCGGCCTCGAACTTCATCCGGGCACCGCGGCCGTACCCGAGGCGGCGGCGCGCGAGTTGCGCGGCGATGTCGGCGGAGGTCACCTCGACACCGGCCACCATCCCCTCCAGGATCGCGACGAGGGCGGGACCATGAGATTCTCCGGCAGTTATCCAGCGCAACACGGCGACCATCTTTCCACGTCGGCACCTCCAGTCGGGCATCCGGCCGGATCGGCCGCGCGCCGCAGCGGCCCGGCCGGACCTTGATCGGAGTTGAGGATGATCGGGACTACGACACCGCCAATAGCGCGGCGATCGTGGCAATGCACATCGAAGGACCATGCGGCACAGCGGAATTCGCGGGCGGCGCATGTGATCGGTAGGCGCGCACCAGGGTCGTGCCGCCGCCGGCGAGCGCGGTCAGCACCGGAGCGCTCAGCGCCGCCCAGGTCCAGACGTGCGCTCCGCCACAGGCGGCGGCCGCCCCGAGCCCGATCGCGAGTTTCACATCGCCGGCGCCGAATGCCACCGGCGCGGCCAGATGGATGAGCAGATACGGAACGGCCAGCAGCAGCGCACCCGCCACGGCGGCGGCGAAGCGGTCGCTGAACAGGGCATAGACCAGTACGGCCGATCCGCCGGGAAGGGTCAGCCGATCCGGTAGTCGGCGGGTGCGCAGGTCGATGACGCTCAACGTGATGCACCACAGGGCCAGCAGGGCGAATGCGAGGGCGGTCATGTCCTCGATCGTGCGTCGCCGCGGCCGTCGATGGGGGCTGCGAACACGAAATGTGGACAACTCCAACGCATGTGAACAACCCATGAGTACGAATCGGCGACCCCGGAACCGATTCGCCCAGCTACCGAGGTGTGTCGCGGCCTCATTGCGATGGTGAACAGGATGGCGAGGGATGCGGCCGGGAGCGGTAGCGTTGAAGCCATGTCTGATCACGGTGTGCGCCGTCCCGACCACGCGGCCCGACGGGCCGCGCTGCGGGACCTGTTGGTAGAGAACGGTGTCGATGCCCTGCTGGTGACGGATCTGGTCAATATCAGATATCTGACCGGTTTCACCGGATCCAATGCGGCGCTGCTGGTCTACTCCTGGGACGGCGCCGAGGAACGGACCGTGATCTGCACCGACGGCCGCTATGCCACGCAGGTCGCCGAACAGGTTCCCGACCTGCGCGCGGAGATCGCGCGGGCCAGCGCCCGCCGACTGGTCGAACTGGCGGGGGAGTGGCAGACCGGCCGGGTCGGCTTCGAAGGCCATGTGGTCACTGTCGATCAGCATCGCGCGTTCCTGGACTGGGGTACCGGGCTCGAATTCGTGCCCACCGCGAACCTGATCGAGCAGCTGCGTCAGGTGAAGGACGCCTATGAGGTGGACCGCCTGCGCGCCGCCTGCGCCGCCGCCGACGCGGCCCTGGCCACCCTGCTCGAACGCGGCGGGTTGCGTCCCGGCCGCACCGAACGTCAGGTGGCGCTCGAACTGGACTGGTTGATGTTCGAACACGGCGCCGAGGCCGTCGCGTTCCAGACCATTCTCGCCACGGGCTCGAATTCGGCCGTGCCGCACCACCGTCCGACCGATGCGGTGCTGGCCGCCGGTGATTTCGTCAAGATCGACTTCGGTGCGCGGGTCGACGGCTACCACTCCGATATGACCCGCACCCTGGTACTCGGGGAGCCAAGCGGTTGGCAGCGCGAGCTCTACGAGCTGGTCCGCGCGGCGCAGCGGGCCGGGGAGGATGCGCTGAAACCCGGGGTGGCCTGCGCCGCGGTCGATGCGGCGGCGCGGTCGGTCATCGAGGAGGCCGGTCACGGCGAGCTGTTCGTGCACGGTCTCGGGCACGGAGTCGGCCTGCAGATCCACGAAGCGCCCGGACTCGCCAAAGCGGGCACGGGTACACTGCTCGGAGGCGTGGCGGTGACCGTCGAGCCAGGTGTGTACTTCCCCGGCCGCGGCGGTGTCCGCATCGAGGATACGCTCGTGGTTCGCGAAGGGGGCCCCGAGCTGCTCACGCTCACCAGCAAAGACTTGACTGTCGTCGACTGACGACGGTTGCCCTACGAACAGGAGATCCGAGGACAGTGGCGGACACGAGCGACTTCAAGAACGGCCTCGTGCTGAAGATCGACAATCAGCTCCAGCAGATTATCGAGTTCCAGCACGTCAAGCCCGGTAAGGGTCCGGCGTTCGTGCGTACGAAGCTGAAGAACGTCCTCTCGGGCAAGGTGGTCGACAAGACCTTCAATGCCGGTGTGAAGGTGGAGACCGCCACGGTCGACCGCCGCGATATGACCTACCTGTATCACGACGGGTCGGACTACATCTTCATGGACGGCGACACCTTCGAGCAGACCCACATCAGCGGTCAGGTGCTCGGCAACGGCGAGAAGTTCCTCCTGGAGAACATGTCGGTGCAGGTCGCGACCCACGAGGGCGAGGTGCTCTACGTGGAGCTACCCGTCACCGTGGAGATCGTGGTCACCCACACCGAGCCGGGCCTGCAGGGCGACCGGTCCAGCGCGGGCACCAAGCCGGCCACTCTGGAGACCGGCGCCGAGGTTCAGGTGCCGCTGTTCATCAACCAGGGCGACAAGCTGAAGATCGACTCGCGCGACGGCAGCTACCTCGGCCGAGTGAACGCCTAATCTGGTGAATGTGGCGGATCAGTCCGGAGACAAGAAGTCCCAGTACAAGAAACTCGGTGCCCGGCACAAGGCCCGCCGCCGCGCGGTGGACCTGCTGTTCGAGGCCGAGGCCCGTGACATCGATCCGGCCGACCTGCTCGACGAACGTGTGCGGCTCTCGGTTCGCGACGATTCGGTGGCACCGGTGAACCCTTACACCCGGACCCTGGTCGAGGGCGTCGCCGACGACCTGGACCGGGTGGACGGCACGATCGAGTCCTACTTGCAGGACTGGACGCTGTCGCGGCTGCCCGCCGTGGACCGCGCCATCCTGCGAGTGGCGGTGTGGGAGCTGTTCCACGCCACCGACGTGCCGCCCGTGGTCGCCGTCGACGAGGCGGTGGAGCTGGCCAAGGAGCTGTCCACCGACGATTCGCCGAGCTTCGTCAACGGCGTACTCGGCCAGGTCGTGCAGGTCGCCCCGCAGGTGCGGGCCGCGGCCGCCGCGACGCGCGTGACCCCCGTCCGCGACGACGAGGCGTAGTGCGCAAGTACCTGGTACTGGCCATGCGCACGGCACAGTGGGACGACTCGGTGATCCAACCGCATCGCGATTGGCTCGCCGAGGTCCGCGCCGGCGACCGCCTCGACTGCACCGGCCGGTTCACCGACGGCAGTGGCGGCGCCTACGTTGTTCTGGCCGAAAGCCTTGCCCAGGCAAGGGAGTTGATCCACACCGACCCCATCCACACGACCGGAGCCTCCGAGCTGACGGTCTACGAATGGGAGATCACCGGCTGAGTCGGCGATGCGGCAGTCCTTGGGGCGCAGCGCATTCCGATATAACAGCAGATCGTCCCGTCGGGCAGGGCATCGAACACCACGGGCATCCATGTCCCGGAGAACGAGCCCGCCCCGGCGGCGGCGAAGACCTGCTCCGAGACCGGCGTCAGATCGGCCTCCAACGGCGGCGAGAAGTCCTTCATGCCGCCGGTGAACTCGTAGCGCAGGTGCGGCGTCGGATCGTCGGTGATCGTGATGGTCACACCTTCGCGCTCGTAGACGCCGAGGTAGGGGGTCATATCGACGGTCGGTGGCTGGTCCGGGGGCGCGAACGACTCGGGCATCCGCACCCGGCCGTCTCGGCCAGTAACTCCCGAAACAGCTCCGAATACAGCTGGCTCAGGAGCCGGTGACGTACAGCGCCGCGACCGCACTCGCCGTCGCGACCACCGCCAGCCCGATCCCGGTGGCGACGAAGCGGATCATCGGTACCCGAACCCCGTGTGTGCGACAGAATTCCAGGCATAACAGCGTTGCCAGCGATGCCCAGGGCGTGGCGATCGAGCCGATGTTGGTGCCGATCAGCAACGCCAGCAATTGATTTCGATGATCCGGCGGGATGACCGCCTCACCGGCGGTGTAGGCGGGCAGATTGTTGGCCAGATTCGACAGGCCCGCCCCGGCCGCCGCGGCGCGATAGGCCCCGGATATGCCCGGGTCGGCGCCGATCAGGGTTCCCATGAGCTCCGACAGGCCGAACCGTCCGAGAGTGGGGATCACCAGGAACAGGCCGATCACGAAGATCAGCAGCTGCCATGGGATCAGCGACAGGCGCAGCGCCGAGCGGTCGAGCACGGCGAAGGCCGCGACGGCGATGACGGCGGCCACCGCCGCGGCCGATCCGATGCGGTCGCCGACGAACGGAATGGCCGCGACGAACAACGCGCAGGCCGCGCCCGTGATGTAGAACAGGGCGCGTTGCCGCTCGTCGGCGGGACGTACCGGGTCCGGCGGATGGTAGCGGTCGGCGCCGCGGTATCGCCGTCGCCAGTACCAGATCCACAGGAACGCCATCGTCACCAGTACCGAAACCAGTTGTGGCAGCCACATTCTCGCCGCGAACGCGGTCGCGTCGAGTCCGACCCGGTCGGCGGCGAGCAGATTGGTGAGATTGGCGACCGGCAGCACCAGGCTCGCGGTATTGGCCAGCCACAGCGTCGTCATGGCCAGTGGCAGGGGGGTTATGCGGGCGGGTACGGCCAGCGCCAACATGACCGGGGTGAGCAGGACCGCCGTGGTGTCCAGGTTGAGCACCATGGTCGTCGTGGCCGCGAACAGCGCGCACAGCACGAACAGCATCGCGTAGTTGCCGCGTCCGATGATCGCGAGCCGATGCGCGATCACATCGAAGACCAGTGCCCGCCGCGCGAGCTGGGCCAACACGATCACGCCGATGAGAAACAGCAGCAGCGGCCCGATCCGGCGCATATTGGCGGCGGCCTCGGCACGCGGCAGCAGTCCGGTCGCCACGCACAGCAGCCCGGCCGCCAGCAGTGCGAGCCGGATCCAGTCCAGGGTGCGGCCCGCGGTGCGCGGCGCGACCGCTGCCTCGGGCATCGAGGTGTCGAGCTGTTCGGACATCCGTACCTCAGACCGGCGGCCGGGCGACCCACCCGGCCACGATCACCAAGCCGGTGGTCCGGTGCACGGCGAGGAAGCCGAACGGCCGATCGAAGGTGACCGAGATTTCCAGCGCGGGGCGCGGATGCGGCAGGGCGATCGCCCTCGCCAGCGCGATCGCAGTCACCGCGGCCGCCTCGAAGCCGTCCCGGGTGAAACGGGCGAGCGCGTCCTGCGCGGCATCGGCGACATAGAGTGGGGTATCGGAGATTTCGGGAAAACGCTGTGCTCCGTCGTCGGCGGCGGTACGCAGCCCGAACAGCTCGGCCCGGTCCAGCAGTCGATGCGAGGAACGAATCTCGAACGGCGGCAGCTGAATTCGCAGGGTGTCGGCCACGGCTCGGGTCTCGCGCACGATCAGGCCGGGTCCCTCGGTCCCGATCGGCAGATCGGCCCGCGCCACTACCGACCCGTCCAGCGCTGCGAGCCCCGCCCCTAGCACCGCGCCGGGCGTGCCCGCGCCGGTCAGCAGGTGGACATCGAGATCACCCCGACCCCGCACCACCACCCGGGTCACCGGCGTATCGCCGTCGACCAGGGCCGCATCGTCGAGTTGCCGCGAATACCGCGACAGTCCCGGTCCGCGATGCCCGCGCCAGGGCCCGTCCTGCGGTTCGAGCACATCGTCGTCGAACGTCTCGCGCCATGCGGTGCGCGCGACGATCGCGGTGGCCAGCACGAGCAGCGTTTCCGACGTCATATCCAGCGGAAACCGGCGGATCAGCCCGTCGGTGTGCCGATCGGCCCACGCGTCCAGCGCGGCCTGATCGGTCAGCGTGTCGACGGTTCCGGCGGGCAGCGACCCCGCCCACCGCTCACGCAGCCGCACATCCTTGCGCACCCACACGCCGAGCGCGCCGGCGATGGTCTCGGCGTCGGCCACTTCGGCCAACAGCCGCAGCGCCGCCTCCTGCGCCGACGCATCCGCGAGTCCGACCGCTGCGGCCAGTTCCGTCCGCGCGGGTTCGCTTGCCGCCGAGGCCAATACGCCGAGTAGCGGCCACACCCCGCAGCCTGACAGCACGAAATCCTCGCTGCCCGCGACCGCGCACCACCGCCCGGTCAACGAGTTCGCCGCGGCGACATGCGCCAGGAGACTTGTCTGCACTCCGCCCAGGGTAATCACCGAACGCGCCCGCGAGCTCGGCGAAACTCGGGGTATCCGCTCCCTCCGTCACCACTACGGAGGGAGCGGACCGGTTCACAACGCGTCACGCAGAGGTGCACACACCAGGACCTCGGTGCACATCTCGAGACGCCGAGCGGTTAGTCGACGAACCGCACCGAGCGGAAATCGACGTCGCGGTCGCGCTCGCCGGGCGCCAGGGCGTCGTTGGCCTCGCCGCGGCAGTCGCCGTTGCGGAACAACTCGGCCACGCGGTTGGTGTCGTTCTTGGCGCGGCCGTGTCCTTCGATGCGGTAGCACTCGTGGTTCCGGGGATCGCGCAGTTCCTGGCGGCCACCGTGGTCGGTGTAGGAGAAGACGCCGTGCGCCTCCGGGCTCGCGATGGACGGATCGGCGCTGGCACTGGCAGCACCACCGAAAGCGAGAACGAGAATCGCGCCGGCCGTCGCCAGAGCGCCACCGATGTGTGTCATTTGTCTTGCCTTTCGTCGGACCATAACCCACGCATCTCGTGAAGCGTGGTGTTCTCCCGGAGCGCTGGTAAGTCGTTCGGGGAGAGTGTGATTCGGCCTGGCCAGTCGACATCGACGGCACCGATCCTAACAGTCCCGAGTTTGCATCGATGCTTCCAAATGTCTTGTACCCCAACGCGATAGGGGGATATGCCAGTGCGGTGTGAGTGCGGCGCAAGAGCCGCCCGCGACAGTCGAGTCCATGACAGCCTCCGCAACCTTCCCGGCCGGGGACAAGACATTCCTGGTCACCGGCGCCAACGCGGGCATCGGATACTTCGTCGCCGAACAGCTCGCCGCCACCGGCGCCACCGTCGTGCTCGCTTGCCGCGATACCGCCAAGGCCGAACTCGCCCTGGCGACGATCCGCTCCCGGATCCCCGACGCCCGGTTACGGCAGATTCCGCTGGATCTGGCGGATCCGGCGACCCTCCCGGCCGCGGTGGAGGCGCTCGATACCGAGCGACTCGACGCGGTCGTCCTCAACGCCGGGGTGATGTTGTCCGATCATCGGCGTCGCCTCAGCCCGCAGGGGCACGAATTGATGTTCGCGACGAACCATCTCGGCCACTTCGCGCTGGTGCATCGGTTGATGCCGCTGCTGACGGCGACCCCGCACAGCCGGGTCGTCACGGTCGGCAGCTTCGCGGCCCGGTCGGAGCGCCTGGACCTCATCGATCTGGATTCCGAACACGACTACCGCCCCAAGCGCAGCTACGGCCGATCGAAGCTGGCGCAGATGCTGTTCGGCTTCGAACTCGACCGCCGCCTGCGCGCGCTCGGCGCCACCACCGCCAGCATCGTCGCCCACCCCGGTGGCGCACTGGACTCTCTGACTCCGTCGCGGCCGCCGCTGTTCATCCGCACCACGGCCCAACATCTGCGCGGACTCGGGGCCGGACTGGTGCTCCACGGCAAACACGCCGGCGCCCGCCCCATCGTCCGCGCTGTCCTCGATCCCGATATCGGCAGCGGAGAGCTCTGGGGCCCAAGGATTTTCGGCCTGCGCGGAGCGCCCGGCCGCGAGACCCCGCGCCCTCATATGACCGATCCCGACACCGCCGCACGCCTCTGGGACGCCAGCGTCGAACTCACCGGCCTCGGGCGGAGGCCCTGGCTCGGTGCGGTCGCCTGAACGGGGTAATCGCCCCCGCTGCCGGGTGTACGTGGAGGCAGCGGGGGCGACGGTGGCCGTATCGGACGGCCGCCGAACCCGGCCGTCAGGCGGGCCGGGGGATCGGGGTGTCGTGACCTATCCTGGTTCCTCAACCGCGCTCGAGGTCCAGGGTTCGTCGGCGTGGCCTCGGTCACGTCACCCGGGGGCGCCGGGTCGGTGAGATATCGTGAGATCAACCTTGTCATTCGGTCGCTACATCGAGGAGGACCAATGGCCGGCGTCGAAACGCCCGCCGCGCGGTTGCGCGAACTGCAGGATGGCGGCTGCACCCCGGAGCAGGCGTGGGAGCTGTTCGACACGCTGCCCGCGGTGCGGGTGGACGAGATCACCACCGGCCGCTGGAACGGCGACGAACTCGACACCGGCCACCCGTGGGCCGGTGTTTTGGTCGAATCCGGTTGGTACGGTAAGCAATTCGACAGCCCCGACAACGTACAGCCGCTGCTGTTCGCCGGACCGGACGCGGCCGTGTTCGCGGTCGATCCGCGCCGGGTTCCGCTGACGCTGGCCGGGCGGATCCCGTCGGCGGGCGTGCGGGCGGCCCGCACGCTGCTGCCGATCCTGCGTCCGCTGCTGCGCACCCGTGTGCCCCGGGCTCGGCTGCGCAATCTGGAGTATCGCGGAAAACTCGGCGCCGCAATGATTTACGACCATCTGCCGATCATCGACATCTTCCGGCTGGTCGACGACCAGACCCTGCTCGGGGTGATGGATCTGCGCGGACTGTCCGAGCCGTACTTCTTCACCCTGCACCGCGAAAGCGTCTGACCGCAAACGTATTCGGGCCTACCATCGGAGTATCCGCGACGCGGCCGAAGGGATGCCCCGATGGAACGCACGACCTGTCTCGTCGCCGGTGGTGGTCCGGCCGGAATCGTCTTCGCCCTCTTGGCCGCTCGTGCCGGTGTGGATGTCATGGTCCTGGAGAAACACGCCGACTTCCTGCGCGATTTCCGCGGTGACACCGTGCACCCCACCACCCTCGATCTGCTCGACGAGCTGGGTCTGGGGGAGGAGTTCGCGAAGCTTCCGCAGCGCCGGATGACGAGCGTGCAACTGCCGCTGCGCGGCCGTATGACCACGGTCGCCACCTTCGACCGTCTGCCCGGGCGGCACAAGTACATCGCCATGGTCCCGCAGTGGGATCTGCTGAATCTGCTGGTCCGCACGGCCGATCGGGAGCCGGGCTTCCGGCTGCGGGTGAACACCGAGGTGATCGATCTGCTGCGGGAGGACGGTCGCGTGGTCGGCGTCCGCTGTCGCACGACCGACGGTGACATCACCGAGATCCGGGCAGCGCTCACCCTCGCCTGCGACGGCCGCGGCTCGGTGCTGCGCGACGCGGCCGGGCTCGGCTCGCACCGCTGGGCGACACCGTTCGACGCCTGGTGGTTCCGGATGCCGCGCCACGACACCGATCCGGCCGGTGCGGTCCCGGTTCTGGCGGCCAACCGGGTCGCGATCATGCTCGATCGCGGCGACTACTGGCAGTGCGCGACGCTGATCGCGAAGGGCAGTGATGCGGTGCTGCGGCAGGGTCCGGTCTCCGAGATCATGCGCAGCATGGCCGAGGTCGTCCCGTGGCTCGCCGATCGGGTCGACGCCGTGCCGGACTGGGACCATGTGAAGCTGCTCGAGGTCAAACTCGACCGACTCGACCGCTGGTACACCGACGGGCTGTTGTGCCTGGGCGATGCCGCGCACGCCATGTCGCCGGTCGGTGGCGTCGGCATCAACCTGGCGGTCCAGGACGCGGTCGCGGCGGCGCGAATCCTGATGCCGCGCTTGCGATCCGGCGAGGTCACGGTCGCCGATCTGGCCCGCGTACAGCGTCGCCGCATCGTGCCGACCGTGGTCATCCAGGCGATGCAGCGGTTCCTGCACCGGGTCGCGATCGGTCCGGCGGTCGCCGGCCAGTTGAACGTGTCCAACTCCGAGCGAACCCCGTTGCCGCTGCGTGTGTTCCGGCGCCTGCCGATCGTTCGCAACGTGCCGCCGTTCCTGGTCGCCCGCGGGGTGCTGCCGGAGCATGCCCCGGATTTCGCGCGCCGGTCGTGACCGGGTTACTCCCCGAGGATGGCGTGGAAGCGTTCGTCGGCGCGATCGAGCTGGTCGAGGATGTGCTGTTTGACGTGTTCGGCGAGCGGGGTATCCGAGCGGGTCACCAGATCGCGATAGACGTCGGTGAGCGGGCGGTACTTGATGGCCAGATGATGCTGGACCCCGCCCGTGGCGTAGACGATGCCCACGCCGTTGTCGGTGAAATCGGAGATCTTCACCACGCGCGCCCAAGGGTCGCGGGCCAGGCTCGTGGCGACATGTTCGCGATACTGCACATGCCGGTCGACACCCGGCCTGCGGGCCGGATTGGTCACGGCCGCAACGATAGTCGACACCCGCTCACCGAAACGATCGCTCACCTCGGCGAGCGCGGCGGCGGTGGGGGAGCCGGGGCGATCGCCGGCCAGTTCGCTCGGATGATCCTCGACCGAATCGTGCAGCAGGCCCGCGACCACGACCTCGGTGTCGCGCACCTCGTAGTGGCTGACGATCCGAATCGCCACGCGCAGTAGATGATTCACATAGGGCTCGCGCCCGTACCGGTCGTCACGATGTAATCGCGACGCCAGATCCAGAGCGGCGCCGACCCTCTCGGGTTCGGCCAGCTTCTCGCTCTCCAGCTCCAGTCGCTGCCGCAGCCCGCTCTCCCCGTGCACCTCGCTGATGGAGTGCAGCGGCATCACCGACAAGATTCCCGCCCCGATGGTGCTCATACCGTCAATCTATCGGCCCACACCGACGATTTCGCCCCCCGCCCGGCGTTCCGACGCGAATCAATGCACGTTGTAGGGGCGGAATTGAATGCTGATACGCGGCCCCACCGCGCGCTGGGTCTTCGGCACCGCATGCTCCCATGTCCGCTGGCACGACCCGCCCATGACGATGAGATCCCCGTGCCCCAGCTGATACCGGATGCTCCCGCCGCCCCCGCGCGGCCGCAGCAGCAGTGAACGCGCCGCCCCGACGGACACGATCGCGACCATCGTGTCGACCGTCGCCCCGCGCCCACCGGTATCCCCGTGCCAGGCGACACTGTCGTTGCCGTCGCGGTAATAGCACAGTCCGGCCGTGCGGAAGGGCTCACCGAGCTCGTCCCGGTAATGCGTGCTCAACGCATCGCGCGCCTGCTCGAGAACCGGATCCGGCAGCGCCTCGTCCTGCTCGTAGAACCGCAGCAGCCGAGGCACATCCACCATCCGGTCGTACATCTGCCGCCGATCCGCCCGCCACGACACCCCCGCCGCCAACCGCTCGAACAACACATCGGCCCCGCTCAACCACCCCGCCAACACATCCACCCAGGCCCCACCACTCAGAACGCTCCGCCGCACCTCACCCAACGCCCCGACCCCGACCTCGTCGAACCCACCCAACAGCGACCCCTGCAACGGTATCGACATGCGCTCGAATGTACGTCCAATCGAACATATGTTCAAGCAGATGGCTATCTAGTGCGTCACGTCCGGACCAGGGTGCGGTCCCCGCAGACCAACGGCGTGATCGAAAGGTGGTTCGGCACCGTGAAATATGAGCACCTGTACCGCGGTGTCATCACCGACGGCGACGTCCTGGACATGGAAGTCCACCGCTTCCGCATCCTCTACATCACCCTCCGCCCGCACGAAGCCCGCGGCGACCAGACGCCAAAAGCCGCCGCCCCGCCGCATTACCGATGATGACATCGCTGTTCCGGTTCGGCTCGATATGGGACGGGTCCGATGTGCGGCACCTCCGGGCCTGTCGGGTCTCACAGGAGGGTGACGCGTCGCGCGACGGGAGTCGTTCAGCGCCAGCCGAGTTCCGGTGCCACGTGGGTGAGGATGCTTTCCAGGACGTGGGCGTTGTAATCCACCCCGAGTTGGTTCGGGACCGTCAGCAGCAGCGTGTCCGCGGCCTGGATGGCCTCGTCCTCCTTCAGTTGCCTGACAAGCTCGTCCGGTTCCGCCGCGTAGGAGCGGCCGAAGATCGCCCTCGTCGTCTCGTCGATCATGCCGATCTCGTCCTGTGAGTTGCGGTCGCGGCCGAAGTACGCGCGGTCCACGTCGTTGGTCAGCGCGAAGATGCTGCGGCTGACCGACACCCTCGGCTCCCGCGGGTGGCCCGCCTCCGCCCACGCCTGGCGGTATGCCTCGATCTGTTTGCGCTGCTGCACATGCAGTGGCTCGCCGGTCTCGTCGTTCTTGAGTGTGGAGCTCTGCAGGTTCATGCCCAGCTTCGCCGCCCACACGCTGGTGGCGTTCGAGCCCGAACCCCACCAGATGCGGTCGCGCAGTCCCTCGGAGTACGGCTCGATGCGCAACAGACCGGGCGGGTTGGCGAACATCGGCCGTGGGTTCGGTTGCGCGAAACCCTGTCCTTCGATCACCTCGAGGAAGGCCTCGGTGTGCCGTCGGGCCATGTCCGCGTCGGTCTCGCCCTCCGCTGGCGCGAAGCCGAAGTAACGCCACCCCTCGATCACCTGTTCGGGTGAGCCCCGGCTGATGCCGAGCTGCAGTCGGCCGCTCGCGATCAGGTCGGCGGCGCCGGCGTCCTCGGCCATGTACATCGGGTTCTCGTAGCGCATGTCGATCACGCCGGTGCCGATCTCGATCCTCGACGTGCGCGCACCGATGGCCGCGAGCAGCGGGAACGGGCTGCCTGCCTGCCGGGCGAAGTGGTGCACGCGGAAGTACGCGCCGTCCGCGCCGAGTTCCTCCGCGGCGACTGCCAGGTCGATGGACTGGTGCAGGAAATCCGCCGCGGTCCGGGTCTCGGAGTACGCCGTCGACGACCAGTGACCGAAGGAGAGGAACCCAATCTTCTTCACGCGACCTGGAACCATTCCGAGGCCGTGTTTGATTCCTCACCGCGTGTGACTGTGGCCGCTCATGAGTTCGCCGGTGACCCACTTGCGCGATCCTTCGTGGGGCGATGGCGACGACAACCCGAGGACGACGTCAGCGTGTAGAAGTCCGACGGGTGCTCCAGGATGCCCGCCTCGGCCAGGCATTCGATCCACACCTGCCCGATGGCGTCGATATTCGCCGCGGCCCGCGACGCCCGGTGGATCAGCCTGCGCACCGTTTGCGCGGGGCAGGAGACGTTGGTGTGGAACAACTCTCGGTTGTTGTCCTGCTCGGTCACCGGCTGCTCGCACGAGGGGCAGGCGGTGGGGTGCCCGCTCGTGCCGGTTACCGCCCCGGCGGGGACATTTCGTGGTGATCGAGGCATACTCGACTCGGCATAGTCGACCATCCCGAACACGCGCTCATCGGTGCGGACGTACATGAGATCGACTGACGGCCAACGGCTACGGTTCACCCGCACGCCCGGAACGCGGCATAGTGGAGGTCGACAGCCTCACGACTGTAGGCTGGGTTCGATCGTGTTGCCGCCGTGGTCGATTCGTGCGAACGCCACCAATTGGGCTGCGAATGCCCACCTTTACTCCGGCGGCGGTCAGCGGTTTTGTAACGCGACCGGTTCGGCGACCGATGGCACAGATGAATACCTTGCGAAGGGCGGATGATCAAACATGGATCTCGTGCAACAGTTTCTCGGCAGCTTTGCCGGTGGCCTCGGATTCGGTCTCGGCAACGGTATTGGAAATGCGCTGGTCGGCCTCTTGACCAGCGGCTCCGCTGGCTGACGCATGTATATGCGCCTGACGGCGATACCCGCTCTGCAGCAGGAGAGTGGGTTTCAGCTCGACCGCTGATCACCGGTCATGGTGGATACGACTCGATTTCGGTCGCCAGTCCGTCGCTGCGGTCGTCACGGCTTCGGTCATGAGATGGCGTACGGGTCGTCCGGGCAGGCATGCCGTCGCCATGGTGGCCGAGGACTCCGGATCCGTGCCTGCGCGCCCCACCAGATCCGGCCACTATCGCACCATCGCGCGTCTGGCCGATGCCGCGGGCGTGCCCCTGTTCGTCGTGGGCGGTGCCTCATCGCTGCGCCCCGCGCCCGGAGCGGATCGCTACGGCGCCGACCTCAGCCACATCCCCGCGGAGCTCCACGACGAGATCCGCGCCGGGGCGGCGCTCATCATCGAGGACCTTCCGGCCACGCCCGCGACACTCGACTGGGTCTTCGTGAGCCCAGCGCTCAGGTTCGGCGCACGTATGCCCGGCGAACGACTCGGCCGTTATCGGCTCGGCGACGACGTCGCGGTCGCGCCGGAGGACGGCGACGCGATCTCCGCCGCGGACTACGCCCTCGGGTTCGTCGACCTGATCGAGAAAGGCGACCACCACAGGGCACAGGTCAACCTCGGCCACTGAGTGGACAACTCCGGAAGTCTTCCGGGATCGACCGAGCAAGCGCGGCGTTGACGCGTTCCCCCGATACCAGCTTGCCGTTCCTCAGGCGGGACGTTCTCGAGATCGACCGGCCGCCACGGCTACAACTCTCCCAACGCTTGCACGGCGGCATAGACGGACGCTTGGTCTAGGTGCCCCCGGTGCCCCCATCCGAGCTGGGGCGTTGGTTCCCACCGCCCGGGGCGTTGTTGCTCGGCGAGGAGCTCGGGGTCGGCGTTGTGTTCGACGGCTCCGGCGTGCTCGTCGATGGTGTCGACGATTTCGGCGCGCTTGTCGACGGTGTCGATGACTTCGGCGCGCTTGTCGATGGTGTCGTCGGTGTCGTCGGTGTCGAACTGTTCGTGGTCGGTTGCTTCTCTCCGCTGCTGCCGTTTTGCGGGGTCGTGGTTGTCGGCATCTGGCTCTGGCTGGGCGGAACGTTCTCGTCGTGGCCGCTCGTCGAGGGCTTGTCGGGCTGGCTACTCCCGCCGCCGCTCCACAAGTGGCCGACGGTGGTGACCTGGTCGCCCGAGATCGCCTTCCCGGTAATGCCCTCGAAGCCGGTGATCGCCAGGATCGCGATGACGAACCCCACCACGCTGGTGCCGATGATCAACGGCCAGCGCAGGCCATACCGGCGGCGTAGCTGCTCTTCGCCGGTTTCGGTGCCCTTGACCGGCGACTGGAGATTCTGCCGGGGAATGAATACGGTGCGTTCCCCGTCGACGGACCGTCCGGCGCTGGCTCCTGGCAGCCCGTTGTTCGTGGGCCGCCGCTGCCCCCACGGGGGTTGATGCCCGGCGCCGGCTCCCGGCAGCCTGTCGTTCGTACGCCCCGCCCAGCCCTGTGCGGTCGGAGGATAGTGCCCGGGCACCTGCCGCACTTGCTGGATCGCCTCGGTCTGCTGCCGGGTGCTCGGGTCCGCCATCGCCAGCGCCGCCTCCTTGGTGCGCTGCGCTGCTTCCTTCGTCTTGCGCAGCGAGCGCAGGTACACCTCGCCGCCTACCGTGGACACCACGCTCGCGACCCCGGCCCCCGCCACGGTGCCGGCCACCCCCAGCGTCGATCCCAGAAAGGCCGCGGTGACCGCCGCGAGAGCTGCCGCGAGGACCTGCGACGGTTTGATGCCGTCCTTTTTGTCAGCGGTGCCTTTCTGGTCTTCGCTCATCATCCCGATCTGCTCGCGTCGTTACCGTTTCGATTCCTCAACGTTATAGGCCATGTGGTCTGTTTCGCTCGTTGCCGGGACGTGAGGCGCGCCACTTTACCGTCGAGATGATCTCTGCGCGTTGATCTTCCGGCCTGCCGCGCGGGATGCGGCTGGAAGCGGACGTTCGGCGCTTCAGGCGTAGTCGGCGATTGCGGCGGCGACGGCTGTCGGCGCGAAGTGGTGGAGGCCGTGTCCGACTCCGTCGAAGGTGCGGACCTTTCCGCCGGTCGACTGGATGAGCGCGACGTCGTCGTCGGAGGTCATCGTCATGACCGCCGGATCACCCCGGAACAGGATGACCGGACCAGCCATGGCGGCCAGCCATCTCTTCGCCTGCACCAGGCATCGGTACACCGCATCGCGGTCGTCGAGTAGAGCGGCGATGAAGCTCGGATCATGACGATGCAGCGACTCCGCCATTCCACGCAGATAAGGGTGGTCCTGCCCCAGGACGTCCGCAGTCGTTCGCCCGCCGAAGGGTTCGTCACCGAGTAGCCGCAGCAGGGTGTCTTCTGGAAGACCGCACCATTGCTGCCACTGACGCATTCGGTCAGTGCTGTGTTCGAGACGTTCGTACATTTGTTCAGGGATCAGCGGTGTATCCCCGAGGATCAACCCGGCGAACAGCCCCGGCGCCGCACCGGCCGCGGCGAGTGTGGCCTGGCCGCCGTAGGAGTGGCCGTACCACCATGCAGGGCTACCGATCTCGTGCTCGGCCCACTCGACCAGAGCGGCGCCGACCGCATCCAGTCCGTACCGTCCCGGGGTCCACGCCGAGTCGCCGTGGCCCGGCAAATCGACTGTCCACCAATGGAATTCAGGTGGCAAAGCAGACGTCAGTGCCTCGCATAGTCGAGACGAGCCCGAGCCGCCATGAACAATGATCAGCGGTATGTCTCCGCCACCTCCACTACGTGCGTGAATCATTGCGTCAGTCTTGCAGAAAACGCACCATATTCGGCAAGAGCGGATGTTCCACAGACGTTGGCGGCCAACCGGTTAGCGGAGGCTGCCGCGTTCTCGGATCGCGCCCAACGGCAGTACCGAATATCAGCGACACCGGGTATCGCGCGGAAATGCGCACCTCACCTTCGAAATATCGCTGTAGAGTGGGTGGCCGATGATGCCGTGGTGGCCCGGTGCGGCTGCCCCCGCCACTGTGTGTCGTGGCGGAGGCAACGGGCGCATGTCGGTAGATCTCAGTTATCGAGTGGCGCTCAGGTGGAAAGTGAACCGATTGCTGCCAGCCCGTTCGTGGGTCATGTTCTCGGGGAAGTGGGTTTCGTCGGCGATGTCGACGGCCTTGGTCTCGTGGTTCCAGGTGAAATAGACCGAGCCGATGGCCATGTACTCCCCGGTCCGCTCGTCGCGGACGTAGATCGCCGTGGTGACGGGCGGGCCGTCAGCGGGCATGAAACCCACCAGCGAGTACTCGGGATCGCCTGAGTGAGTGGTGATTTCGCCGACCTCATAGGAGACGACCTTGAGACTGTAGCGTCCCGGCTCGGCACCCGTATCGTCCTGCAGGCGAACAGCGATCGCCAGTGTGGTCTTCTCGACCACTCGAAACGTGGACAGGCCACCGATATCGGTGATGTCGGGGGTATCGGCCTCCCACTCCCCGTACCGACCAGACTGGCCGTAATGCTGCCAGGCCAGCACCTTCACCAGCTCTCCTATCCGAACCGACCTGAATCTGTCGTTCAGATCGCCTGGCAGCGCCTCCTGCGTGCCGAGCTTGTAGGAATGCGGTCCTCCCGCATAGTCGACGTTCTGGTAGAACGTGGCTTCGTCGACGCTCATGGTTACCTCCTGGGAACGCACCTGACATCGGCGCCGGAACGAACGTGTCGCCGACTCCCCGGCTCGCACTCCTCGGCGAGACCGCCGGCAGGCATGAATTACACTCGACAACCATTGAGCACGTTGACATTTCGTCCGGCTACCTGTCCCACTTTACGAGGATTCCCATCATCCGGTGGCCATTTGCGGAACGCCTCTGCCATCGTCGGCGCGATGGCGTTCACACACCGCCTGGACCACGGTTCGGCCCGCGAGCGCGTGCGAATCGCCGCGCCTGGCGCGGTCCCGTGGTACGCGATGATCGAGTATTCGGGCGGTGGTTGTGGTGGTTCCTCACCACCACAACCGGTTTCGCGCCGGATCAGCTGCTGATCTGTTCGAAGATTTCCACGCCGACCATGATCACCGCGATGAGTAGATAGCCGCGCAGGGCGATCATGCCCGCGGTGCGTAGCGGTGAGAAGGCCGCGGGGGTGAGGGTGTCAAGCAGAAGCGATCTTCGCAGCAACGGGTGGTTCCCAGGCCGCGATATGGCCGCCACCTCGCCGACGGGTGATCGGTCACACGGTTGGGGCGGTGGTGAGCATCCAGTGACTGAACGCGGCGTATCGCCGCGCGGATTCTGCTGGGCCATCGGCATTCTCGACCTCATCCGCCAGCGTGCGCACCCGCTCGAAGCGCAGCATGCGCAGCTGTTCATAGCTGATGAGTGCGTTGCGCAGGTTCGGCGTGGTCTCGAGTGCGTTGCGGAGCACGCCGACATCCTCGATGCCGAGGGTGCCGCCGGCGGCGATATGCGGCGAAAGGCCGTGTGCGGCATCGCCGATCAGCGCGACGCGGCGACTGGTCCAGCGCGGCAGTGCCGGCACGACCATGATCTGGTTCTCCAGGATGCTCTGTTCGGGGGTGGCGGCGATCATGCGCAGCAGATCCTCGTGCCAACCGCCTTCGGCGAGGTGGCGGGCGCGCTCGAGTGCGCGGTCCCGCTTGCCGCCGGTGAGCGTTCCGGTCCCGAATTGGCTGATGAACCACATGGTCTCGGTCTCGGTGATGCGGGAATACCCGCCGCGGATGCGCTCCGGCCCGAGGGTGAGCACGGTCCCTTCGGGCCGCTCGTCGCCCGCCGGAACGACGGCACGCCAGGCGAAGTTGCCCACGTGCGGGCGAGCCTCGCTGTCGGGCAGCAGCTGTGCACGCACCCTGGAGTAGACGCCGTCGGCGCCGATCAGCAGGTCCGCGTGCACGCTCGCCCCGTTGTCGAGGTGGGCCACGACCTTGTCGTCGGTCTCGGTGTAGCCGGTCACCCGCGCGCCGAGGGTGATCCGAGTGCGGCCGACGGCGTCGGCGAGCACGGTGCTGAGCCGTGGCCGGGGGACGAACAGAAACCGGAAGGCGGAGTCGTCGTACCCCGCGGGCCGCTGCGCGCGACCGGCGGGGTCGAAGAACCAGGCGTCGACCTCGCGCCCCATCGCCGCGACCTCGGCGCCGATCCCGAACCGATCGAATTCGCGAAGCGCGTTGGGCCACAGGCTGATACCCGCCCCGACGGCCCGAATCTCCGGAGCCTGCTCGAGGACTGTGACCTCGTGACCGATCCGACGCAACGACGCCGCGGCGGTCAGCCCGACCAGGCCGCCTCCGACGATGACGATGCTCATGACCTTGCTGTTCATGCCGTCGACCGTAACACTAACGGTTAGTGTTTAACAACGGATACGTTTTCGCTCCCGATAGCATCATGGGATGGCAATACCACCTGATTCGACTGGCCTTCTTTGAATTTCGCCTCCATCCGCCGGACGTGGGCGACTGTGTCGCCGACGGTGTCAGCACATCTCTCCGTGCGGCACTCGGTACGGTGGGAACTCCACCGGGCGGAGGTTCGACTAGTTGTGACAGACGACAGGCCAACCGGCGCGCTGGTGAGCATCGGAGAGTTGGCGCGGAGCACCGGGCTCGCGGTGCGCACGATCCGGTTCTATTGCGACGAGGGCATTCTGGAATCCCGTCGTAGCGCGGGCGGGCATCGCATGTTCGATCCCGGCAGCGCGACCGAACGACTGCTGCTGGTCCGGCGGTTGCGCGCGTTCGGGCTTGGGTTGGACTCGATTTCCGGTGTGCTGCACGGGGAGTGGTCGATCGCCGAGGCGATCGCCGCCGAACGTGGGCGAATCGACATCGAATTCAGGTCGCTGGCATGGCGGCGGGCGTCACTGCGGGCGGTCGAAGCGGCGACCCCGGCGCAGCGGGCCGAGCGACTGGCGTTGCTGGCCGCGGCCCAGGACGGTGGTGCGGCGCACGATGGCCTCGTCCGGTTCTGGCGGCGGATCTTGGCGCCGGTACCTCGGCGCGATCTCGACACCTGGTTGTACTGGAATGTCCCGGAGCCGCCCGCTGATCCGTCCGTCGACGAGGTTGTCGCGTATGCCGAGTTGGCCGCGCTTGTCGTCGACCCCGAATTGAACGGTGCTGTGCGACAGCAACTCTGGCGGAGTCGGCCGGAGCTGATCGGCGACCCTCGCGGACTGTATTCCGATGTGGACGACATCATGACCGATGTGGTGGCACATGTCACCGAAGGTGTGCGACCGCACGGTGGCGGCGAACTCGACCGATTCGTCGACGCCCATGCCAGTGCGCGCGGGGAACGTGATTGCCCGCGATTCCGCGAGCAATTGCTGATCGACGCGACCGACACCGACCACCGGATTCATCGTTACTGGGCTCTCACCGAGCGGCTTCTCCCCACTCGGGTCACGGTGGGGCGAGCCCATCATTGGCTGTACGCCGCACTGGCCCGCTCGACCGACCCGAAGGCCACCCGAACGGGTTGACGCACAACACCTATCGGAGGGTTCCGATACCCGCCAGGATGAGGTCGATCCCGGCCAGGAATTGCTCGCGGTCGTCGTGTTCGCGCAGCTGCGCGGCCACCCGATGCACGAACGGGTATTCCTCGGGGCCGAGCTGCGTCCATTGGGCGGTGACGGTCGCGAGGAAGGCCGATCGATCCATCCCGTTCAGGTCCTGGCGGGCGTTCGCGGCGTTTTGGCCGGCGACGCCGAGGATGTAGTTCACGAGCGCGGAGGCGGCGTCGAACTGTGCTCGTTCGGGGACGCCGAGCGCCTGCAGCTGCCCGCCGACGCCTTCGAAGATCCGCAGCATCGCGGACTGTCCCGGCTGGCGGGAGAGATGGGCGCCGACCCAGGGGTGTGCGTCGATCACATCGAACACGCCCAGGGCGACGGCTCGGATCGTCTCACGCGGCCGCGCGCCGGCGACCACGTCGGTCATGACTCGGGTGATGACGTCGTCGGTGGTCGCCGCGAGTAGATCGTCCTTGTTCGCGACGTGCCAGTAGAGCGCCCCGGCGCCGGTGGACAGACGAGCCGCGAGCGCGCGGAAGGTCAGAGCGCTCTCGCCGTCGGTGTCGAGGATCTCGATCGCGGCCTCGACGATCCGCTCCTTCGACAGCGCGTTCGCGCGCCGGGAGGTCCGCTGTGCCCTACTCGCCATGCACATCATCTTGACATGGATGGAACGCTGTTCCAAGATAGGCATATGGAACGGCGTTCCAGACAGTCTGCGAAAGGAACCATCATGACGACACAAGTCACGATCGTCGGCGCGGGCCTCGGCGGCCTCATCCTCGCCCGCGTCCTGCACGTCCACGGCATTCCCGCCACGATCTACGAGGCGGAACCCTCCGCCGAAACCCGCACGCAGGGCGGTCAACTCGACATCCACGAGCAGGACGGGCAGCTCGCGCTGGCGGCGGCCGGTCTCACCGACGAGTTCCGCGCGCTCATCCACGAGGGCGGCGAGGCCCTGCGCGCGCTCGATCGGCACGGGAAGGTGCTGCTCGAGCAGCCCGACGAGGGCAACGGCGGGCGGCCCGAGGTGCTCCGCGGCGATCTGCGGCGCATGCTGATCGACTCCCTGCCCGCGGAGACGATCCGGTGGGGCAAGAAGCTCACCGACGTCACGGCATTCGGCGACGGCCGGCACGAACTGAGGTTCGCGGACGGATCCACCGTCATCACCGAACTGCTCGTCGGCGCGGACGGCGCCTGGTCGAAGGTCCGGCCGCTGCTGTCCGGCGCCGAGCCCGAATACGTCGGCACGACCTACGTCGAGACCTATCTGTACGACGTCGATGAGCGGCACGCCGCGGCGGCCGAGGCGGTCGGCGACGGCGCGATGTTCGCGCTCGCCCCGGGGCAGGGGATCGCCGCACACCGCGAGGCGGGCGGCGTTCTGCATACCTACGTCCAGCTGACCCGCCCCATCGAGTGGATCACCGGCATCGACTTCACCGACGCCCGTGCCGCGGCCGCTCGGGTCGCGGCCGAATTCGACGGGTGGGCACCAGAGCTCACCGCGCTGATCACCGACGGCGAAACCGCGCCGGTCCCGCGCCCGCTCTACACACTCCCGAACCGGCACCGCTGGGACCGCGTGCCCGGGGTGACGCTGCTCGGCGATGCCGCCCATCTGATGCCGCCGTCCGGCGAGGGCGCGAACTTGGCGATGTTCGACGCCGCCGAACTCGCCCAGGCGATCGTCGCGCACCCCGGCGACATCGAAGCGGCACTCACCGCCTATGAGGAGACGCTGTTCCCGCGCAGCGAATCGGCCGCCTTGGACGCGCACCTGGTCCTGGAGTACTGCCTCGGCGACCGCGCCCCGTTCGGATTCGTCGACTTCCTCACGGGGGAGAGCGGATAGTTCATCCTCTTCTGAATACAGAATCTGATGTACTGTTGGCCGGGTGGACGCGCTACTGCATCGCGATGCGCTGGCTCGGTTCGGGCATGCGCTGTCGGATCCGACTCGTACGGAAATCCTGCTCGCGTTGCGGGGCGGGCCCGGGTATCCGTCCGATTTGGCGGATCGAATCGGGGTGTCGCGGCAGATTCTGTCGAATCACCTTGCGTGCCTCCGTGGTTGCGGGCTTGTGGTGGCCGTTGCGGAGGGGCGTAGATCTCGATACGAGTTGGCGGATCCGCGTATCGCGCGGGCGCTGGACGATCTGACCGGGCTGGTGCTGGCGGTGGATCCGGCGTGTTGCCCGGATTCGGATGCCGAGGGGTGCTGCTGATGTCGCGGGCGCTGGAGTCGCGGCCGTCGGTGCGGCGTCGGACGGTGCTGAGCCGGAGGATTCGGTGGTTCGTCGCGGCGACCATCTCCTACAACGTGATCGAGGCCGTTATCGCGCTCGGGGAGGGCACGCGGGCGTCGTCGACCGCGCTGATCGGGTTCGGATTGGATTCGGTCATCGAGGTGTCCTCGGCCGCGGCGGTGGCGTGGCAGTTCGCCGGTCGCGACCCGCAGCGGCGGGAGCGGGCCGCGTTGCGGATCATCGCGTTCTCGTTCTTCGCGCTGGCCGCCTATGTCACCGCGGATTCGATCCGCGCCCTGCTGGGGGTGGGGGAGGCCCGGCATTCGCCGATCGGCATCACGCTGGCGGCGGTGAGTCTGGTCGTGATGCCGGTGCTGTCGTGGGCGCAGCGCCGTACCGGGCGCGAACTCGGATCGGCGTCGGCGGTCGCCGATTCGAAACAGACCCTGTTATGCACCTATCTGTCGGCGGTACTGCTGGTCGGATTGCTTCTGAACAGCCTGTTCGGCTGGTCCTGGGCCGATCCGCTCGCCGCGGTCGTGATCGCGGTAATCGCGGCGAAGGAGGGCGTCGCTGCCTGGCGCGGGGACACCTGCTGTCCCACTCCTGCGGCCCTCGGCCCGAGCAGCGGCCACGATTGTGACTGCTGCGACTGAGCGGAGGCGAACCGAGATGACCAACCGCTGGGTCGGAGTGACCATCGATTGCGTGAATGTGCCACTGGTGGCGGGCTTTTGGAGTGCGCAGTACTACTGACGACTACAGCCCGGTCCGAGGCGCCGGGGTCAGGATCTGCTCGCGCAGGATATCCGCGTGGCCGCAGTGCTGGGCCAGTTCGCGCAGCATATGCAGATACACCCAGCGCAGCGGCAGCGGGCCACGTCGGTTGCCGCGCAACAGATCATCGAGCTGAAGATCGGCCGCGGCCCGGCGCGACGCCGCGCAGGCCTCGCGATGCGCTCGGCGCACGGTATCGATCGAATCCTCGTCGGTGAGCAGAAACGATTCGCCGGGCGTATCCGGGATTCCGATCTCGCGGCGGGACCGGCAGGTGATCGCCTCGTCGAACCACACCCGCTCCACGAAGGTGGCGTGTTTGACCAGTCCGAGCAGGGTCGTCGGCGAGGCGACCAGAGTTCGGCGGGCCTGCTCCTCGGTGAGCCCGTCGAGACACGCGCTCAGGCCCGCGCGGTGTTCATCGATGAAGGTCTCGAACTGAGTCTTCAACGGATCGTTCAGTACGGATTCGGGTGTCGCAGTGCCGATCTGGTTCACCCTTGTGAGTATGCCCATCGGTACCCCCGGGCGAGCAGATACCCGGCTCCTGCCTCGAACCCTGCGGGCTGAGCAGTCGAATCCGAAGGCGTTAGCGCCTCGATGATCGAATGGTTGAAAACCCCTATAAGCTAAGCGATTCGAGCGCAAATCACCGATACGACGATGTCCCGCAATTGATTTCGAATCCCGCTGACTCCCGGATGTGATTCCATGCGAAAGCATGACTCCCTTCCCGAAGTGGGCGCGCCGCACCCTGATCGCCGTCGTAATCGCCTTGTCGGCACTGTCTTTCGCCGAACAACCCAACACCACCGCGGAGCCCCCGGCCACCCAGCCGCCGCCCCCGGGGGCGGGCCGCACCCCCTGGCAGTTTCAGCCCGACGGCACCACGGCCGTGGACTTCGCGATCCCGATCGCCAACGAGATCGTCCGCATGCGGACCCATTTCACCGTGCCGCCGACGCCGTCCAGACTCGGCACCCTGTTCCTGTGGCCGGGCCTCGAACCTGCCCCCGGCGGCCGCGACTACGACCCGATCGGCCTCGGCGTCCTGCAACCCGTGCTCACCTGGGGTGACAGCTGCGCCCCGACCACCCAGCCGTCGACCTACTCGACCTGGTGGATCTCCGGCCAATACGTCAACGTCGGCGACCAGCCCGACTATCAGGGCTGTCACTCCGGACCGGCGATGTCGCCGCGGGTCGGCGAGGTCCTCGACATCGATATCGCCCTCGATCAGTCGAGCGGGGTGTGGACCCAGACCGTGACCGGCCGGTCCGGATCGGTGCGCTACGCGATCAATATGGGTAACCAGGCCCAGAACCGCGCGATCTTCGCCGTCGAGCCCTGGGACAACGCGCAGTTCGCCGGGCCGCTGCTCTTCTCCGACACCACGCTCACCTTCCGCGACCAGGACCCGCGGGCCTGCACCGATCCGGACGTCAGCTACTCCGGGACCGGCGGCGCCATCTCGCGCCCCACCAGCGCCGACGGACGTGTCTGCCATATCGACACCGTCACGGTCAACGGCACCGCGAACCCCGCCCACAAACCCGGTGGCCGGCAAGGACTCTGACAGAATCTGCCTGCGCCGAATTGGTAGACGCAAGCATTTCACATGGCTAACATTCGGCCATGGTGTCGGACTTATGACGGGGTATCTCCTGCGCCGCGTCCTGCAATCGGCGATCGTCGTCGTGCTGGTCGCGGTGCTGACCTTCACGTTGTTGCAGCTGCTGCCCGGCGGCCCGGCCCGGGCGATCCTCGGGCCGAAGGCGACCCCGCAGCAGGTCGACACCTTCATGCGGCAGGGCGGTTACGACCGGCCCCTGATCGTGCAGTTCCTGCACTGGGCGGGTGGCGTTCTGCACGGCGACCTCGGCTATTCCTACAAGCTCAACCAGCCGGTCCTGGATGTGATCACCGAACATCTGCCCAAGACGCTGATCCTGATGACCCTGTCCACGGTGCTCGCGCTGATCCTGGCCGCACCGATCGGCATCTACCAGGCCCGCCACCGCAACACCCTGGGCGACTACACGGTGACCGGGCTGTCGTTCGCCTTCTACGCCATGCCGAGCTTCTTCCTCGGCGAACTGCTGATCCTGTTGTTCGCCGTTGAGCTGCACTGGTTTTCGCCGGTCGGCCCGAACGGCGACACGGTCGCGGAGATCTTCGGCCAGGCCTCGGCCCTGGTCCTGCCGGTCTCGACGCTGACCCTGATCACCATCGCCTCCTTCAGCCGCTACATCCGCTCATCGGTCATGGAGAACCTGCAGCAGGACTACGTGCGCACCGCGCTGGCGGGCGGCGCGAGCGACGGCCGGGTGATGCTGCGGCATGTGTTGCGCAATTCGCTGATCCCGGTCGTTACGCTGCTCGGGATCACCCTGCCGCAGCTGTTCGCCGGCGCGCTGATCACCGAGCAGGTGTTCAACTATCCCGGGATGGGCTTCATCTTCGTCCAGGGTGCTCAGGTGCACGACTATCCGATCCTGCTGGGCGTCGGCCTGCTGGTCGCCCTGGCGACCGTCGCGGGTTCGCTGCTCGCCGATATCGGTTATGCCGTACTCGATCCGAGGGTGAAGTACTGATGACCGATATCGCGCAGACCGTCCCCGGCCGCGCCCGCTCGCGATTCCGCGCGACGCTGGCGGCCCTGCTGGAGAACAAGCTCGCCGTGGTCGGCTTCGGCCTGATCGTGTTCTTCCTGCTGTTCTGCTTCCTGGGCCCGGCGCTCTATCACACCGACCAGATCACCTCCGACCTCGCCGGGGCGAACCAACCGCCCAGTGCCGCACACCCATTGGGCACCGACGATGTCGGCTACGACCAACTCGGCCGGCTGATGGTGGGTGGACAGGCGTCGCTGGAGATCGGTGTCGCCGCCGCGATCATCGCCACCGTCTTCGGCGCGTTGTGGGGTGCGGTCGCGGGATATGTCGGCGGCGTCCTCGATGCGGCGATGATGCGCGTGGTCGATACCCTGCTGGCGATCCCGACGCTGTTCCTGCTGCTGATCCTGTCCTCGATCTTCACCGCATCGGTCGGGCTGCTCATCGTCGTGGTGTCGTTCGCGGCCTGGCTGACGCCCGCGCGGCTGGTGCGCGGGGAGACATTGTCCTTGCGCACAAGGGAATACGTGCAGGCGGTCACGATGATGGGCGGCGGCAGCGGGCGCGCGATCGTGGCGCATATCGTGCCCAATGCGATCGGCACCATCGTGGTGAACGCGACCTTCCAGGTGGCCGATGCGATCCTGCTCGTCGCCGCGCTGAGCTATCTCGGCCTCGGTATGGCGCCCCCGCATGCCGACTGGGGCAGCATGCTTTCCCACGCAACCGATTTCGCGCAGAACGGCTACTGGTGGATGATCCTGCCGCCGGGTATCGCGATCATGCTCGTCGTCATCGGTTTCAACTTCCTCGGCGACGCATTGCGTGATGCGCTCGAGGTCCGGCTGCGGAGGCGCTGATATGACCGACCCGATTCTCGCGCCGGTATTGGAACTCGACGACCTGCACACCACGATCGATGTCCGCGGCGGTGTCGTGCACGCGGTCGACGGGGTGTCGCTGCGGGTCGAGCGCGGCGAATTGCTCGGCCTGGTCGGCGAATCCGGCTGCGGTAAGACGATGACGGCGCTGTCTATCCTGCGGCTGCTGCCCGAGGGCGGCCGGATCGCCTCGGGACGCATCCTGCTCGGCGGTGCGGATATCGCGCGGATGTCCGAGCCCGAACTGCGGCGGGTGCGCGGCGGCCGGATCGGCATGGTCTTCCAGGACCCGCTGACCTCGCTCAACCCGACGATCCCGATCGGCAGGCAGGTCGGCGAACCACTGGCACTGCATTCCGACCTCTCGCCCGCCGCGCGGCGCGACCGGGTGATCGAGATGCTCGGTCTGGTCGGCCTGCCGCGCGCGGCCGAACGGCTGGGGGACTACCCGCATCAACTGTCCGGCGGCATGCGCCAGCGCGTGATGATCGCCCGCGCGCTGGTCTGCGAACCCGATCTGCTGATCGCCGACGAGCCGAGCACCGCGCTCGACGTGACCATCCAGCATCAGATCCTGGAGCTGATCGACGAGCTGCGCACGCGGGTCGGTATGGCGGTCATCCTGGTCACTCACGATCTCGGCGTGGTCGCCGGGCGCGCGGACCGGGTCGCGGTGATGTACGCCGGGCGCATCGCCGAACTCACCGACACCAGATCGCTGTTCGGCAATCCGCGTCATCCCTATTCCGAGGCGCTGTTCGAGGCGCTGCCGGAGAATTCGGCCGATACCGGCGACAAGCTGTACAGCATCCCCGGCCTGCCGCCGGATCTGGTGGATCCGCCGCGGGCCTGCCGTTTCGCCCCGCGCTGCCGGTATGCGACCGACCAATGCCGCGCCGAGGATCCGCCGCTGCGCGGGGATGTCGCCGGACACGACTACGCCTGCTTCCATCCCGTCGGCGATCCGAAGATCATCGAGCCGACCGGCCGCATCGCCGTGCGTGAATCCGGCCGCGCGCCCGCCGAACCGGCGACGACGGCCGCGCCGGGACATCCGCTGCTCACCGTCGACAACCTGGTCAAGGATTTCCCCGTGACCGCGGGCGCGATCCTGCAGCGCAAGGTCGGCGCGGTATCCGCGATCGCGGATGTCAGCTTCTCCGTCGCCGCGGGGGAAACCTTCGGCCTGGTCGGCGAATCCGGTTGCGGTAAGACCACGATCGGCCGCGCCATCGTGGGCCTCGAGACCCCGACCAACGGCACCGTCCGCATCGAGGGGACCGAGCTGACCTCGTTGCACGGCAAGGCATTACGGCAGCGCCGCCAGGACACACATCTGATCTTCCAGGACACCTACGCCTCACTGGACCCACGCATGCGCGTCGGCGCGATCCTCGCCGAACCCATGACCATCCACGGCGTCGGCACCCGCGCGCAGCGCGCCGCGCGAGCCCGCGATCTGCTCGGCGAGGTCGGCCTGCCCGCGTCGGCGGTCGAACGGTATCCGCACGAATTCTCCGGCGGCCAGCGGCAGCGCATCGTGCTGGCGCGGGCGCTGGCGCTGGAGCCGAAGCTGATCGTCGCCGACGAACCGGTATCGGCGCTGGACGTCTCGATCCAAGCGCAGATCCTCAACCTGATGAGCGACCTGCGCCGCCGCCACGGCCTGACCTACGTGTTCATCTCCCACGACCTGTCGGTGGTCCGCTACCTGTCCACCCGGATCGGCGTGATGTACCTGGGCAAGCTGGTGGAGAGCGGCCCGGCCGCGGACGTCTACCGCAGCCCGCGCCACCCCTACACGCACGGCCTGATCAGCACCGTCCCGATCGCCGACCCCTGGGCCGGGCGCAGCCGGGGTGATGTGATCACCGGCGAGCTGCCCTCGGCGCGCACCCCACCGTCGGGATGCCGGTTCCGGACCAGATGCCCACTGGCACAGGAGATCTGCGCGCACGAGGAGCCGCCGATGCGGGCCTTCGGCGCGGCGGGTCACCAGGCCGCATGCCACTTTCCACTGGCCGGTTCGCCGGCCGCGGTCATCGAGCCGCCGCAGGGTGTGCCCCAGAGAGAGGAAGTTCGGGGATGAGGGTGAGAAGACTGGTGAGCGCCGTCGGCGCGCTCCTGATCGCGACGTCGATACTGTCCGGATGTGGTGCGGGCAGTACGAAGTCGGGCGGGACGCCACAGGAGGGCGGTACCGCGACATTCGCCGAAGCGCCGGGGACGCAACCGAATTGGATCCTCCCGTTCTACGATCAGGCCCATAACAGCGGCTACGCCACGGGCGATCTGCAGCGTCTGATGTTCCGCCCGCTGTATTGGTTCGGCGACGCCACGGGAAGTATCGGTGTCAACGACACCAAAAGCCTTGCCGCGCAGCCGAAGTACAGTGACAACAACACGACCGTCACGATCGATCTGAAGCCCTTCAAATGGTCCAACGGTGAGGACGTCAACGCCAAGGACGTCGTGTTCTGGATGCATCTGCTGTTCGCGGAGAAGCAGAACTTCGCGAAGTACGTCGTCGGCCAGTTCCCGGACAACGTGAAATCGGTCACCGAGACCGGTCCCGCGCAGATCACGTTGAAGCTCAACGATTCCTATTCCCCGACCTGGTTCACCGGGCAGGAGCTCGCGCAGATCACGCCGCTGCCGATGGCGTGGGACAAGACCTCGGACGCGGCGGCGCCCGGCAGCGGTGGCTGTACCGAGGATCAGTCCAAATGCCATGCGGTCTACCAGTATCTGTACGACAAGAGCAAGAACCTCTCGACCTATGCCACCGATCCGCTCTGGCAGGTCGTCGACGGCCCGTGGCATCTGACGAACTTCGATGCGCAGGGCCACATAGCCTTCGATCCGAATCCGTCCTACAGCGGCCCGGACAAGCCGCATCTGGCGCATTACAAGATGGAGCCGTTCACCAGCTCCGACGCCGAATTCAACACGCTGCGTGCGGGAAACAGCATTTCGGTGGGTTCGGTGCAGGTGACCAGCCTGCCGGAGAAGAAGGCCGCGCAGGATCTGCCATCGACGAATCCGTTGCAGGCCAACTACAATCTGGTGCCCGCCTACGGCTGGGGCTGGAGTAGCTCGATCCTGAACATGGCCAATCCGACCTTCGGCCCCACGTTCAATCAGCTCTACATCCGCCAGGCCCTGCAGCTGACCCTCGATCAGGAGACCGACGTCGACTCCGCGATGCGCGGTTACGGCGCGATCACCACCGGCCCGGTGCCCAACCGGCCGGACAATCCCTTTATCTCCGACGCCGAACGCGGTTCGGGCCCTTATCCTTTCGACAAGGCCAGGGCGAAGGCGCTGCTGACCGGGCACGGCTGGACCGATCAGGGCGGCGTGATGACCTGCACCAGCCCGGGCGCCGCGGACAACCAGTGCGGTCCGGGTGTCGCCGCGGGCACCAAACTGCAGTTCACTCTCGAATACTCCACGGGCAGCCCGATTTACGGCCGGGTGGTGCAGCAGTGGAAGTCCGATGCCGCGCAGGCGGGCATCGTGTTCGACCTGAAGGGTCAGGAATTCAACACGGTGATGGACGACGTCAGCAACTGCCACGGCTCCGGCCCGGCCTGTGACTGGCAGATCGGCTTCTTCGGCTACCAGGAGTACGACGCCGTCCCCGCCGGTGATCAACTGCTGCTGCCGGGTTCGAGCGCGAATATCGGCAACTACAACGACCCCAAACTCATCGAGCTGATCAACGCGACCCTGCACTCCGACGATAAGGCGGCCTTCGCCAACTACGAGGAGTACGCGGTGAAAACCCTTCCCGGACAGATCAATATGCCCCTGCGCACCTTTATGGAGGTCGTCGCCAAGAACCTCGGCGGCGTGGCCTTCCCGGCGGTGCAGACCGGCCGAAGCCCGGAGGACTGGTACTTCACGAAGTAACCCGCACGCCGCCGATCAGCTCGGCGACCGCGGCGCGATCGACCTTCCCGTTGCCGGTCAGCGGCATCTCCCCGATCACGACGCAGCGGCGGGGGACCTTGTACGGCTCGATCAGCGTGCGCAGCCGCGCGAGCACCTCCGCCGCGGTCACCGGGCCCGACACCACGAGCACGGCGTGGGCGTCGGCGCCCGGCGGGACGACCGCGGCGGAGCGCACGCCGGGTACCTCACGCACGGCCGCCTCGATCTCCAGCACGCTCACGCGGTGGCCGCGTTCCTTGTAGACATCGTCGCGGCGGCCGTCGACGTAGAGGTAGCCGTCGGAATCCAGCCGGCCGAAGTCGCCGGTGCGCAGGAATCTGCGGCCGTCGTCGGTGAGGCCGAAACAGCGCTCGGTCTGTTCGGCGCGCCGCCAGTACCCGGCCATCACATGCGGGCCGCGCACCACGAATTCGCCGATCTCGCCGGGCGGTAGCACCGCGTCGTCCGGGCCCAGCACCGCGACTTCGGTGCCGGGCAGCGGCCGACCGGATGCGCCGGGACGCCGCAGATCCTCATCCGGCGGCATGATCGACACCCGCTTGCATTCGGTGAGCCCGTACATGATCTGCAGCCGCAACCCGGGCAGCGCGGCGCGCAGGGCGCGGGCGGTCAGCGCGGGCATGGCCGCGCCGGTGGTGGTGAGCAGCCGCAGCGTCGCAGGCGTGGTCCGGGCCCGGCCGAGTAGCCAGACCAGTGTCTCGGCGATCGGCGGGGTCGCGGCCAGCACGGTCGCCCGCGCCCGTTCCAACCCGCTCAGCAGCGCGACCCCGCCCTCGGCGGGCGCGCCCAGACAGATCCGCGCGCCGCTGATCGCCCCGAGGAACAGCTGGTACAGGCCGTAATCGAAGGCCAGTGGCAGCGGGACGAAGACGATATCGGCTGCGGTATAACGGATTTCGGCCGCGATCGCCCGCGCCGCGAACAGCAGCTGCCGATGCCCGGTGATCACCGCCTTCGGCAGCGAGGTGCTGCCCGAGGTGTAGATCAGGCATACCGGATCGGAATCCTCGATCCCGGCCGTCTCCGCTCCCGGCGGATGCTCGGCCGCCGCCCGCGCGATCGCCGCGGTGTCGTACACCGTGGTCCCCGGCGGCACGCTGTTGTCGTCCGTGAGCAGCACGGCGGGTTCCAGATCGCTCAGCACATGGTCGAGCGCGGGCCCGCGGACCTGCTCATGCAGCACACAGAACGCCGCGCCGATCCGTGACACCGCGTACAGCACCGCGGGCGCCAGTACCGAGCCGGGCAGCCGCAGCACGACCCGATCGCCGCGCCGGACGCCGATCGCGCTCAGCCAGCCCGCCAGGCGCAGACTCGCCTGGCGCAGCTGGTCCTGGGTCAGGGAGGTATCGCCCGCGGTGACGGCCACCGTGTCCGGGGTCGCCCGGGCGCGGTCATCGAGTAGTTCGTGTAACAGTCTGGGACCGTTCACGATTCGTGCCGATCGCGAACGACGAATGCGGTGAGCGAGCCGACGGTCCGGACGGTGTCGGGATTGAGCTCGTGCGGATCGACGGTCACCCCGAACCGATCCTCGAGCGTGGTCAGCAGTTCGACGATCGAGAGCGAATCCAGCGCCAGCTCGTCGAACAGCAGTGTGTCCGAAGAGATTTCGCCGACGAATCCGGATTCTCCCCCGGCCGCGCGCCGAACCTCCTCATACACCTCACGCACGAGCGGATCGTCGTCGAAGGTCACCAGATGCTGCCGGGTGAACAGATCGTCCTCGGTGTCGCGGGACCGGATCAGATGCGCCTTACCCTCATGGATCAGCACCTCCGCCGGATATCCGCGCCCGTTCATATAAGTGATCGAGGCGCTGGGCCCGTACGCCCCGGACTGGAACACCCCGAGCACCTCACCGCGCGCGATCCGCGGCAATTCGACATCCTTGCCGATGATGTCGGTCGGCGTGAGCAGCAGACCCGTCACGGTGCACGGTCCGGCCACCTCCCGATCCAGATCGCTGAGCAGCGCGATCGGGAAGTTCCGCTTGAGATAGGTGCCCGTGCCGACCGCCGACATGTGCTGATGGGTGCCGCCGTCGGTGATGACGAACCGCTGCCCGCGCGAGGTCTTCACCGAGCGGGCCCGGACCGCATATGTGCCGGCGGGCCCGACCAGGAATCGCCCCGGCTCCACGGCGATGCGCGCATCCGGATACCGCAGGCGGAATTCGGCCACCGCCGCATTCACGCCCGCGGCGAGCACGTCCATATCGACCGCCCGCTCGTTGGGGAAGTAGGGAATCCCGATGCCGCCGCCGATATCCACCAGTTCCGGTGTGATACCGAGCTGTTCGCTCACCTTGGTCGCCAGATCCAGGATGCGGCGGGTGTTGTCCACCACGACCCGCGCATCCAGAATCCTTGTGCCCGTGAAGCAATGGATGCCGACGATCCGCAGATGCGGATGGCGTGCGACCAGATCGGTCGCGGCCAGCACCTGCTCCTCGTCGATGCCGAATTCGCGGGGCTTACCCGCCATCGTCAGCCGCCCGCCGCGCACCCCGAACGCCGGATTCACCCGCAGCAGCACCCGCGGCCGTAACCCGGTCCCGGCCGCCAGCTCGTCGAGATCGGCCAGTTCGTCGAACGATTCGCAGATCACCGCCCGAATATCGAGTTCGACCAGCTCGCGCAGATCCTCCCGGCTCTTTCCGGGCCCGGTGTAGAGGATGTCACCCGGCACGACCCCGGCGCGCAGCGCGCTGGCCAGCTCGCCCGGCGAGCACACCTCGGCGAGCGCGCCCGCCCGGTGCAGCAGCCGCACGATGCTCACATTCGGATTCGGTTTGAGCGAGTAGAAGATGTCGATCGCATCGTGCAGGCGGGCCCGCAGATCCTCGTAGGT
Organism: Nocardia sp. NPDC051570; assembly: GCF_044454005.1. Taxonomy (NCBI): domain Bacteria; kingdom Bacillati; phylum Actinomycetota; class Actinomycetes; order Mycobacteriales; family Nocardiaceae; genus Nocardia; species Nocardia sp. NPDC051570. The sequence continues at coordinate 410,036 of NZ_JBITDI010000001.1, read as the reverse complement.
ACGCTCGATCACGGCTCCGTCGTAGATATAGAGCGGAGTTCCGAACTCCCCCACCAACCTCGAGATTCCCATGCCTTGCACAGAGTATTCGGACACGCCACCCTCCAGCTCGATCCTGCCGTCCGTTCCGGTCAGTCAACGCGTCACCCGCATTGTTCGACAGTTGTTCTGAACAACCGAACATCAATCGCCGATCACACGGATCTGTTGGGGGACAAGCGGTTTCTACCCATAATCGGTTCGCTTCGGTAACAATGGCTGCCATGGCTCAGGAGACGTCCGCGCGCAGGATCGCCGATCGGTATGTGGCAGCGATGGCCGAGTTGAATCCGCTCATCGCGGTCGAGTTGGGGCTGGGTGATCCCGCCGACGACCGGCTGCCCGATTACTCCCCGGCGGGCCAGGACGCCCTGGCCGAACAGGCCCGGCGGACCCTGGCCGAACTCGATGCGGCCGAGATCGCCGACGACCCCGGCGAACTGCGCTGCGCGACATTGCTGCGCGAGCGCCTGGCCGCCGAACTGGCGGTTCATGATTCGGGCGAGCTGCTGCGCACCGTGCGCAACCTCGAATCGCCGCTGCATCACCTGCAGGGTCTGTTCACGATGCTGCCCACCGACACCGACGACCAGTGGCGCAACATCGCCGCCCGCCTGGCGCGGATGCCGGTGGCGGTGCGGCACTACTGCGAGGCCCTCACCGCCGGGATCGACCGCGGACTGCTGGCCGCGCCCCGCCAGATCACCACTGTGACCGAGCAGCTGGACGAATGGCTGGCCGGAAACCACCCCGGCGGCTGGTTCGGCGAATTCATCTCTCCCGCACCGCAAGCCCTGCACCCGGAGCTGGAAACCGGTGCGCTGGCCGCGGCCAAGGCCATTGCCGAGATCCGCGACTGGCTGCGCACGGAATACCTGCCCGCCGCGGCCGGTACGCCCGACGCGGTCGGCGAACAGCGCTACAGCCTGCTGGCCCGGTACTGGAACGGCGCGGACCTGGATCTGCGTGAGGCCTACGCCTGGGGCTGGGAGCAGTTCCACGATCTGGCCGCACAGATGCGCCAGGAGGCCGACCGGGTCCGGTCCGGTGCGACGCCCAATGAGGCGATGGACTGGCTCAAGACCGAGGGCCCGGCCATCGAGGGCGTCGAGGAGACCCGAATCTGGTTGCAGGCACTGATGGATCGCGCCATCGCCGACCTCGACGGCACCCACTTCGATCTCGCCGAACCGCTCAAGCGCGTGGAATCGCGGATCGCCCCGCCCGGAACGGCCTCGGCGCCCTATTACACCCAGCCGTCACTGGACTTCTCCCGCCCCGGCCGCACCTGGCTGCCGGCCTTCGGCCGCACCCGATTCCCGGAATGGGAGCACGTGTCGACCTGGTACCACGAGGGCGTGCCCGGTCACCATCTGCAGCTGGGCCAGTGGATCTACCGCGCCGACGCCCTGTCGAAGTATCAGGTCACTCTCGGCCTGGTGAGCGCGAATGTGGAGGGCTGGGCGCTGTATGCCGAACGGCTGATGGACGAGCTCGGCTACCTCACCGATCCGGGCCACCGGCTCGGCTACCTCAATGTGCAGATGCTGCGCGCCCTGCGGGTGGTGCTCGATATCGGCATGCATCTGGAGTTGGAGTTCCCGTCGCATTCGCCCTATCGCCCCGGCGAGATCATGCTGCCCGGTCCGGCCCGCGAGTTCTTCGGCGAATACTGCGGTCTGCCCGGCGCATTGCTGGACAGCGAGATCGTGCGCTATCTGGGCTGGCCCGGCCAGGCCATCGGCTACAAGCTCGGCGAGCGGGCCTGGCTGCGCGGCCGCGCCGCCGCGCAGGCGGCCCAGGGCGCCGACTTCGACCTGAAGTCCTGGCATATGGCGGCCCTGTCGATGGGCTCGCTCGGCCTCGACGATCTGGAACGAGGACTCGCCGAGCTGTAGGGGTTGTTTGTCGAGTTTCTCACCATCCTTCCCAGCCACTTGCAGTCTGACTTAAAGTGGAGGCGGGCCGGTCGATGACGACCGCCCGCCAGTGAAGGGATGAATACCTGATGACGAACCCCGTTGCGCCCCTAGCCGATCCGATCAAGATCGCGATCCTGGTGGCGCCCGGTTGGATGCCCATCGATGTACTCGGCGCGCAGACCGCCTTCTTGCTGCTGCCCAATGTCGAGTTCTACTTCGTCGGCAAGACCCTCGACGAGGTCCCCGCCAATCCGCCACTGCCCGCCCGCGCGACGACCACCTTCGAGGACTGCCCGGCCGATCTGGACGTCCTGCTGTGCGGCGCGGTCGGTCCGCAGGTGTTCGACGATGTCGAGACCCTCGAATTCCTCGCCGACCGCGGCGCGCGCGCCCGTTATGTCGGTGGAATCTGTTTCGGCGCACTGCTTGTCGGCGCCGCGGGCCTGCTCGACGGCTATCGCGCCACCACCAACTACCATGCCCGGCACCTGCTACCCCTGGTCGGTGCGACCCTCGAACCCGGCAATGTGGTCCGCGACCGCAACCGGTTCACCGCCGGACCGGTCACCGGCAGTATCGAACTCGGCCTGCATCTGGTGCACGACCTGCTCGGCGAGGACATCGCCCGCACCCAGGAATACCTCATCGAATACGCCCCCGAACCCGTCTTCGGTGTCGGCACACCCGAACTCGCGGGCCGCGAGATCCAGGACCGCGTCGAGCGCCACTATTCGTCGCTGTTCACCAATACGGAATTCATCGGCCACACCATCGCCCGGCACTTCACACCCGCTGCCTAAGAGCAATCCCACCGCTGAAACCATGACCACACGACCCCGGGGCATCGAGGCAGCGAACGTCGAATATCGAGACGATGAACGACGAGAGGATCCGCGAGACTCGCTCGATGGGGGCGGGTTCGGCCGGTAGCATCCCACTCGGAATGCCGCTGGTGCCGATAGGCATTCAGGGCGACTCAGGTCAATAGACAGGTTTTCCATGAAGCTTACGGTTCTCGCGGTTCTCGCCGCAGTGACACTTCCCGCGTGTGCCGGCCTGACGGCCGCCGCCAACGCCGATCCCGTCACCCCCGAGGTCTGCCAGGCCACCCAGGATTTCGTGAACCACGCGCGGCAGACGAATCCCACGGCCACTCCGGAGCAGGTCGCGCAGGCGTACGTGGGCTGGCGTCAGTCCACGGGTGCCTACGACAGCCAGCCCAACGTCATGGGCGTCGCGGTGCCGAACCTGCTGGGCACGCCGGTCCAGGAGGCCCTGGACCAGCAGCAGTTCCAGCAGAACATGCAGGACTGCCGCATCGGCTAGTACCGCGACCGCACTCGGTGATCAGATGCCTACCGACCCGCTGACCGATACTTATCGATGATCTTGGTGTAATCGTCGAGGATGGCCAGGGTTTCGGATTCGGACACGGTCGGCAGGCTCAGGCAGATGTCGCGCACACCGGCCTCGAGGTAGGCCTCGATCATGATCGGGTCCGGGGCGACGGCCCCGACCATCACGGGCCGATCGTTCCCCTCGAGCATGGCGAGCTGAGCCGGGATCTCGGCCGGATCGGTCACCGCGGTGGGGAACCAGCCGACGCCGTGGCGAACCGCGCGATCGGCCGCGGCCTTACCGCCCCCGATGAAGATCGGCGGATGCGGCTGCCGCACGGGTTTGGGCCAGGAGTACATCGGGTCGAAATCGATGAATCGGCCGTGGTATTCGGCGAGGTCATTGGTCCAGATCTCGCGCAGTGCCGCGATCTGTTCGTCCAGCAGCGCCCCGCGAGTACGGGGATCGGTGCCGTGGTCGGCCATCTCCTCGCGGTTCCAGCCCGCGCCGACCCCGAAGACGAAGCGCCCGTTGGAGATCTGGTCGAGGGTGGCGATCTCCTTGGCGGTGTGGATGACATCGCGCTGGATCAAAAGCGTGACCCCGGTGCCGAGGACCAGCCGCTCGGTGACCGCCGCGACGGCGGCGAGGGTGACGAACGGATCCACCACGCGGTAGTACATCCGCGGCAGCTCACCTCCACGCGGATAGGGCGACTGGCGGCTCGCGGGGATATGGGAATGCTCGGCCAGGAACAGCGAGTCGAAGCCGCGATCCTCCAGCGCCGCACCAAGTGCCGGACCGCTGATCCCCTCGTCGGTGACGAAGGTCGTGATACCGAATGTCATACGTCGACGAACCAGGAACGGCCCGCCCGTATTCCGCCCGCCGAGCCGGACACCACGCCTGAACAGCTCACCGTTTCAGCGAGCGGTCGACGAGGGTGAGCGCCAGGAACAGACTCGCCGCGCACAGCATGAACACCGCCAGATGATGCAGCCCCGTCGCATCCGAGCCGGGCGACAGGAATGCCCCGCCCGCCGCGGCCGAGGCGATCGCGCCCAGATAGGTGAAGGTGCGCAACAGCCCCGCCGAGGAGGCGATGCGGGCCGGATCGGCCTGGTAGTACACGGCATTCTGATTGGCGAGACTGTTGAGGCCCTGCGGCAGGCCCATGGTGAGACCCGCGGCGAGCAGCAGCCAGATCGCGGCATCGGAACGCATGAGCAGCAGCAGTGCCGCGGCCACGATCTGAGCGAGCCCGCCGACGATCAGCTTGCCGCGAATCGCCTTGCGGCGTCCGGTGATCGCCGAGACCGCGATGGCGGTCACGGACATGGGCAGCAGGATCAGCCCGGCGGCCGTCGCGCTCAGCCCGCGGCCCTGTTCCAGCCACTGGGTGAAGCCGTAGAGATAGCAGTACCCGACCAGCGCCGTCAACAGCATGCGGACATAGGTGGCCAGCAGCGGGAGATTGCCGCCCAGCACCCGCACGTCGAGAAACGGCTGCGCGATCCGCGACTCCCGCCACACCAGCGCCCCCGCGGCCGCCACCGCGATCACCGGCAGATACCAGTGCGCCACTTGCGGTTCCATCAGGAACAGCAGCAACGCCACCAGCATCGCCGAGAACAGCGCGATCCCGGGCAGATCCAGCGTCGTCGACCGACCCTCGCGCGCCGCAACCGTTTTCGGCAACCGCACGAACCCGACGACCAGGCAGACCAGGGCCAGCGGAATGTTGACCGCGAACGTCGCGCGCCACCCACCCACGTGAATCAGCAAGCCGCCCAACGTCGGACCGATCACCACGATGGTCTGCGCGGCGACGGCCAGCGCGGTCAGCACGCCCGCCGGACTGTCGCGCCCGGTGCGCTCGGATTCGCTGCGGATCAGATACATCGACGCCGGATATCCGGCACAGGTGCCGAAGCCGAGGATCACCCGGGCCACCACCAGCACCCACAGCGCGGGCGCGAAAACGCCCAGCACACCGGCGATTCCGGTGAGCGTCGCCCCGGCCAGATACAGCCGCCGCGGCCCGAACAGATCGACCAGCCGCCCGACCACCGGCTGCCCGATGGCCGTCGCCAGATACAGCGCCGATACCAGCCACGCCGTCTGCGCCGGGGGAGCGCCGAACGCCACGCCGATCGGTACCAGCGAGACCGCGATGATCGAGGAGTTGATCGGATTGAGCACCGTCGCGAGGATCATCGGCACGATCAGGCGCCGATCGAAACGCTCCGGGGCCTGGGCGCGGGCCATCACCGAATTCATGTGTCCCCCAATCGTTCCAGCAGCGCGAGCGCCTCGAGCACGATGCGGCGCTCGGCCTCGGTGTATCTGTCCTGCAGCGCGGTGGCCAGCCACTCGTCCTTGGCGCGGCGGCGGCCCTCGAAGAACGCGCGACCGTCCGCGCTCAGAGAGACCAGCTGCCGCCGCCGATCGTCGGGATCGGGCCGCCGTTGGATCAGCCCGCGCTCCTCGAGCGCGGCCAGCCACACCGCCGCCGCCTGCGGCCGAACCCGTTCGGCCGCAGCGATTTCGCTGGCCGTCGCGGGTTCGATCGCCACCCGGCCGAGCACCGACAGCTGCGACGGGGTGACCTCCTGCCCGCCGGTCGCCTCCAGGAATCGTCGTCGCAGCCGCCCGACCAGCACGCGCAGCTCGCGCGCCGCCCGGGCGACCGATTCGGAAACATGTGGCGGCGAGGCGGGCATGTCTCCCACTCTAGATAGACAACCAAGATTGTTCAATTGAGATTGTCTAATCGGGGTTCGAGCATTCGGGGCCGATGCCGCCGTCGCGCCTCCTACCCTGAGCAGATGGCCGTGGTGGTCGGGGTGCACGGAATCGCCCAGCAGTACAGAGGTGGCTATCAACTCGAGGCCGCCTGGCTCGCCGCGCTCCGCGACGGACTGACCGCGGCCGGATATGCCCACACGGCACAGCGATTGGGTCCGCCGGATCTACGGGTGGCGTTCTTCGGCGACCTGTTCCGCCCGCCCGGAGCGATGGCCGCCCACGGCCCGGCCGTCACCGCCGCGGATGTGACACCGGGCGCCGAACGCGATCTGCTCACCGCACTCTACGAACAGGCGATCACCGTGCAGCCGGAACTGGCCCCGCCCGAGGGCTCTATGGGACCGGGCCGCATCGCCGCGCAGATCGTGGTGGCAAAGCTGCTGACCTCCAGCACCTTTGCGGGCGTGGCGCAGAAGACATTGATCGGCAACGTGAAACAGGCGGTGCGATTCCTGGCCGAACCCGATATCAAAGCGAAGGTGCTGGACCGGGTCTCGGCCCTGATCGACCCCGACACCCGGGTACTCGTCGGTCATTCGCTCGGCTCGGTGGTCGCCTACGAATACCTGTGCGCCGCACCGTCCTCGGTGCGGACCCTGATCACCCTCGGCTCACCGCTCGGGGTCCCCAACCTCATCTTCGACCGGCTCACCCCCGCCCCGGCCGACGGGAAAGGCAGCTGGCCCCAAGGCATTTCGTGCTGGGTGAATATCGCCGAACGCAACGATGTGGTGCCGCTGCGCAAGACCCTGGCCGAGCTGTTCCCACCCGCCGACGGCACCCCCGGGGTCGTGGACCGCCTCGTCGACAACGGCGACGAGCCGCATGCCGTCGAGCGCTACCTCAATGCCGCGGCCACCGGCGCGGCCATCGGGGAAAGCCTTGTCTGATTCGCCGGTCCTGCTCGCCGTCGGCACTCAGCACTACGCGCGCGACGATCTCGCCGCGCTCGACCGGGTCCCGGCCTCGCTGCGGCAGGTCGTCGCCACACTGCGCGGACTGGGCATCACCCCGATCGTCGATACCGAATCCGGCTATCTGCTCGACGCGGACCGCCCGACCCTGTTCGCCGCCCTGCGCGGCGCGGTCGGGGCGGCCTCGGTGGTGATCGTCTATTACACCGGCCACGGCGTGCAGGTCAACAACAAGTACTACCTCCCGCTGTCGGCCACCCGCACCGATCTGGCCGACACCGCGATCTCGACCCGAGACCTGCTGGAGGACAACTTCTTACGGGTGGACGAATACGGCGAACCCGCCGCGGACCAGCCGACGGTCCTGGTGATCCTCGACTGCTGCTTCTCCGCGACCGCGCTCATCGAGGGCATGCACAGCCTGCTGCAGGGCATCGGAAACCCCAACGTCTGGGTGATGGCCAGTGCGAACACCACCGAATACGCCCAGGACGGCGTGTTCGCCGATGCGCTGGCCGAGTATCTGACCAGCCCCAGAACCGGTCCCTCCCAACGCTATCTGAGCCTCGAGATCCTCGTCGGCGAGATCAACCTCGCCACCGCCCGCGCGGGAGGCGATCAGGAGGCCCGCTGGTTTCCCCCGGCCCGCCGGGGCGTGACCGGATTACTGCCGTTCTTCCCCAACCCCGGCTACCTTCCGCATGTCGCCGGATTCACCATCGACGAACAGCGCCACTGGCTTTCGGCACTCGACGGCTTCTACCTCACCGGCCGCAGCGGCCGAATCCGCGCCATCGAGGATCTCGCCGCATTCCTCACCCCCGCCGGGCCCGGCATCGCGATCGTCACCGGCAGCCCGGGTTCGGGTAAGTCGACCCTGCTCGCACTGCCCACCCTGCTCAGCGCCGCCGGAAGCCGAGAGGCGCTGCTGCGCACCGGATTACACAACGCCCTGCTACTGCGTGCGGGCGTGCTGCTGCCCGAGGAGCTCGACATCGTCGGCATCCAGGCGCGCGGGCTGAACACCGACCAGGTCGCGGCCGCCCTCGCCGGACCGCTGGGCGTCTCGGGATCGACCGCCAATACCCTGCTCGCCGACCTGGTTTCGACCGCGACGGACCCGGCGGCCCAGCGCATCGTCGTGGATTCCGTCGACGAGGCCGCGACCCCGGCCGACCTGGTGGAGTTTCTGCAGGCACTGTCGAAGGTGGCGGCGGTCCGGGTCGTCGTCGGCACCCGCAGACATCTGGTCGACCGACTGACATCCCCGGATCGCGTCATCGATCTGGATGCCGAACCGTATCGCGACCGCGCCGCGCTGGCCGCCTACGTCCGGCAGCTGCTGCTCGCCGCGTTCGAACCCGACGTCACCACCGTGTACCAGAGCGCCGAACAGGACGCGGTGACCGCGGTCGCGGAGTCGATCGCGGCCAGGGCCAGCTCCACGGTTACCGATTCGTTCCTCATCGCCCGCTCGCTCGCCCTGGCCGTACGCTCCCGCATCGAACCGCTCGACGACGTCCCGCCCACGGTGTCGGCCGCCTTCGACGAGGATCTGCGACGGCTGGGCGCCCGCGAAGATGTCGCGCGAATCCTGTTGGCGGCGTTGGCCTGGGCCAAGGGCCCCGGCCTGCCATGGGAGAACATCTGGGTGCCGGTGGCCCGGGCGATCGCCGAGGTCCGCGGCGGCCCGCGGGTCGACGACGACGATGTGCGCTGGCTGCTGGAGCATGCGGGCGCCTATATCGCCGAGGATGTCGGGCCCGGCGGTCGGTCGGTCTTCCGGCCCTTCCACGATCTGCTGGCCGTCCACCTGCGCGGCGCCGACCCGGTGCCGCGGGTCAGCGAGCGGATCGTGCTCGCCCTGCTCGACCAGGCTCGCCTCGCCGGTTCCTGGCGCGACACCCACCCATACCTGCGCGCCTACCTCGCCGAACACGCCCGCGACGCCGGCGAGGAATGGATCGAGGTCCTGCTCGCGGAACCGGAATACCTTGCCGTGGCCGACCCCGCGATCCTCACCCGGGTCCTGTCGGATCCACCGCGCGAGGATCCCACGATCCGCAGCTACCGCCGCGCGAGCCCGCTGCTGTCGGACAATCCCTCGGACAACCTCGCCCATCTGATGGAGGCCGCGACGGCCGTCGGCGGCGATCCGCACCCCTTCGACGAATCGACCCTCCCGCCGACCTACCGCACCGTGCACGTCTGGGCGGAACACGACGACAGCGTCCTGGCCTTCCGCGCCCACCGATCCCCGATCGCCGACCTCGCCTTCGCGACCGACCCCGCCGACCGGCCGCTGCTGGTGACCCTCACCCGCGCGGGATCCGAGGCCGAGATCTGGGACATCCGATCCGGGCGACCCATCGGCGAACCGACCGAGCAGGGCCGCGAGCTGCGGATGGACCCGGTCGGCGGTTCCGGCACTCGCGACGATTGGGGAGTCGACCGGATCGTCAACGTCGACGGCCGATGGTTCCAGATCCGGCACGACAACATGTCGCTGCTCGTCACGGACGCCGATACCGGGCAGCCGGTCGCCACGATCCGGGTACCGGTCTCCGTCCCGTCGCTGCCGCGGGCGATCCTGAACGTGCGCACCATGATTCGCGACTTCCAGGACGTCCTCGGCGGCAGCCTGCCCTTGGCCGTCGGCCTCGGCCCCGACGAGCGTCCGATGCTCGCGACGGGTGACCGGCGCGGGATGGTCCGGCTGTTCGCCCTCGAATCCGGAGCCGAACTCGGCCATCTGTCCGGCGACAATCGCCACGGGGTATCGATGCTGGCATTCGCGGGCGACGAACTCGCCGTGGCGCATCTCGGCGGCGAGATCGTGTGCTGGGACCTTCGATCCCGCGGTGTCCGAGCCTCGTTCGACGCCGGTCCCGAGGCCGTCACGGCGCTCCATGTCGACATCGTGGAGGGGACAAGGACTTTCCTGACCGGGCACGCCTCCGGCCATGTGCGGATCGACGGACGCGTCCTGCGCGGCCACACCGATGCGGTGACCGCGGTGGCCCGCCCGGCCACCCGGCCCGATCCGCCGATCGCGGCCTCCGCGGACGCCCACGGGGTCGTGCGCATCTGGGACCTCGGCTCGGATATCGAGCGCCCGGACGGATCGGCCGACGTGCCGAAACTCGCGATGGGCCCCGCGCGACACGTCGCGATCGGCACGGATTCCGGTGCGGTGCGGATCGCGACCGCCGAATCCGACGGGCCGTGGCCGATTCGCTATCGCCACAAGGACGCGATCTCGGCGATCGCATTCGGGCACGGCCGAACCGGACCACTGCTCGTCACCGCCGACCGCTCGGGCATCCTGCAACTGTTCGACGTGAACACCAATGAGCCGCTCGCCCAACGGATCCAGACCGACAGCACCGCCGACACCGTCGGCTGCGGCCTGCTCGCCTCGGGGCAGGCATACGTGGCCGCCACCGGCGACTGGGCGGGCGATATCCGGCTGTGGCGCATCGACGCCAAGGGCCGGGCCAAACAGCAGGCCCGCCACACCATTCCACGTCCCGATCTGCACCACGAGCTGACGATCGAGGGTTTCACCACCGGCCCCGACGACGCGGTGTTCGCGGTGGCGACACTGCGGCCCCCGGGATGGGAACGCGGCGCCGAAACCACGGTGACCCTGTGGAATCTCCTGACGGGCGAACGGATTTCCGGCCACTCGTTCGGCGGCGGCCGCCGAGACGCCGCGGTCGGATTCGCCAGCGGCCCCGACGGCCTGCCCGCGGTGGCGATCGCCGACGAGGACGATCTGATCCACACCCGGCACTCCGTCACCGGCGAGCCACTGTGGGAACCGGTGCGCCCCATCGGAACCGCTCGCACCGCCGCACTGGCCATCGGCTGGACGGCCGCCGGCCGCGCGCTGCTGATCATCGGCGATCACGCCGATACCGTGCGCATCGTCGACCCCTCGACCCAGCGCCCGCTGCTGGAGATCCGCCGCCGCACCACCCCGCGATCCCTCGCCCTGACCGCCGACCTGCTCTGCATCCGCGACGGCGACGGACTCGCGGTGCTCCGGGTGCCCGACGGGGTGGATTAAGCTCCTGCTCCCATGGCCCTCAGCGCAACCCTGCACACCTTCACCGTCCAACTGTCCGACGTCGGCCGTGGCGTCTACGAGGAATGGGAATTGCGGGTCGCGCGGCACCCCTCGGAGACCGCGGAATTCATGGTGACCCGGCTGCTGGCCTATTGCCTGGAATACACCGATGGCATCACGTTCAGCGATGGCGGCGTCTCTTCCACCGATGAGCCCGCGGTGCTGGTGCGCGACCTGACCGGCCGCCTCACGACCTGGATCGAGGTCGGCGCACCCGACGCCGATCGCGTCCATCGCGGCAGCAAATCGGCCGAACGCCTGGCGATCTACACCCATCGCGATCCCGATAAGGTGCGTAATCAGCTGTCCGGTAAGAAGATTCACCGCGCCGGGGATATCATCCTGCACAGCTTCGATCGCGATTTCATCGATGCCGCCGTCGCCGTGCTCGAGCGCCGCAATACCGTCTCGCTGTCGGTCACCGAACGTCAGCTGTATCTGAATATCAACGGGGCGGATCTGAATACAACGATTCATGATCATCACCTGGAATAGGTGACAGCCGACACTTATCATCCATAGGGCAAAGTGCGTCACACGAACGTTTTCGTCTGAAAGGGTAAGTGTTACGTTCTGTCACGTGAAAGGGCGCGACGGTCATCTCGAGCTGAGACCGGGGAACTCCTGGCTGGCTCGCTATTGGGTCGTGCTCGTCGTGGTCGTCGCGCTCACGGTGGTCGCCCTGATCGTTTCGCAGCGCCGGGACGTCGCGGTGGCGGGTCCCGCCGATCGGCCCCACGATCAGGCCGTGAACGTGGATCTGGGCGATCAGACGGTCACCTATGAGGTCACCGCGCAAGGTGGCGCGGCGGGCCAGATCGTATATCTGGACGACCGATCCAATCCGCAGCGGATATCGGAATCGCTGCCGTGGTCGCGCCAGATTCGCACGGGTGGTCGCCCGATTCCGGCGGGTGTGGTCGCGCAATCCGAGGAGGGCGCGCTGACCTGTCGAATTCTGGTCGACGGTCAAGAGAAGGCACGTGATTCGGCATCCGGTCCCCGCGCGGCGGTCGGCTGCAATCTGGTCGCGGTTTAGTCCGAGAGGTCCTTTCATGCTCCGCACGGACGAACGCACCTGCGCGACGGCATTACGCCGCTTCGCGTTCCTCACCGCTGCGCGCCTGTTCGTCATCGCGCTCATTGACATTCTGCGCGGCAAGGATGGGGGAGTCTCCGCGGGACCGGGGCGAGTGACATTCGGCGGTGTAGTGCGCCGCTGGGCGCCGCTGGTGGTGTTGGCCTGGGTCGGCCTGGCCGCCGCGATGAATGTGGCGATTCCGCAGCTGGAACACGTCATCGCCGACCATTCCCGCGAATTCGTGCCCGGCAATGCGGAGTCGGCGGTCACGCTGAAGAAGATGGGCGCCGATTTCGCCGAATCCGATACCAACAACGTCGTTTTCGTACTCCTGGAACGGCCGAAACAGGCACTGGGCGACGCCGATCACGTGTACTACAGCGATCTGATGGCCCAACTGCTGCGCGACCGCTCACATGTGCAGTCGGCGATGGATATCTGGTCGAATCCGCAGACCGCCGCGGCCAATCAAAGCGCCGACGGCAAGGCCGCCTATGTCATGCTCCGGCTCACCGGCGAGATGGGCACCACCCAGGCGCAACGCTCCATCGACGCCGTCCGCGCGCTGGTGGCCGCGCATCCGAAACCGGTGGGGCTCAACGTCTTCGTCACCGGTCCGGCCGCGACCGCCGCCGACGAGATGACCACCGCCGACCACAGCATGATCGTGCTGACCGCCGTCACCAGCGTGCTGATCCTGCTGTTACTGCTCGCGGTGTATCGGTCCGTGGTGACGGCCATGGTGCCGTTGATGACGGTCGGCCTCGCGCTCGCGGTCGCCCGCGCGGTGGTGGCGCTGCTGGGCGAGCACGGCGTCATCGAGGTGTCGATCTTCGCCAGCGCGCTCGCCTCGGCCATGATCCTCGGCGCCGGAACCGATTACGCCATCTTCATCCTCGGCCGCTATCAGGAGGCCCGCCGCGCGGGCCGGTCGTATCTGGACGCCTATCACAACGCCTTCCGCTCGGTCGCGCCGGTGATCGTCGCCTCGGCCCTGACGATCGCCGCGGCATGCGCCTGCATGCGCACCAGCCAGCTCGGACTGCTGCGCAGCTCCGGTATGGCCTGCGCGATCGGCATCCTGGTCGGCGGCGCGGCCGCGCTCACCCTGACCCCCGCGCTGGTCGAAATCTGCAGGCATCTGGGCTTTCTCGAACCCCGGGCCGCCCGCACGCCGCGGCTGTGGCGGCGGATCGGCACCTCGGTCGCGCGCTGGCCGGTCCCGATCGCCACCGCATGCCTGGCCCTGCTCCTGGTCTGCGCCGCGGCACTGCCGAGCATCCGCATCAACTACAACGAACGGGCCATGCAGCCCGGCGACACCCCGAGCAATATCGGCTATCAGGCCGCCGACCAGCACTTCCCGAAGAACCGGCTCTCCCCGGACTTCCTGCTGATCTCCTCCGACCACGACCTGCGCAACGCCTCGGACCTGTCCGCCGTCGAACAGGTCAGCTCGAGCATCGCTCGTATCGCGGATGTCAGTATGGTGCAGAGTATTACGCGTCCGCTGGGTACGCGACTGGACCAGGGCTCGGTCCTGTATCAGGCGGGCTACATCGGCAATCGCCTCGACCTGAGCTCGTCGGTCATCGAGAGTCGACTCAACGATCTGTCCTCGCTGACCGGCGGCATGCAGCAGTTGCTCGGTGGGCTCGATGCCATGGCACAGCAGGTCGATTCCGGCAGCGCGGGTCTGCAAGGCCTGTCGGCGAGCCTCGGCGACCTGCGCTCGCAGACCGAACAGATGCACCGCCTGACCTCGAACGTGACCGAAACCATCGGTCCCGTGCGGCCTTTCGTCGACGGCAATCCGAACTGCGCGAACGATCAGGTGTGCAATACGACCAAGCAGGTCTTCGATTCGCTCGACGCCGTCGGGCAGCTGTCGTCGTCGATGGATCAGCTCTCGGCGGACACGAATCTTGCCGCTGGCGCGATATCCGGGGTGGGACAGAGCATTCCGGCGATGGAGAACTCGATCGCGCAGATGCGCGCGCTGGCGAGCGCGATGATCGGCACCGTCGGGCTGCTCATGCCGCAGATGCGCGATATCACGGCCTACCTGCAGGACATCGGCAGGGATGCCAGCGCGGTCGGCTCGGCCCCCTTCCATCTGCCGCAACAGGCCTTCTCCGATCCGCGCTTCCAGTCGGGGATGAAGCTACTGGTCTCCGGCGACGGCCGCACCGTGCGCGTCGTCGTCTACGGCGAGAACGAGAGCTTCAGCGCCCAGGGCATCGACCGCTCCCGCGCGATCCTCGCCGCCGCGAAGACCGCGATCAAAGACACTCCACTGCAGGGAAGTTCGCTCGCCGTCGGCGGGGTCGCGGCGACGATGGCCGATATCCAGGTCATCGCCGACCACGACTTCCGGCTGCTGATGATCATCGTGCTCATTCTCGTGTTCCTGATCGTGCTGATCGTGCTGCGCAGCCTCGTGGCCGCGGTCGCGGTCCTGGGAACGGTTCTGGTGTCCTATGTTTCGGCGCTCGGCATGGGCGTGCTGATCTGGCAGCATCTGCTGCATCAGGAGCTGCACTGGGCCGTCCCGCCGCTGACGTTCATCGCCCTGGTCGCCGTCGGCGCGGACTACAACCTCCTGTTCACCTCGCGCTTCAAGGAGGAGGCGGGCGCGGGCCTGGCCACCGGCCTGATCCGCGCGTTCTCGGGCACCGGGGGAGTGGTCACGACCGCCGGAATCGTCTTCGGAATCACCATGTTCGCGCTGATCACCAGCAGTAACACCAACATCATGCAGATCGGTTCGATCATCGGAATCGGGCTGTTACTGGACACTCTGGTGGTGCGCACGTTCCTGCTGCCCTCGATCGCGATGCATCTCGGGCGCTGGTTCTGGTGGCCGTTACGCGTGCGTGCCGAGTAGGAAGCGAATAGGCTCCCGGGCAGCCGTCGACGGGGGAGTGTCATGGTGGGCCGAGTTGTCGTGATCGGGGCCGGGATCGCGGGACTGGTGACTGCGAAGGTGTTGCGGGACGACGGATTCGAGGTGCTCGTCGTCGAGAAGGGGCCCGCGATCGGTGGCGTGTGGACCCCGTCGCGGACGTATCCCGGTCTGCGAACGAACAACTCCCGAGAGACCTACGCCTACTCCGACCATCCCTACGACCGCTCCGCCGACTTCTATCCCAGCGCCGAGCAGGTGCGCGGATATCTCGACTCGTACATCTCTCGCTTCGAACTCGCCGGACTGTTCCGGCTGTCGACCGAGGTGGTCCGAATAGGCCGCAGCGGTGCGGGTTTCGAGGTTCAGGTCCGCGACCCCGATGGTCCTGCCGATATCGCCTGCGATTTCGTGGTGGTGTGTACCGGAACGTATTCCGCGCCCGCAATGCCGAATATCGAGGGGGCGGAACGGTTTACGGGCACCATTGTGCATTCGAGCGAGGCGGCCGATCCGGCAGTGCTGGAGGGTAAACGGGTCATCGTGGTGGGCGCGGGAAAATCGGCGCTCGATTGCGCCGTCTCGGCCGCCGAACATGGGAAGCGTTCCACCCTCGTGTTCCGCGCACCCCATTGGATGGTGCCACGATATCTCTTCGGTGTGATCCCGGTGGATCGCCTTGTGCTGGGACGTGTTCCGGAGATGTTGATCCCGTACCACCGCCGCAACCGATGGGAACGATTTCTGCACGGCCGAGGCGCACTGCTGACATGGTCGGCGTGGCGGCTGGCGGACCTGTTGTTCCGCGCATTCCTGCGTATGCCCGCCGCAATGTCCCCCGAACAGTCCCTGCCGCACGGCCTGGAGAACATCGGATTGGTCTCGGAGTTCTACACTCTCGCTCGCCGCGGCAGAATCGCCCTGCGGCGCGACACCATCACATCCTTCGACGCTGCCGGGGTGAGCCTCGCGAGCGGCCGTCGTCTCCCCGCTGACACCATCGTCTTCGCCACCGGCTGGCGCCAGGAACTGCCGTTCCTCACCCCCGAACTGCGCCACGCGATCCAACCCGACGGCCGATTCTCGCTGTACCGCCATATCCTCCCCCCGACCGAACAGCGCCTAGGATTCATCGGCTACGCCAACTCCACCGCCTGCCCGCTGACAGCTGAGATCTCCGCTCACTGGCTCGCACAGGCATTCCGAGGCGAACTGAATCTGCCCGAAGTCGACGCGATGAATACGGAGATCCGGCATGTCCACGAATGGCTCGCCGAGGTGTATCCCGCACGCCCACAGGGTTACTTCCTCGGCCAGCATCTGATCCATCACCTCGACGACCTCCTGGCGGATATGGGCCTGCCGACGCGCCGCACTCGCAATGTCATCATCGAGTACTTCGGGAAGTTCGGGCCGCCGCGCTATCGCGACGTCGCCGCCCAGCGGCGCGCCGCGAAACATGGTGACTGAACGTCTATTCCGGGTAATCGACAGTGGATTGGTTGTTTGCATCCAGGTTTACTCCGGTTATGCTGTGCCCGGAAGCTTCGTTCGGTGAATCCCCTTGGGAAGTAGTGTAATTCGGTTACGGGGGTAGCGCGGTACGGGGGCTTCCACTGCGGGGGACCGGTCGTGATCTTCACCCCCGCCGAGTGGGACGTCTTCACCACGGGCCTCGAGGGCGGCACGTTCGACCGCCCCTGATCCACCTGTGGTGGATTTCCGCGGATTTGCCCGATCCAAGAAACTCCATGGCGAGCCGCCGGTCGATGCGGCAGGATCCGCAGTCGTGAAGGATGATCTACCACAGTGGACTGTGACCCTGATCTGCGGCGCCTCGGGGGTCGGGAAATCGGGCGTCGCGATCCCGCTGGCCGCCCGGTATGGCGTGCCACTGGCCGAGGCCGACGATATCGTCACGGCACTGCACGCATTGACCACGCCCGAGCATCATCCGATCCTGCATTACTGGGACACCCACCCTGAAATGCTGGCCGCGCAGCCGGAGCGAATCGCCGACATGCATTTCGCCGTCGCCGATGCCCTCCGGCCGGGGTTCGAGGCAATCATCGCCGACCATGTCGACGCCGGCGCGCCCGTCGTCTTCGAGGGCGACTATCTGATGCCGGACCTCGTTGCCGGATTCGGCGGCGCGGTGCGCGCGGTCGTCCTCGCCGAGACCAGCGCGGATCAGGTCGTGGCGAATCTGTACGCCCGCGAGCCCGCGGAGGGCGAGCAGGCGCTGCGAGCTCGGGTCACGACAGTGGTCGACGCGACACTCGCACGACGGGCGAGTGATATCGGTGTTCCGGTCGTGGCCGCGCGGCCCTGGTCGGACGGGCTCGACCGCGTGGATGCGGCGCTACGGGCCGGTACGCTGCCCACCCCCACCCGGTCCGGTGCGAACCGGCCCGAGTCCGGCAGCAGGTAGCATTGGTCGGGCCGTAAAACCAGCTGGTCCAGCTCGGTGGGGCGGGACGGCTCGCGGCGGTCCCTGTCCTGCACATCCATCATCACTGCACAACCCGATCGACCAGATCCATATCGCATGCGGCGAAACCCTGTGTCGCCGTGCAGGAAAGGGAACCATGAGCACCGATAAACCGAAGCCCCCGGTCTTCTCCAGCCTCGAGAACGCCAACGAGAACACGACCGCCGCGGACCCCGCGAACCTGGCCGAGCAGCCGACGCCCGTCGAAGCCGACAAGAGCGCCACCAAGTATTCGTCCCTGTTCGAAAGGCCCTGACGCACAGGCGCTGTCGATGAACGACGGGGTCGATCAGCGCTCGGTGACCGACCCTGGCCGCGCGGCGACGTGGACCGGCAACTGGAACACCTCCCGAGGGTGGGCGCCGGTCTCGCGCAGCGTGCGGGTTCCCGTATCTTGCCCCGACGGGTTCATCGGACCGAAGTATGCCGCGGCACAGTACATCTCGACCTACCGCGCCGACTCTCTAGTCCATACCGGACGCCGCACTCGGCCCAGCGAGTAGCTCACGCAAGGTGGCGGTGATACCGCTGGCCGCGAGTTGAGCGGCGAGTTCCGGGGTGCCGTCGGCATCGAGCAGGACGGCCTGGGTGAACATCGGGCTTAAATGGGTTGCCACGCTCAGTCGCAATCTGTCCGGCGCCGCGCCGCGGCCTCCCGCGGCCTCCCAGAGGGTGGCGGCCGTGGCGGCGTACATCTCGCGCAGCGCCTGCCGCAGCCGTTCGTAGGTCACCGCCAGCTGCGGCGGCAGTCGGCGTGTCTTGAGTTCCCACATCTTGCGCCCGCCGCCCGCCACCGAATCGTGCAGGACCTGCGTGAGTTCGTCGAGCCAGGCCTGCCAGTCGCCGCCGTCGTAGCGCGGGAGGATCGTGAACACCTCGGCGGCCGTGGCGGTGATCGCCTCGCTCAACAGGTCGTCGCGGGTGGCGAAGTAGCGAAACACCGTTCGCCTGCCCACATCGGCCAGCTCGGCGATGGTCTCGACGGTCACGTCCAGACCGTATTCGTCCATCCCGCGGCGGGCGGCGCGAAGGATCGCGTCGACCGTCAGGTCGCGCTTCTGCTGCGCAAGGGTGCCGGCTCGATCGGTGATCGTCGCCTCCAAGGGTTCCGGATGAGATCTCGTGCGCTGACATCCTAAAGGGCCATCCGGGCACGTTCAAGTATCGACATGGCACTCTTGAGTGCCATACACTGAAATCGACTGCTACCGAGTGATTTACACGTACGGAGGTTGCGATGAGTTCGATTCGTGTGGCGATCGTTGGCGGCGGGATCGGCGGCCTCGCCGCGGCGCTTGCGTTGCGGTCGGCCGGGGCGCAGGTCGGGCTCTACGAGCAGGCCGCCCGCCTGGGCGAGGTCGGTGCCGGCGTGGGGCTCGCGCCCAACAGCATGCGGGTGCTGCGGCGGCTGGGTGTCGATCAGGAGGTGGCCCGGCGCGCGGTCCCGGTCGAGGGGATCTCCTACCGTCACTCCGACGGATCCCCGGCCGGGTACGAGAACTTCGGCGTCGACGGCTCCATCCTGGGCATCTACCGTCCCGACCTCATCGAAGCCCTCGCCGGGGCCCTGCCCGGCGCGGTGCTTCATACCGGACATCGATGCACCGCGTTCCGCCAAGGGGACCGGTCGGCGGAGGTCACCTTCGACAACGGCTCGAGTGTCGAGGCCGATATCGTCATCGCCGCCGACGGCATCCATTCCGCACTCCAGCACTACGTCGTCGAGCCGCAGCCGCCGGTGTTCTCCGGCATGATCGCCTATCGCGGTGCCCTACCGGCATCCCGGGTGCCCGACTGGCCGCGGAGCGCCATGGTCATGTGGACCGGCCAGGGCAAGCACTTCCTCACCTTCGGGATGCGCGCGGGCGAGCTGCGCAACTACGTGGGATTCGTCCCCGCCGACGAACAGATGCGCGAATCATGGTCGGCCCCAGGCGATCCCGCGACGCTGGCCGCGGAGTTCTCCGGTTGGGACCCACAACTGACCGAACTGCTGGCCCAGGTCGAGACGACCTTCCGCTGGGGCCTCTACGACCG
Source organism: Nocardia sp. NPDC051570 (assembly GCF_044454005.1). Lineage (NCBI taxonomy): Bacteria > Bacillati > Actinomycetota > Actinomycetes > Mycobacteriales > Nocardiaceae > Nocardia > Nocardia sp. NPDC051570. The sequence goes on along the minus strand of NZ_JBITDI010000001.1, from coordinate 390,369 downwards.
AAACCCATTGCCCCGCTGGACCCATGGCCGACTCGCCCTACTCGGCGACGCGGCCCACCCCATGCTGCCCCATATGGGCCAGGGCGCCAACCAGGCCATCGAGGACGGAATGGCCCTGGCCACCCTGATCCGAGGCATCCCCGCCACCGAAGCCCCCGCCGCCCTGACCCGCTACGAACACCTACGCCGCCCCCGCACCGCCGAAATCCAACAAGGCTCCCGCGCCAACGGATTACGCCTGGACTCAGGCAGAACGGTCACCCTCTACGAACCCGCCGTCCACGACTACGACATCGAAGCCGCAGCCCTCGCCAGCCGATAACCACGTCAACTCCACGGAACTGACCAGCGCCTCAGCCCATTTCGAGATGGGCCCGCACGAAATCGACCACTGCATCGGAGAATTCGTCGTTCACATCGCTGGCCGCCGTGTGCGCCGCGCCGCCGATCTCGACATACTCCATATGCGGCACCAGGTTTCGGAAGTCGGCTACGCCCTGGGCGCTGACCACGTCGGAGAGGCGGCCGCGGATGAGTAGTACGGGGATGGTCAGGTGGCGGGCCGCCTGTTCGAGGGTTTCGGTATGTAGTTCGATGTCCTCGCCGCCGCCGGAGAGCATGGCCGGATCCCAATGCCAGTACCAGCGGCCGTCCTCGCGCAGGCGCAGGTTGCGGCGCAGGCCGTCGGTGCTGCGCGGGCGGGGGCGATGGGGCAGGTATTCCGCGACGGCGTCGGCGGCCTCGTCGAGGGTGTCGAAGCCTTCCGGATTTCCGGCAAGGAAGTTCAGCACCCGCTCGACGCCCTTGTGCTCCGGGCGTGGCACGACGTCGACCAGGACCAGTCCGGCGATCCGCTCGTGGCCCGGGCGCGCGGTGGCCAGCAGTGCGGTCAGCCCGCCCATGCTCGCCCCGACCACGATCGCGGGTCGGCCCAGCTCGGCGAGAATCCCGAGTAGATCCGCGGTCATCGCCTCGCGGCCGTAGTTCCCGTCGGGGGCCCAATCGCTTTCGCCGTGTCCGCGCGCGTCGAGCAGCACCGCCCGCATACCGGCCTTGGCCAGCGCGGCCCCGGATTCCTTCCAGGAATGCCGGGTCTGGCCGCCGCCGTGCAGGAATACCGCGAGGGGACCGTCCTCGGGTCCCCAGCCCTCGGCTGCCAGCGTGATACCGCCCTGCCCGGCGAAGGCGAGTCTCTGGGGCTCGGAGAAGTCAGCTTCATTGCTCACTCCGACAGCATCGCACATGTCGATTTACGGCGTACGAACTCGGCTCGGTCAGCGAACGTCTATCGCGTGCGCAATCCGTCGAGCAGGGCGAGGATCGTGGGTTCGGTTTCCTGGCGCGCGATTTCGCGATCCTCGGCATTGGCGATGTAGAGCGCCGCCTCGCCCAGCGCGGACAGGATCATCAGCGCCGCTGGTCGCCGCGCGATATCCCAGCGCAGCGCGCCCGCGTCCACACCGGCCTCGAGGCCCGTCATGATCAGCCCGAGTCCGTACTGCTCGTCGAGCGAGCGCCACTCCTGCCAGCCCAGCACGGACGGGGCGTCGATCAGCATGATCCGAACGCGTTCCGGCTCAACGCAGGTCGTGAGGAAGGTACGCAGGCCCGCTTGCAGTGCGGCGATCGGCTCGGCGGACCGTTCGGCGGCGAGCGCCTCGGTGACCTGCTGGACGATCTCCTGTTCGATCTGGATGTAGACCGCGCGGAACAGCTCTCGCTTGTCCTTGAAGTGGTGATACAGCGCGCCACGCGAACTCCCGGCGTGCTCGACCACCTCGGGGGTGCCGACGGCAGCGTATCCGCGCTCGGCGAACAGTTCGCGCGCCGCGGCCACCAGGCCCGCCCTGGTCGACTCGGATCGTTCGGCCTGCCTGCCCATCGCCACCCTTCCGCACGTGTCGGGGCATCGTATCGCCATTCTATTGAAAACAGGCAGCCTGTTTGTTAGTTTGGAGCGACATTCGACGTCACTGACCACAGGGGAGGCCTCAGATGACGATGCAGACGACCGAAGCCCGTCCGATATGGCGCGATTCCGCACTCGGCGCACGCCGTGAACTCGCGCTGCCCGCAGGCGCGATCGATATCTTCGAACGAGGGGAGGGGGAGCCGGTCGTATTCGTGCACGGCCTGCTGGTCAACGCGAACCTCTGGCGGCGCGTCGTTCCCCGGATGGCTCATGAATTCCATTGCGTGACCATCGATCTCCCGTTCGGATCACACCGGATATCGATGCCCGATGCCGATCTGGATCCGCCGGGTCTGGCACGGCTGGTCATCGACACCATCGAGGCGCTGGGCCTCGGCCCGGTCACGCTGGTGGGCAACGATACCGGCGGCGCGATCTGCCAACTGGTCGCCGCGGCGCGTCCCGACCTGATCGCCAGGCTCGTGCTCACCTCGTGCGATGCCTACGAGAACTTCCCGCCCCCGCGCTTCGGCTATCTGAAGCTCGTCGCCCGGTTGCCCGGCGGCGTCGCGACATTGGGTGCGGCACTGCGGATTCCGGCCGTGCGCAGATTACCGCTGGCCTTCGGCGCGCTGAGTAAACGCGCCCTCGCACGCGAGGCGATCGACTCCTACGCGCTCCCGGCCGGGGTCGCACGCGATATCCGCGCCGATCTGCGGCGCGTCCTGCGCGGCCTCGACCGGCGGCATACGATCGCCGCGGCAAAGGCGTTCACCACCTTCGGCCGACCGGTGCTGCTGGCCTGGTCCACCGAGGATCCGTTGTTCCCGACCCGCTACGCCCATCGCCTGGCGGGCGATTTCCGCGATGCCCGCATCGAGTGGATACCGGGGGCGGGCACCCTCTCACCGGAGGATCAACCGGCGCTGGTGGCCACCGCGATCGCGATGTTCGTGAGCCGGACCCGCACGGCCGAGGACGCGCGATGACCCCGCGCGAGATGCCCGAACTCGACGGTGTCGAACACCGATTCATCGACGTCGGCGGTCTGCGGACCCATGTGGCGCTCGCGGGCCGCGGCGAACCGCTTGTCCTGCTGCACGGCTGGCCGCAGCACTGGTGGCAGTGGCGTCACATCATCGGCCCGCTGTCGGAGCACTACCGCATCATCTGCCCGGATCTACGCGGCCTCGGCTGGACCGACGCGCCCCCGAGCGGATACAGCCCCGGCGTCATGGCCGACGATGTGATCGGTCTGCTCGACCGGCTCGGGGTGACCCGCTTCCACGTCATGGGCCACGACTGGGGCGGGCTCGTCGGATACCTTCTGGCCCTGCGCTTTCCGGAACGGGTCTCGCGATACATCGTGCTCAATACGGCCAGCCCGTTCGTGCGGCCGACGCCCCGCATCCTCGCCAACGCCCCCCGGCTGTGGCATATCGCGGCCAATGCCGCCCCGCTGCTCGGCCCCCGGCTGGCCTCCTCGGCGATACCGAATTGGGCGCTGCGCCACTGGATCTACCGGTCCGCCACCATGACACCCGAGGACCGCCACCTGTTCGCCGCGCAGTTCCGCGAACCCGACCGCGTCCGAGCGACCGTCCGCTACTACCGCAATCTCCTCCTGCGCGAAATCCCGCGCCTACTCATCGGCCAATACCGCTGGACGCGCCTGCGCACGCCCACCCTCGTCCTGGCGGGCGACCGCGATCCGCTGCTACCGATCAGCACGATGAGCGAGTTCGGCCCACTGGCAACCGATGTCCGCGTGCAATGCCTGCACAACATCGGCCATTTCCCCGCTACCGAAGACCCGCACTGCGTGATCGAGAGCACGCTCCGATTCCTCGGCTCACCGGCGGCCGCGCCTGCCATGCTCGACGGCCGAGCAGACCTAAGCCGTCGAGCCCTACGATGATCGCGGACCCTTCATGGCCCGCGACGCCGAGCGGCAGCGTGCCGAGCAGATCCCACGGCGCCGGGACGGTGATGAACACGGCGGCGAGCGCGAGATCGGCAACCACCAAGCCGCGAGCACGGCGGGACAGAGCGATGACGGTCTACCCCAGCGAGCACCTCCGCCTCGGACCGCCCCGAAACCGCCTGGGGGCGATTTGTGGGCATTCGCCCAGGTGGCGGCGCTCACAACCGGCACCCCGATGGGGCCTGCCCGCCGGTTCGCTGCTAGGCTCTCTCGCCGGAAGACATCCTTTAAAGGACCGTCCGGTGAGGCGGGGAAGGAGGTCGGCATGGCCGTGCCCGAGGATCGGGCCGCCAGGTCGAGTGCGGGCGAGTATTCGCAACGGCACGACCCCGAGTGGGTGCGGGCCGGGCGGGAGTTGTTGTCCGCTCAGGATGTCGGCCGGACCATCGCGCGGATGGCGCATCAGATCATCGAGAAGACGGCTCTCGATTCCCAGGACCCGAGCATCCCTCGGGTGGTGTTGATCGGAATCCCCACGCGCGGAACGGGTTTGGCCGCGCGACTGGCCGATCGGATCGAGGAGTTCTCCGGCGTGCGCCCGGCCGTGGGTTCGCTGGACATCACGCTGTATCGCGACGATCTGCGCAATCGCCCCCATCGCCCGCTCGAGCGCACCTCGGTGCCCGAGGGCGGCATCGAGGACGCGCTGGTGATCCTGGTCGACGACGTGTTGTTCTCCGGCCGCAGCGTGCGCTCGGCCCTGGACGGCCTGCGCGATCTGGGCCGCCCCCGCGCCGTACAACTGGCGGTGCTCATCGACCGCGGCCACCGCGAACTACCCATCCGCGCCGACTACGTCGGCAAGAACGTGCCCACCTCCCGCAGCGAGGACATCTCCGTGCTCTTGACCGAACACGACGGCCGCGACGGCGTCTACCTGCATCAGGGGGACGAGAAGTGAGCGAGCGGAGCGAGGGAACCATCAGCGCAGCGGTCTTGTGCCTTACGGCGGAGCCGAGCGTTAGCGA